>CALXAR010000006.1 GCA_944386345.1 uncultured Clostridia bacterium
TTTTCAAATACATTATCTAAACTCCCATCATATTTAAAAGTTAAATTCTTTACACTTATTAAAGACATTTTCCCTCCTTATTTAATTTCTTACTTAATTTTTCCGTAATACTTCTTGGCCCTCTTATTGCTTTTATTCCATATTCGTTAATTTTCTTAAAAGTAAATAAATTCTCATCATACTTTTTTAATAATTTTATTCTCATAGCCTTTTTCATTGAGACATTTTTACTCTTATATTCATATGGAATATTTGCCTCTAATACTTTACATTGGTATAATATTGCAGAATATGGATCAGCTACATAAATATATACTATATCTCCTATTTTTATATTATTTGATTGTTTCCAAATAATTGTATCTGTATCATTGAAGCAATTTATAATATCATAGTACTTAGGATTTGCAGGAATAATCCATTCGTCTGGCATATCTGTATATTCATGACTTTTTTCTATGTAATACATTATCTCCTCATCACTTAGAGTATCATCTAAAATAATTGAAACCCAATTATCCTTATTCATGTGATATCCTTTATATATTCCTTTTTTATTTAAGATATCTGATATTTTATCCTCGTCTACTTTTACATCAATTATTTCAACTTCATCATCTGCACTACTATCAATTTTATTTCTATTAATATTCATAATTGCTGCATACCATTTTCTATTACAAGAATTTCTAAATACACCATATCCTGGAAATTTTTCCCATAGAAATCCTGGAATATCTCCATAATTTTCTTTTATTAGACTTGCAATTCTATTAGCTTGCTCCGTAGCAAAATACTTTGTAATAGCACATTTATTTTTTATATCATTTAAAATATTTTCAAACTCTTCTCTAACTCTTCCAACAAACTCTCCTACTTCTCCTTCAAGGCGATAATTTGTATATTCATCTCCAAATTCTAAATCTATAATTTTCCCATCTACCCTTGCCTTATCTATAACAGTAATATAAACTTGAAAAGTATTATTCATTATCTTTTTTGAATAAACATACTTGCCGTTTTCGCACTTGAAACCATAAGGTATTAACTTATCATAATCAATTTCACTTTTCTTAAAAATCTCATCTTCAATCTTCATTGGCTTTCCTCTTCTTATTTATAATTTTCTCTTAAATTTTATCATAGCTATATGTATTTTGCAATTTTATCTAAAAAAAATAGTATTGTCTTTAAACAATACTACTTATTTTTAAGCTATATTATTTTATCTTTTAAAATTTAAATAAATTTAATCCTATTTCATCATTAAAGTCTCTATCTACTACTCCATCTATTATATTTATTACCATTTCACATGTAGCACTAACAATTGCTCTATTTAAATGTCCACCAAAAACCTCACCCTTGTCATTGCCAGCACTCATATGAATATGTGTATAAAATTCTCCATTCATAGTATTAATAGTTCCAGTAAGAGAAACAATTTCAAAATCTCCTCTAAATTCATTTGAGTAGTATTTTTTCTCTTCTGTTTTAAATACTCCAACAGTAAAATCATTTGTTGCACCAAGTGCATTAATATTTGCAAGCTTTATATTTTCTTTTAATGCAATCTCTTTTATTTTTTCAAGTATTTCTTCTCCTTTATCTATTCTACATACTATAGTATTTTTAAACCTTCTATAATCCATAATACCCCTCCATTACATTTTAAAATCTACATTATATTCTTCATCTATTAAAATATAATCATCATTATATTTCTTACACATCTTCAAATTATTTATATTTTCTTTTTTTAAATTTTCTATATTAATATCTGATTCATATAATCTTTTTTCTATTTTATTTTCATGCTCTATTATATCCTCATAATGCCTATCTATATATTCACTTGTCATGATTAAACATACATACCTAATATTATTTAAATATTTAGCCTCAAAATCATCTTTATAGTTAAAAGGAATATAACATCCCTCAATAATTAAATTTTGATTATTCTCTACATTTGTCTTTATTATTTCTCTTACTATTGGCCATAAATACTTAGTTAATTTTTCATCACTATCATCTGGGGCTAAATTTGTATTTTTACTTCTAATAAGCCCCATCTTTAAATGATCTATAGACAAATATGGATACTTATATTTTTCTAATAACTTTTGAGCTAATACTGTTTTTCCTGTATGAGAAGCGCCTGAAATTAAAATAATCATATTCTGTTCCTTTCAATTTCTAATCATTTTTAAGAGTCAGTACTGTAACGCACTCTACATGCTCACTGTTTGGAAATAAATCAACAGGAGTAATTGTTCCTACTAAATAGTACTGGCTAAGTAATTTTAAATCTCTTGCAAAAGTTGCTGGATTACAACTAACATATCCTATTTTTTTGGGTCTAAATTTTATTATATACTCTATACTCTCTAAATCTAAGCCCTTTCTTGGTGGATCAACAACTATAACATCTGGATGTATACTTCTCTTTTCAAATTCAACTATTTTATCTTCTACACTACCAGCAATATACTCAGCATTTGTAACGTTATTTATTTTTAAGTTCATATTTGCCATTTTAACTGCTTGCTTTTCTATTTCTATCCCATACACCTTTTTAACACTATCACTTAAAAATATTCCGATAGAGCCAACACCACTATATAAGTCAAAAAGGATATCGTCTTTCTTAAGCTTTAGTTTTTTCTTTAACTCATTATATAATACTTCTGCTTGTACAGTATTAACTTGAAAAAATGACTTTGAGCTTATATAATATTTATATTTTCCAACAAAATCTGTTATGTATCCGTTTCCATATATGATTTTCTCTTCTTTTCCTAAAATCTCATTTGTCCTAGAAGAATTTAAGTTTAGTACAATAGTTTTTATACTATCATTATCTTTTAATATATTTACTATTTCTTCCATTCTCACATCTTCAAATAATTCTTTATTATTAACAACAATTACAACCATTGTCTCAGATGTATGATAGCCTCGACGTATGAGTATATGTCTAATATCTCCTATACCATTTTGTTCATTATATCCACTAAAGCCTTTTAAAAGTAGTAATTTAAATATTTCTTTAGATAGTTTATCTATCTCCTCATTTTGAATAAGACATTCTTCATTTTCTATTACTTCATGACTTCTTTTAGCATAGAATCCTATTTTATTTTCCCCTTCTATTGTTTTTCTTACTGGATATTGTGCCTTGTTTCTATATGTTAATGGTATCCCCATTCCAATAACACTATCTAAAGCTTTATACTCTACTTTTTGCTTTGCAAGTGTATTTTTTACTAATTCTCTTTTTATATCAAGTTGTTTTTTATATCTTATATGCTGTCCTGAACAGCCTCCACATCTTTTATATACACTACAAAAAGGCTCTACTCTATCTGGACTCCTCTCAATTATATTCTCTATCTTTCCTATGCAATACGAGCTATTTACCTTAATAATTTTTGCTAAAACTTTTTCTCCCTCTATTGCACCCGGAACAAATACTACTTTATTTTCAGCTCTGGCAATTCCTTCTAAGTTTATTCCGTTATCTATGATCTCTAATTCAATTTCATCATTTTTTTTCAAACTTATTCCACCTTTTTTTATCAGTTTTGATTATATCATAATGCAACATAATTGTTCAATAATATAATTCATCTTTTTACTTTTTATAATTTATATTGTAACAAAAAAAACTAATTAGAATATATTATATTAAGTTGAGTATCGCTCAACAAACAAAGGAGTGAAATGTATGTGCATAGATAGTGATAATCTAGTATGGTTAATAGTCCTAGTACTTATACTTATTATTCTGTATTTTATATGTCAAGAAAAGAATTCATCTACACCATTAAACTTCGATACTTTCTTTGAAAGTAATTAGAAGTTTATATATAACAAAGAGAGGTGAATTTAGATGATGGATGAAAGATGCGGATGTAATAACTGTGGAGGTTGCGGATGCAACGGATGCGGAAATTGCGGATTTGGCGGTAATGGATTATTCGGAGGCGGAAACTGCTGCTGTATTTGGATAATACTTATTATAATCGTTCTTTGTTGCTGTTGTTGCTAATTGCACATAATACATAAAAGAGGAAGAAAAAATTCTTCCTCTTTTTTATAATATCTTTCTTAAAAATTCACCTGTATAGCTCTCTTTAACTTTTGCTACTTGTTCTGGTGTTCCTTGTGCTACTATTGTTCCACCATTGTCTCCTCCTTCAGGTCCTAAATCTATTAAGTAGTCTGCACTTTTAATAACATCTAGATTATGCTCTATTACAAGTAATGTATTTCCTCCATCTACAAGTCTTTGTAATATATTAATAAGCTTATGAACATCTGCCATATGAAGACCAGTTGTCGGTTCATCTAAAATATACATAGTTTTTCCTGTAGAGCGCTTTGATAGTTCTGTGGCAAGCTTTATTCTTTGAGCTTCACCACCAGAAAGTGTTGTTGAAGGCTGTCCTATCTTAATATATCCAAGACCAACGTCCATTAGAGTCTGTAATTTATTCTTTATTGTTGGAATATTTTTAAAGAATTCAAGCCCTTCTTCAACAGTCATATCCAGTACATCACTAATACTCTTTCCTTTATATTTTACTTCAAGAGTTTCTCTTGAGTATCTCTTTCCTTTACAAACTTCACATGGAACATACACATCAGGCAAAAAATTCATCTCTATTTTTATTATTCCATCACCAGAACATGCTTCACATCTTCCACCTGGAATATTAAAGCTAAATCTTCCTTTAGCATATCCCCTAAGCTTTGCTTCATTTGTACCGGCAAATATATCTCTTATAGCATCAAACATACCAGTATATGTTGCTGGATTTGATCTAGGAGTTCTTCCTATAGGTGACTGATCTATGTTTATTACTTTATCAAAATATTCAAGTCCTTTTATTTCTCTACATTTTCCTGGTCTAGTATATGCTCTGTTTAAATCTCTTTCCATTGTTTTACAGATTATCTCATTTACAAGAGTTGATTTACCAGAGCCAGAAACACCAGTAACACAGTTAAATACTCCTACCGGAATCTTAACATTAATATTTTTTAAGTTATGCTCTTTTGCTCCCTTTACTTCAAGATAACCAACTTTTGTTTTTCTTCTAGTTTTAGGTACTGGTATTTTTAGCTTTCCACTCAAATACTTACCTGTAATTGATTCTTCACAGTTTACTATATCTTTTGGCTTTCCAGCAAATACGACACTTCCGCCATGAACTCCTGCACCAGGTCCAATATCTACAATAAAATCTGACTGTCTCATTGTATCTTCATCATGCTCAACTACAATTAAAGTATTTCCTAAATCTCTCATTTTCTTTAATGAATTTAATAGCTTCTCATTATCTTTTTGATGCAGTCCTATACTTGGCTCATCTAAGATATATAATACTCCTGTAAGACCAGAACCAATTTGTGTTGCAAGTCTTATTCTTTGAGATTCTCCTCCAGATAGAGTCCCAGCACTTCTAGATAGAGTTAAATAGCTAAGTCCAACATCTATTAAAAACTGTAGTCTAGAATTTAACTCTTTAACAATTTGCTCTGCAATAGTCTTGTCTTTTTGACTCATTTTTTCATATTCTTTATTTATATATCCTTTAATATCTAATATATTTCTATTACAAAGCTCATATATGTTAAGTCTTCCAATTGTTACTGCAAGTGATTCTTTTTTTAGTCTTGCTCCATCACAATAATCACAGTGAGAACTAGACATAAATCCTTCATAAAAAGTCTTCATTCCTTGAGATTTTGTCTCATTAAATCTCCTTTGTAGAGTGTTTATAACGCCCTCAAACTCATCTTCAAACTCTCTTTGAAGACCCTTTCCTTTATGTACAAATTTAATTTTCTCTCCATTACTTCCATATAATAGCACTTGCATAAAGCTTTCTGGCAAATCTTTTAGCTTAGTTGTTGGATTTATATTATAGTGCTTACATAGTCCCTCAATATACATTCTACTTATACCATCAACTATACTTCCTGCTCCAGTCCAACCTTTAATACAACCATAATCTGATAAAGACTTTTCTTTATTTGGCATTATTTTTTCTGGATCAATCCTTAGAATTTCTCCAAGTCCAGTGCAATATGGACATGCACCAAAAGGACTATTAAAAGAAAACATTCTAGGAGTTAACTCTTCTAAACTTATTCCACAATCAACGCAAGCATAATTTTGTGAAAAGACCTGCTCAGTACCATCATTTAGATTAGCAATAATAACAAGATTTTCAGCATATTTTAAGGCTAGCTCTACAGAATCTGCTAGTCTTTTTCTAATATCTGATCGTACAACAAGTCTATCAATAACTATATCTATGTTATGTTTTTTTTGCTTTTCTAAAGATGGAATCTCTTCAGATAAATCATATGTCTCACCATCAATTCTTGCCCTAATATATCCATCTTTTAATACTCTCTCAAGAACTTTTTGGTGTTCTCCTTTTCTTCCTCGAATTACTGGTGTCATAACCAATATTTTTGTTCCTTCTTCATACTCTAATATTTTATCTACAATCTCATCTATTGTTTGCCTCTTTATTCTCTTACCACAATTAGGACAATGAGGTATTCCAACTCTTGCATATAATAGTCTTAGATAATCATATATTTCTGTTACAGTTCCAACTGTAGAACGTGGATTTTTTGACGTAGTCTTTTGATCTATTGATATTGCTGGTGAAAGTCCCTCTATATATTCCACATTAGGCTTTTCCATTATTCCTAAAAATTGTCTTGCATAAGAAGATAGAGATTCGACATATCTTCTCTGTCCCTCAGCATAAATTGTATCAAAAGCTAAAGATGACTTACCAGAGCCAGATAATCCAGTAAATACAACCAACTTATCTCTAGGTATTTCAAGACTAATGTTTTTTAAATTATTTTCTTTTGCTCCTTTTATTATTAATTTATCATTCATATCCTCACCTTCAAAATTATATGTATTATATCATAGTACAGAGTATTTGACAATATTTTTAAGAACAAATGTGCGTTTTTAAAAATACACTTATAATTTAAATTATAAGTGTATTTAATTTAATTTACTTTATTCTTTTTACTACTGTTCTCATTATATTATCGTTAATAAAGCTATTAGTAACTTCAAATTTATCATCTGGTAATAGCTCTTCAATAAATGTAACTGCTGGAACATAATGCCATTTTCCACCAATCTTTAGTGAATTTAATATCTTCATATAGCTTTGAGCATACTCTATACATTCCTCATCATTTTGCTCCTCAAGATTTGCATCATTAAAATACTTTGTAAAAGTCAAATTTGATGTAATTAAATCATAAGTATTTTCTGGATAATCTTTTATTAACCAATCCTCCTGCTCTAATCTATCAGAATCATCACATTCGATATCAATTCCATATGAGTCTACGCCTCTTGATGCTAAATGCTCTACAAGCTCTCCTCTTTTTCCACAGCCTATATCTAAAGATTTTCCTTTTAATTCATTTTCTTTTACATCAAGAACTTTCAAAATAAACTCTGGTGAATAAGAAGATGAAGCTGTTGCCTCTTCTTTTCTTGAAGTAAACTCGTTTATAAAGTTCCTTACTTCTGTAAAGTGCTCAAGTGCTATTCTTTCATATGGCTTTTGAAAATCAGAAATATTTTCAATTAATTTATGATATATCTCTAATATCTTATTACAATCTTCTTTTGTAAATTTTTTTCCATTTGTACCTTTAGCTAAATTTGTTAAAAAGCTTTTTGAGAGTTTATCCATAACTTTGGTATACTCATTTGTATTCATAGCATTTATTATTTTCTCACGATAATCATTTTCAAATGATTCCTTATATTCAGTATTTCTTTTATTTAATATTAAGTTTTCAAAGCTCTTTCCTTCAAAAACTGTTAGTATATATGTATAAAGTTCTTCTGTATTCATTTCTACCTCCATAAAGCAATAATATTATATCACAATTTATGTAAATTTGCTATATCTTTCTTAAGTATTTTGCCTTATTTATCTAAATGTGGCTTAAATCCTATATAGCATATATTTTTACTATCTTTATTTATTACAATCTTTGTTATAGAAGTCTTTGGTATCTTTAAAGATTTATTTTTATTAGACCATCTTTTTTTAGCGATTATATGACAAATAATACTAATTACTCCTGCATGAGTTACAATCATTAAATTCTCTACATCCTTATTTTCTTTAATAATATCAAAAAAATCTTTTCTAATTCTATGAAAAAACTCTTTTGGTGACTCACCGCCAGGAAATCTCTCATCATATTTAAGTGAAGAGAAAAACGCATTTGGATACTTTTTTATTGCTTCTTCATTTAACATTCCTGCAAGAAATCCATTATTATTTTCTCTTAATCTTTCATCATATTTAATATCAACACCTAATTTTTCATTTATTATATCTGCTGTCATACTAGCTCTTTTTAAATCACTTGATATTATTCTATCAGTCTTTATACTATTATTTTGATTACTTACAAGATACTCTGCAAGCTTTTTAGACTTATCAATTCCTTTGGCTATAAGAGGCAAATTACTCCATCCACCTCTATATCTTTCATCATCATCACCATGTCTTACTAAATATACGTTCATATTAATCTCCTTTTTGATATATATATTTTAACATTTTTTAAAGAAAAAAGTAAGGTTATATCCCCTTACTTTCCTTAATTTTATTTATTAAATTATCTGCTGTCTCTCTATCCAGATATCCACAGTCCACCATTGAATTTATAACGATTATCTGCCTTTGATATGTATAACTAGAGTTGTTACTTAATTGATAGGCACTAGGTGCATTTGGAATACCTGCAAGCAGAGTAGCCTCATTTAAATCTAGCTCGGCAGGTTGCTTTTGAAAGTATCCATTACTTGCTTCTTTTATACCGTAATATCCATCCCCAAAATAAATTACATTAACATACATCTCTAGTATATCATCTTTAGAATAATTTTCCTCTAAATCAAATGCTACAAATAACTCAGCAACTTTTCTTGTAAGCTTCTTTTTCTGATCAAAATACATATTTTTAGCAAGTTGTTGAGTAATTGTACTTCCTCCTCCAATTATTTCTTGATTTTCTATATTATTTAATAACGCTCTACCAATAGAGTACAAATCTATACCAAAATGCTCATAAAATCTTTTATCCTCTACTGCTATAACAGCATTAATATACTCTTTGTCAATATCTTCTAAATTTACGTAATCTTCATCATTTGTTATTTGAGCTACTTTATCTTGCAAGCTTACTTCTTCTAACACACTTTTATATAAATTATATCCATCAATTATAAAATATCCAATGATAAAAATTATAACTAAGAATATTAATATAATTATTCCCTTAATACCTTTAAACAATGATCTCATACTAATCACCGCCTTATGTATTAATTATATATGATAATTATAAAATTAACAAGTTTTATCATTTCTAATTTGTATTCCGTCAGTATTTAAATAGTAATCATGACTTGCTATAATATCTGATATATTAGTCTTTAAATTCATAATATTATAGCAATTGATAACTAGTATTTCATTTTGAATAAAACATAAATACTCATTTACTCTTGAAATAAAACTCTCACTTCCATTTACAACAAGAATTATATTCTCATTTACATAGTCATTTACAACTTCCTCATTTAACCACTCCATATATATAATTTTTTTATTAATATTTTTAAAATATTTATTTACTATTTTTTTTAATTTCTCTTTTTCACTACTTTCATTTATATATATAACTTTAGCATTATCATACTCCTTAGAAATAAAATTATTTGCAACAATACATGAATGAGTATAATTTGCAACAAATGTACACACCTTTATAATTTTCATAATAACCACACCTCTGGTTAATATTTTAAATTATTTTATTTAAAAATTTTGTTTTATTATATTCATTGACATTATTAGTATTTTTTCTTATAGTAATTTTTTTTATTCTACACATCATATTAATGGTGATAAATTTGAATAATAAAAAAAAGATTTTTATAGAAAAGATAAATTTTTATTTAATAAAAAAACACTTAATTGTCTATATCTATGTCTTTATTATTTTCTCTTCTATGCTACCTAATAAAGATAACATTCAAAACTTAACAAATTTAAATACCATAGTTCCAGGTATTAATAACATAAAAAAAAATGATGAAAAAAAGGAAGAAGAAATAAGATACACATTTAAATTGTTCGAAATATTAGAAAATATATTTTAATTTGTAATATAATGTTTATTTTTACACAAAATATTTCTGACAAAATATTTTTGTCAGGAGGTATTTATGAAAACTTTATACAATATATTACTTACCCTAGTTATAATAGGTGCCTTAAACTGGGGTATACTAGGATTATTCAAAGTAGACCTAATCGGTTCTATATTTGGTGGAATGACTAGTATGCTAAGTAGAATTATCTTTGTTTTAGTTGGTATTTGCGGAATCGGTGCCATTGCTTTATATAAACCAATAAATGAAGAAGAAATGAGTCATTCCTAAAAGCAAAAAAACATCTAGAAATAATCTAGATGTTTTTACTTTTATATTGCTCATATAATATAATTGATGTAGCCACACCAACATTTAATGATTCAATCTTATCTGTCATTGGAATTTTTACTAAAATATCCGATTTATTAAACACTTCTTCTGATACACCGCTTGCTTCATTTCCCATAACAAACGCATATTTTTTAGAAAAATCAATATCTTTTAATGTATTACTAGTTTCAAGACTTGTTGATACAATAAAATATCCATTATTACTTAAAGTCTCAAAAAAGCTCAAATCATTTACATATATTATCTTAGTGTTTAAAATTCCTCCCATTGTTGACCTTAGAGCTTTAGGAGAATAAACATCAGCCGTAGATGGTGTACAAATAACTATATCAACATCAAAGGCATTACAGCTTCTAATTATAGTTCCTATGTTTCCTAAATCTTGTACTTTATCTAAAACCACAATGTTTTTAGTGTTATTTTTTATCTCCTCATCAACATTATATTTAGGCATTTTCATTACAGCTAATATTCCTTGAGGTGTTACTGTATCAGTCATATATCTAAATGTATTTTCATCAAATTCTAAAACCTTTATATTTCTTAAATTTATTATTCTATCTAAAATTTGCTTTCCGCCGTTTAAATTAATTAATATAGATTTAGAATAAGCGATAAACATAATGTCTATCGCTTTATTTCCATCTAATATTTCATTTACAACCTTAATTCCTTCTAAATAAAAAGCATTATTTTTAACTCTAAATTTCTTCTCATTTAGGCTTCTAACAAATTTTACATTTGAATTAGATTTACTAAAGATTGCTTCCATATTATCTCCTATTCTTGTGTTGTAGTGTCTGTGTCTGTAGTTGTATCTGTTGTTGTGTCAGTTTCATCCTCTTCAGAATATACACCAGGATCAATTGTATTTACAAAATCTTTAAATTTTTCCTCATCATATTGTAAATTCTTATCTTCAACTACATTATTAAATAGAGTATTAGCATATTCTGCTCTCTCATTTTCATCATTTACTCTTCCGCCTTCAGTTATAGCGTTAAGTTTTATAATATGATAGCCATATGTTGTCTCTACTAGCTCACCATAAACTTCTCCAACTTCCATACCTTTTACAGTATCTGTGTATTGTGAAACTGTATAACTATCATCATACATTGTATATTGTCCACCTTGTGAAGCTGTAGTATCATCTGAGTACTCTTGAGCAAGTGTTGCAAAATCTTCTCCATTTAAAGCTCTTTGAAGAACTTCTTCAGCTTCTGTTTTTAGAGTAGCTTTCTCATCATCACTCATTGTAGTTCCATCATCTTTTGTAAAAGAGAATAGTATATGAGATGTGTCATATGCATTCATATCAACTTCTTCTCCTTCATCATATTTTGATTTTATATATTCTTCTATTGTTGCATTATCAGCTTCATCACCTAGTTTTTGAATATATGCTTGAATAAGATAATCATTGTAATATATTTTCTTTAATGAATCTATACTAAAAGTATAATATTGTTTAAAATAATCTATGTACTCTTCATCACTAAACATTTCTTCTATTTCATTTTTATCTTCTTCTGATAATTCAACTCCAGCCGCTTCGGCATCAGTTAAAATCATCTTATCAGAAGCTGCCTTCATTAATACTTGCTCTGGAATTGATTCTGAGTCATATCCCATTGATTGTAAATATGGTGCAAACATTTCATAGTATATTTGATATTCTTTTCTTGTAACTTTACCGCCATCAAAAGTAGCAATTGCTGCATTATCTCTTGCCACCACAACACCAACTATAGCAACTACTATAATTAGTAAAATAGCAAGTATAGCAATAATTACACCATTTTCACTTCCAGCTTTTAAATTTCTTGTTTTACTATTCATATCTTTACCCCTTTTCCTTTATAGTATTTTCTAACTTACTAATCTCTAACTGTACACGGATAAGTATATCATTATTAAAATCATTTGTCAATGCGATTTTTAAATTCATAGGCTCAAATTTAATCATCTTTTCTGTAGCTAAAATCCTTGTAATTCCAAGCTTTCTCGCTTTATTTCTTATTTCTACTATTTTAATTAAGTTTTCTGTTTCCTTAGGTATATCACCAAATCTATCAAGTAGCTCATCTACAACTTCCATAGACTCTTCTTCGTTTTTTATATCTGATATTTTTTGATACATATCAATCTTTTGTATAGGATCTTTTATATACATATCACTAATATATGCTGATACATTAATATCCATTTTAACTTCTTTATATACCTCTTCTTTTGCAACTACATCTTTACCTTCTTTTTCTTCTCTAATTGCTTTTTCAAGAAGAGCTAGATATAATTCGTAACCTACTTTTGCCATATGTCCATGTTGCTCTCTTCCAAGAAGATTTCCGGCACCTCTTATCTCCAAATCTCTTAAGGCAATTTTAAAGCCACTTCCAAACTCTGTAAAATCTTTTATTGCCTTTAATCTTTTTTGAGATACTTCAGACAAAGATTTATTTGATTCATATGTAATATATGCATAAGCAAGTCTACTAGACCTTCCTACTCTACCTCTTATTTGATACAGCTGTGCAAGTCCTAAAGTATCAGCATCCTCTACAACCAAAGTATTAGCATTTGGAACATCTATTCCTGATTCTAGAATAGTTGTACAAACAATAATATCTATTTCATGAGTAATGAATCTTAGCATTACATCTTCTACAATATCTGGTGGCATTTGCCCATGCGCAACTCCTATTCTTGCTTCTGGAACCAGATTTCTTAGGCGTCCAACAATATCATCTAGTTTATTTACCCTATTATTTAAATATATAACTTGACCATCTCTAGAAAGTTCTTTTTCGATTGCCTCTTTAATTACTTGATCATTATATTCTAATACATATGTATGTACAGGAAGCCTTTCCATTGGAGGCTCGCTTAATGTACTCATTCCTCTAATTCCAATCATTGACATATGTAACGTTCTTGGAATAGGTGTTGCTGTCATTGATAATACATCTACTGTTTCTTTTAATACTTTTATTGCTTCTTTATCTTTTACTCCAAATCTATGCTCCTCATCAATTATAAGTAAACCTAAGTCTTTAAAAAATACATCCTTAGATAATATTCTATGAGTTCCAACAATTATATCTATTTTTCCGTCTACTAAATCTTTTAATATATCAGTCTGCTCTTTTTTTGTTTTAAACCTACTTAAGAATTCAACTCTGACTCCAAAATCTTTCATTCTAGACTCAAAAGTTCTATACTGCTGAAGCGCAAGAACAGTTGTAGGAACAAGATATGCAACCTGTTTACTACTCATAACAGCTTTAAAAGCTGCACGAAGTGCAAGCTCTGTTTTTCCGTATCCAACATCACCACAAAGAAGTCTATCCATTGGTTTATCACTTTCCATATCTTCTTTTATTTCCTCTAAAGCAGTCTTTTGATCCCTTGTAAGCTCATATTCAAAAGAGTCTTCAAATTCTTTTTGCCATGGTGTGTCTTTTTCAAAGGCAAATCCTTTCATCTTTTCTCTTTTTGCATATAAAAGCATAAGATCTTTTGCAATCTCTTTTACATGAGTCTTTACTTTGCTCTTAGTTTTATCCCATTCTTTTCCACCTAAAGAATTTATCTTTGGCTTTGCATCGTCATCACACACATACTTTCCAACACAGTCAAGCTGAGCAATCGGTACATAAAGCATCCCTTTATTTGCATATTCAATTTTTATATAGTCTTTTTGAATATCTTGTACTCTTATTGTTTCAACTCCACGATATATACCAATACCGTGATTTTCATGTACTACATAGTCTCCTTCTTGAAGATCTGCATATGTATTTATTTTTTGTCCAACACTTGTCTTTTTTATTCTTTTTGTTGTAGTAGAAAGACCACTTACTGGCTCTGCTATTACAAGTATTTCAAACTCATCTGAATAAAATCCACCTGATACAATTCCTTTTGTTATATATACTTTTCCATTTTCAAGCTCGTCAAGTGCAAAAATATTATTTACTTCTTCTATTTTTATACGATTATCTAGTAAATAATTCTTTACTTGCATATATCTTGTATCTGTTGGAAATACTAAAAGAACTGCTTTATCCTTTGCTCTTTGGATATCTAAATTTAAAACTTCAAGTGAGCTTTTGTAAAAATTAGCCTCTTTAATACTAAAATTATATACTATTCTATTTCTTTGTACTAGCTTATCAATATTTATTCTCTCAAGATATATACTCATCATGTTATCAATTCTTGTCTCTATTTCT
This sequence comes from uncultured Clostridia bacterium, assembly GCA_944386345.1. Classification (GTDB taxonomy): domain Bacteria; phylum Bacillota; class Clostridia; order TANB77; family CAG-465; genus CAG-465. The sequence continues at coordinate 14,833 of CALXAR010000006.1, forward strand.
TCAAAGGATAAATATGTATTTACAAAAGGCATATAAATATACTCCCTTTGAGCTAGCACTTTTATAGTCTCTGTATTTTCATACGCAATACTATTTGCCTTATCTTTGCATTTAGTTGGCTCGTCTAAAAATATATTATAATCATTTAAGTAATCTAACAAATTCTCAGGTCTTTTTACTAATATATTAAAATATTTATCTATTAAATTATCTAAAGAACCATTCTTTATCTTCTCTATATCTTCTAAAATATTTCCTTTTAATTCCTCACTAATATTTCCCTCATTACAAAATTTCTTAAGTTCAGATATAACAGCTTCCACTTTTTCTTGTGTCACATAATTTTCAGAAACCTGAGACATATCTATCTTCTTTACAGTATCAATACTTCTTTGAGTAATTGTATCAAATGTTCTAATACTATCTACATCATCACCAAAGAACTCTATTCTAAAAGGCAGATCATTATTTATACAAAATACATCTATAATTCCACCACGTACTGCAAATTGTCCTTTTCCCTCAACATTTTCTGTTCTTTCAAATCCAAACTTAGATAGTTTCTCAACCACTTCATTTATTGAAATATTGTCTCCTACTTTTATACAAAAGTCTTCGCCTTTATATCTAGCATTTGGAAACATTTTTACAAGTAAGGAGTCAATTGTTGTAACAACAATATTTCTTTTTTTGCTAAGTATTCTTTCAATTGCATACATTCTTTGATTTGCTATATCTTTACTTTCTGCATCAATATCATAGTATTGCAGTTGCCTTGCCGGCAAATAAATAATCTCAATGTCACTTGCTAAAAATTTTAAGTCCTGTATTATTTTATTTGCTTGAAATACATTATTACAAATTACTATTGAGCTTTTATCTGTATTTTGAGTTATACCATAAACCATCCAAGCCTTACTGCTATCAGTAAGGCCAGATATACTTAATCTATTTTTATCTTTTTTAGTAATTTCTCTAATTAACGATGTATAGTTACTACTATTTGCTAATGTTTTAATTAGTGGATTCATTATTTATTCCCTTCTTCAATTATTTTTATAAAATCATCAATGGATAAGACTTCTATATCGAGCTCATTAGCTTTATTTAGCTTTGAGCCTGCAGATTCTCCTGCAATTAAAAAGCTAGTCTTTTTAGAAACTGACGATGAAGCTTTTCCTGAATTTTCTTCTATCATACTAACAATATCATTTCTAGAATAGTTATCAAAAGAACCTGTAACACAAACTGTTTTTCCTAGAAGTATTTCTGATTTTTTTTGCTTTTTATTTCCTTTTAAATTAACACCCGCTTTATCTAATTTTTCTATTATAATATTTGTCTGAGGTTTCCTGAAAAACTCATATACTGATTCAGCCATAATGTTTCCAAAATCCTCTAGAGAATTTAATTGTTCAACAGATGCCTCTTTTACTTTATATATATCATCAAAATTCTCAGACAAAATTTTAGCAGCTCTTTTTCCTATATGCCTTATTCCAAGTCCAAAAAGTAGTTTATCTAAAGAATTAGATTTACTTTTTTCGACTGCATCAACTAAATTTTGTGATGATTTTTCTTTAAATCCCTCAAGAGACATAAAGTCCTCAAACTTTAAAGAATATATATCAGCTACATCTTTAAGTAAATTTTTATCTATTAAAGCATCTACTATTGCTTCTCCCATTCCAGATATATCCATACAGTCTCTTGAGACAAAGTGAGTTATGCTTCTATATATTTGAGCTGGGCACTCACTATTGGTGCATCTAAGAGCTACCTCACTCTCCTCTTTTTCTAGTTCTTCGCCACATACTGGACATACTTTAGGTATTTCAAACTCTTTTTGAGTTCCATCTCTTTTTTCTTTTAATACTCTGTCAACTTCTGGTATAACATCTCCTGCCTTTTGAATTATGACAGTATCTCCAATACGAATATCTTTTTCTCTCATAAAATCGAAATTATGAAGTGTTGTTTTTGAAATAATGCTACCAGCGACTCTTACAGGCTCTAGTATAACTACTGGCGTTACTTGACCTGTTCTTCCAACTTGTAATGCAATATCTAGTACTTTTGTCTCCTTTTGCTCAGGAGGATATTTATATGCTACAGCCCATTTAGGTACTTTTACTGTTTGCCCCATTTCTTGACGAATTAATAAATTATCTACCTTTACAACTGCACCATCAATATCATACTCAAGCTCATCTCTCATATTGCCTATTTTCTTAATTGCATTTATTACTTCCTCTTTAGTAGAGCACAAATATCTTACAGCTATAGTTTTTATACCTAATTTATTTAAATAGTCTAAACTCTCATAATGACTCGAAAAACTCTTGCCTTTTTGAACATTAAATACAAAAATACTTAGATTTCTTTTTTTTACTAACTCACTATCTAACTGTCTTAATGTACCAGCAGCTGCATTTCTTGGATTTGATAATTGCTGTTTATTATTTGCTATAAGCTCTTCATTTATTTTTTCAAATTCTTTTCTTGGAAGATATACTTCACCTCTTACTTCTATAGTATCGTTACTACTAAGTCTTTGTGGTATATCCTTTATCATTTTTATATTTTGTGTTACATCTTCTCCTACAAATCCATCTCCTCTTGTAGACCCTCTAACTAGTACACCATCTACATATTCTAAGGAAACAGATAGCCCATCAATTTTAGTCTCAACACAAAATCTAGTCTGATCTTTATACTCCTCTTTTACCTTATCTACAAATTCTTCAACTTCTCCTAAAGAAAATACGTCTTGTAGACTCTGCATCTGTACATCATGTACAACTTGTGTAAATATATTCTTAGTTTTTCCACCAATTTTTTGAGTTGGGGAGCTCTTTACAATAAGCTCTGGATGCTCTTTTTCTAATTTTTTTAGTCTTTGTGTAAGCTTATCATACTCATAGTCTGATATTTCTGGCTCATCTTGCTCATAATATAGCTTGTTATGATACTCTATCTCTTTTCTAAGCTTTTCTATCTCTTCTTTAACATTATTATTTTTTGTATCTATTTCAAAAAGATTCATTTGCTCTTCATTCATTTACTACACCTCATTTAAACAGCGCGAAACCATAGAATAGCAACTATTCTATGCCAAATCATATATATATTTTACTATATTTTTAGTCTAAATTCAATAAAATATACATTATAATATAAAAAGAAAAAAGCTCTATTAATAAAAAAAATAGAGCTTTATTTTCTTATAAATAAAAAATCTGGTAAATTCAATTTACCAGACCTTATAACTTAATTCTCAACATCAATATCATCTTTAAATCTAACAAAATAGTCAACAAAAGACCAAATTGTAGCAATAAGTGTTGCTAAAACTGCTATAGACATACCAACATTTACAATTAATTCTAATGTACTCATTGATAATGAGTCTCCAACGAATGCAAATATTGAAACTGTTGGTGAAATGATATAACTAACCAATGCTAAAGTTATTGCTAGCATTTGAAATAGAGTTTTTACTTTACCACTTAATCCTGCTGCTAAATCTTTAGAATTATCAGCACCAAACATTCTTAATGCGTTAACAAAGAAATCTCTAAAAATAACTATTGCTGTTACATATGCTGGTACCACACCAAGACCTGTTAGCATTATAAATCCAGCAGAAACAAGTAATTTATCTGCAAGCGGATCCATAATCTTACCAAATTTAGTAACAATACCTTTGCTTCTTGATATTCTTCCGTCAAGACAATCAGTCAAAGCAGCAATTACAAAAATCACTAAAGCCACCCAACCTAAAATTGTTGTTCCATTATCTATCTTTAAAGATTCAAAAAGACTTTCAGGTATACTTAAACATATAATAAATAAAGGTACTAGTATTATTCTTAACATAGTTAATTTGTTAGGTAAGTTCATTTTTTTTAGCATCTCTATACCTCCTCTTTCACTTGTAAATTATAGCAAACTAAAATTGCATAGTCAATATTTTACACCTATTTCACATTATTTTCACTAACTTGAACAATTGTTGCCATAGTTGCATAATCTTTTTTTCCACTTTGCACAGCAGCTCTATAAGAGAAGAAATCTTTTGTATTACATCTTGTACAAATATTGGCAACATAAATATTATTATCTAAAATACCAACATTTCTTAGCTCTGTTTTTAATATTTCTATTAAATCTATATGGAAAGTCTCTTTGTCATTTTCATATTCTAAATATCTATCGCTATAATTAAAAACACTAGTAAATTTATCCTTAAAAGATTCCTCCTTACTTGTAAAGCAGCATTTTCTAATTGATGGTCCAATACATACAATTAGATCTTTTATATTACTTGAGAAATTTTCTTTCATAATATTAATTGCATTAATATAAAGCTTATTTATTACACCTTTCCATCCAGCATGAACATTTGCGACAATATTTTGCTTAGTATCATAAATAATTATTGGATTACAGTCTGCAGTTGTAATTAGAGTTGCAATATTTTTATCCTTTACTACATATCCATCTACATTTTCTGTATTTAGTTTTTCAAACAAATATTTTTCTTTATTTTCATTATCTATAACTATAACTTTATCAGTATGAGCCTGAGTTCCTTTACAAACATTTTTTATATTTAACTCTTTTTTTACTATTTCTAAATTTTTAAAAACATTATTTATATCGTCATTTCCAAGAGTTCTAAAATTTAAGCTTTCATATTCACCTTTGCTAACTCCACCTCTTCTTAATGTTATGCAATGCTTAACATTATATTTATTTAATATTTTAAACTGTAAATATTCCAGCTTTCCTGATTTTATATGCTCTATCACATCGTCACTATACATCATTTGTGTCCTCCTTAAGCTCTATTTCTTTATTTAAATTAAATGAATATATATATGTTTTATATATATTATAATCTGTAAGTGTATTAATTGCATCCTTATATATTTTTAGTTGAATTTTATATCTATCAATAAAGTCTTGTTCATTATCTAATTTATCTGTTTTAAAATCTACAAGTATTGCCTTATTATCCTCTGTTATATAAAACAGATCGATTATTCCCTGTATAAGACTATTAGATATCTTTTCATTTTTTAATATAAACTCATATTCTCTAAAGATCTTCTTTGCGTCTTTTAGTTCTTTTCCTATTTTAGAATTTAAGAAATTATATATTTTTGTAATGCTTATATATTTACTATCTTGCTCACTTATAACATTTTCAAATTTAAGTTTATCTATATAGTTTTTAATATCAGATTTTGTATTTAAAGATTTAAACTCTAAATTTTGAAGAATAAAATGAATAAGTAGCCCTTTTCTTACTGGTGTATACTTTTCTTCCTTTTCTAATAAGCAAGATGGTATTTTATACTCATCATTATCTCTATTTTCATCTTGAAACAAACTAGTTATATGAACATCTTCTTCATCAATTTTACTTTGCTTAAGCTCACTTACACTAACTCTTGATGGAGTATGTGCATCTTCATAATATCTATACTCTGATTCTAAATTTTCCTTTATACTTTTTAATAATTCCTTATCTACTTTTTCTTTATTAAACGCTGTAATTAAAATATCATTAATTGACTTACTCTCTTCTTCAGCCTCTTTAATATTAAATAGACTTCTTAACTCCTCATCAGTAGTGTTTGACTTAATTTCTATCCTTTGAATATCAAATTCTTTTTTATCAGCCTCAAATTCATTATAGTATTTAACAACTGGTAGTAAATTTTTGTAGTAGCTTGTATTAGAGGCAACTAGTGTCTCGTTAAATTTTCCATTCTTTAATTTTATTGTTTGCATACTATACTCTTTATCATAGTCTTTTGTTGTTGCAAAAATAAATAGCTTTTCTTTTGCTCTTGTTAATGCAACATACAAAAGTCTTAGCTCTTCAGATTTTGTTTCTTTTTCAATTACAGATCTTATTGCCTGCTTAATTAAAGAAGGATATGTAACTCCTAAATCTTGGTTTACAACGTCAATTCCTATTCCATATTTGTGATGAAATACAACTCTTTGTTTTCTTGAGTCTGAAAAATTATATCCTTTTGATGTATCAGCAAGAATTACAATTGGAAACTCTAAACCTTTTGATTTATGTATTGTCATTAGTCTAACTACATCTTCATTTTCTCCAATTATTTTAGCACTAGTTGTAGAAGTATCTTGTTTATCTTTTAAATTATCAATATACTTTATATATGCATTTAGCGTATTTCCAATATTTGAATAAAAAGTTGACGCAAGCTCTATTAAATAATTTAAATTTGCTTTTTTAGACTCTGCGTCATCTTCTAAGGCAAATTGATAATATATATTTGTATCTTTATATAACCTAATTAAGAGCTCTGATATACTATATTTTTTTGAATAGATTGTATACTCTTTTATAATACTTAAAAATCTCTTTATTTTCTCTACTATCTTTCCTTCTTGTTTTACATATTCTTCATCATTTAATATACTATTTAGAGTATCGTAGACATATGAGGTACTATCATATAATCTAATCTTTGTAATCTCATCTAAATTAAAGTTTCCTATTATACTAAACATTATGCTTATCATATATATATCTTGATATGGATTATCAATAATCTTTAAAAAAGATAAAACGAGCTTTACTTCATCTCCTTCAAAAATACTACTTGAAGTATCACAAAAAACAGGTATATTATTTCTTTTTAACTCTTCCTCTATAATTTCAGCTTTATTTTTAATTCCACGAAGCAAAACAACTATATCTTTATATTTTACACTTCTAAGCATCCCATCTTTATCCATTACTTTATCTTTTTTTATTATTTCTTTTATCTTATATGCAATACATTTTGCTTCAATCTGAATATTTGATAGATCTTCATCTATTTGTACTTCATCATCATCATTTTCTTCAAATAGACCTACCTCTTTGTCTTTTAAATTTATTATATTTATTTGTGTTTTATATGAAGTATCATCAGATGATATATATCCTGTATTTCCACATATTAGTCTTTCATTTTGAGTATAATCACACTGACCATTTTTCATACTCATTATCTTTTCAAAAATGTAGTTAATAGAATCAATAACTTCTTCTCTACTTCTAAAATTCTTAGAGAGTATAATCTTACAGTTACTACTTTCCTCATCAGCTTTAGAGCTATATGATATATATTTATCATTAAAAATATCTGGTCTTGCTTGCCTAAATCCATAAATACTCTGCTTTATATCTCCAACCATAAATCTATTATTATCTTTAGAAATAGCATCAAGTATTCTCTCTTGTACATAGCTTGTATCTTGATACTCATCTGTATAAATCTCTTTATACCTATCTTTTAAACCAAGTGCAATATCTGTAATATTCTCTTCCTCATCTACAAGTAATTCCAATGCATAGTGCATTATATCATTAAACTCAGCAACTCCTAAGTTTTTCTTTTCCTCTCTATAATTATTATCATATCTTACAAGAAACTCATATAAATACTTTATATATTTATATGCAATTTTATTATCTTCTAATATTTCATTGCTTTTAGCATAGATCTTCTTTTTTATCTTATCTATAACACTTTTTACTTCTTTTTTTCTAAATTCAGATATCTCATTTTTTAGTTCCTCATCACTTACTTTTCCTATAACAAATTTAGGAAAATTTATATTTGAAATATTCTCGTATAATTTATCCCAAGACTTATTTGAAATAGCTATAGCACTCTTTAAAATCTGTATGTCATTATCAAGTATTGTATAGCATTTATTAAACTCCTCTATTCCAGATATCTTATTTAAGTAATCATCATATTTTTCTATACATAGCTCAATTTCAGATACGATATCTTCATAAATATCTCTTCCAAAATCTGTATCATATAAATCTATATTTTCTGCTATATTATATTTTTCAATTTGCTCTTTAAGCCATTTAAAAGGATATGGAAATGACTGAATATAGTTATATATTCTTAAAATATTATCTAATAGCTCTTCATCTTTTCCACTAAATAATTCCAATATATTATATAATCCAAATACATTTTTTTCATCTACATATGACTCATATTCCTCTTCAAGTAAATCTTCTAGTACTCTTGTTTTTATCAGTACACTCTGAGACTCCTCACATATTCTAATGTTTGGATCAATATTTAATATATTAAAATTCTCCCTTACTAGTTTAAAACAAAAAGCATCAATAGTTGTAATACTTGCCCTATTTATATATATTAACTGATTTTTTAAATGATTTATTTTTTTTGGATCTTTTTCGTTTTCTAAAGCTTTATATATTGCATTTAGTATCTTCTCTTTTAATTCTTGTGCTGCAGCATTAGTAAATGTAACGACTAATATTTTATCTACATCTAAATAATCATTTAGTATCTTCTCAATTATTCTCTCAACAAGTACTGCTGTTTTTCCACTACCAGCTGAAGCACTAACAAGTATATTTGAATCTCTTTTTTCTATTGCTTTTAGTTGGTCTTCTGTCCAATTATTTACTCCCATATGACTTCTCCTTTTTTATATATTTTATATTTTATCTTTCAATTTTGCAAGAACTATTTTTTGCGCTTTACTCTCGTTCTGATTTATTTGCTATTTTGCTATATTTTTGATATAATTATATAGGTGATTTTCGTGAAAGAAAAAGACATAAAGAACATACAAAAACTTTTTAATTTAAAAACAAATTTTGAGTTTGAATATATATCTAATAGTGAAGAAGATACAAAAAAACTTGGAAAAGAATTTGCAAAGTACATTACAGTTGGACAAGTTATAACGCTAAATGGTGAACTGGGATCTGGCAAAACTGTATTTTTAATGGGACTTGCAAGCTATTTTAATCTAGAAAATGAAGTATGTAGTCCAACATTTACAATAGTAAACGAATATAACACAGATAAATTTCCTATTTATCACTTTGATGTTTACAGGCTAAAAAATAGTGATGAATTTTTAGAAGGTGTTGGTACAGATTATTTTTATAACGGAGCATGTATAATTGAATGGGGTGACGAAGTAATTGAAGATATCTTACCTCAAGATACAATTCACATTAATATAACAAAATCTGAAACAAGTCCAACACTTAGAACATTTAAAATTTGGAGGAATTAACATGAACATTTTAGGAATAGATACAACAACTAAAGTTGCTAGTTGTAGTGTATTATATAACAATAAGTTTTATACAAAAAGTATATCAAACGAAATAACTCATTCAGAAAAGCTCTTACCAATTATAGATGAGAGTCTAAATTTAGCCAAAACAAATTTAGATAATATAGATATGTTTGCTACAATTAATGGGCCTGGTTCATTTACAGGTATACGTATAGGTCTTGCAACTATAAAAGCATTTGCACAAGTTAAAGAAATAAATATATTTTCTATCTCATCAATTGATTTAATTGGTTATACTGCATTTAAAAAATATAATTTAAATGACCAAAAAATACTATCTTTAATTGATGCAAGAAACAACAGAGTATATTACGCTTTAAACAAAATATCTAAAGATGAAAATGGAAAAATAACTTTTGATAAAATACTAGATGTAGATAATGACACAATAGATAATGTAATCTCTAAAATAAATGAAAAAGATATAATTATAGCTGGAAATTGTATAAATAGTTTTAAAGAAAAACTAAATGCCATTTCAGAAAAATCAGTAGATGTCTACCCTACTACAGAAGATCTAATTTCTTGCTATCTAGATATAAAAAATCCAAAAGACTACATATATAACGCATATAGCTTGGATGCTCTATATGCCAGACAATCTCAAGCAGAAAGAATGAGTAATAATGGATAATATTATAATACGAAAAATGAAAAAAGAAGATATAGAAAAATGCATTGATATAGAAAAATCTCATAATATAAAAATACTTAGTAAAGAAATACTTAAAGACGAGTTAAAACTAGATTCAAAGTATTATTTAGTAGCACTTTTAGACAACGATATAGTTGGATATACTGGTATATCTTATGTACTTGACACTGCAGATATTATATCTATTGCAGTAAAGAAAGAATTTACTAGAAAAGGGATTGCCTCTTTGCTACTTAATGAAATAATTAAATTTTGTAATGAAAAAAACATATCACGTATTTTTCTTGAAGTAAGAAAATCAAATACTAAAGCTCAATCTTTATATAAAAAATTTGGATTTACTAAAATCTCAGAAAGAAAAAAATACTATAATAACATAGAAGATGCATATATATTTAATAAAATACTTTAAAAAATAGCACTGATTAATATTAATCAGTGCTATTTTTTCTATTACTAAAGTTCAATATTAGTCTCTTGTACCATTGAGTTATACTCATCTATAAAAGTCTGACTATTAGACTTTAAAGTTCCATTTTCAATAAACCAAGAATCGCTATTATCTTTAAGATAATTTAATACTGCAATTAAAGAATCATTATATGCACTGTATTTTGAATCAGCCTCTTTTATTGATGCAATTCCATCACTTAGTTTAATTTGAGATAATATATCTTTATACATATCTACAAATCTAGATTCAAGTCCTGCTGCTGTAGCTTTTTCATCAACTTTTGCCTCATCAGTAAGTGCACTAAGCTCTTCTATTAATTTAGTATTTTCTTCTTTTATTCCATTTAATAGACCTAATGACTCTGTAAATTCTGGTCCATCATTTTCATAATTATCTAAATTTATAACTTTAGCTTGAGATAGGCTCTCGTAATTTTCTCTTAACTTGTTTACAGATTCAATGTATAGTTTATAATCTTCTTTTACAAGTTTTTCTACAATCCCATATTGTCCTTCACATTTAACTTCAGTATTAGTATTTGTCTCAGACAAACTATTTATCTCACTTGTAAGTAAATCATTTTGTTTCTTTTCATTTAAATATAACACTGCTACTGTCACAACAACTGCTATGGCAACTATAGCTAGTATAAGTATTATCCATCTTTTTTTCATATTTTCCCTCCCAGTATTTTTTTCATTTTTATTATACAACTAAATAAAATTAAAGTAAATACTTTTTGTTTTTTTTACATTTTTCGTAATCGCTCTACATAAATACATTTTTTTTATTTAATCAGTTGAATATTTTTTTCATATACTATACAATGGAAATAGGATACAAAAGACAAACATGGAGGTAATTTGATATATGAAGAAAATAAAAGAGCTTAAAGCAACTAGCCTAAAAAATTCTTTTAATATTGATTCATTAAAATTTAATACAACTGAAGAAGTTGAGCCTTTTAATGGTATTATTGGTCAAGAAAGAGCACTTGAGGCTATAAAATCTGCAATGCAAATACCACAAAAAGGATTTAATTTATATATATCTGGTACTCTTGGTATAGGAAAAACTGCATATGCACTATCTGTTGTAAATACTCTAAGTGAAAAAATGCCAGTCCCAAAAGACTACTGCTACATAAATAATTTTGAAAATCCATTAGAGCCTATTGCAGTAGCTTTAGAGCCTGGTGAAGGAATGGAATTTAAACAAGATATGAATAGATTTATTAATTCCATTACAACTAGAATAAATAAAGAGCTAACTGGTGATATGTATGAAAAAGAGAAGAAAACAATTATTGATAGATATAAAAGAGCAAAAGAAAATATAATGCGCGAATTTGACAAATCTACTTATGAAAAAGGATTTAAAGTAAGAAACACAGAAAATGGTATATACTTCTCTCCTGTTCATAATGGTGTTGTTTTAGATGAGAAATCTTTTAAAGTTTTAGATGAAAAAACAAAAAAATATTTTGAAGAAAAAAGTCCTGAAATACAAGAACAGACTCTGCAAGTATTAAAAGAAATTGATGCTTTAGATAAAAAATGCGAACAAGTTCTAAAAGAATGGGAAAACAACTTAGCAACCTTTGCTGTTACTCAATGTATGAGTGATCTAAAAATCAAGTACAAGAAAAATCTTAAAATACAAAATTTCTTATACTCAATTCAAAGTGATGTTGTAAAAAATGTAGATTTATTTAAAAAGAACAACTTTGAAAAAGACATGCGAAACGTTACTAATCCATATATGATGCAACAATTAATGCAAAGAAAAAATCAAAAGCCTTGGGAAAACTACAGAGTAAATCTTGTAATAAATAACGACAGACTACAGCATGCTCCTGTTATTTTATGCAAGAATCCAAATTACTTTGATTTATTTGGAAAACTTGAATTTGAAACTACTCCACAAGGAACTAAAACAAATTATAGTATGCTAAAACCAGGCCTTGTACATAAAGCAAATGGTGGATATTTAATAATAAATGTACGAGATTTACTTGTTAGTGCTCCAACATGGGAAGCTTTCAAACGTGTACTTAGAAATCAGGAACTATCAATTGATAGCTCTAGAGATATTACTCAACCTGTAACAATACTATCTTTAAAACCTGAACCTATCCCAATAAATATGCAAGTTATTTTAATCGGTTCAGAGTTACATTATCAACAGCTATGTGCTAAAGATGCAGACTTTAAAAAATTATTTAAAGTAAAAGCAGACTTTGATGATAATTATGATAGAAATAAAGAAAATGTAAAAAAACTTGTTCAATTTATAGCATATGTATGTAAAAGAGACTCTCTTCTACCTTTTAATAGAGAGGGTGTAAAAGAAATAATTGAATATAGCTCTAGATGTGCTGGTAATCAAAATAAACTTACTGCTATAATGCAAGACATATCTGATATAATAATAGAATCAAGCTTTGTAGCAACAACAAATAGAAAAAAAGTTGTATCAGATGTTGAAGTAAAAAAAGCCTTAGAGTCTAAAGCAAAAAGATTTTCAAAATACAATGATGCATACAATAAAATGATAAGACAAGGAGATATAATAATATCAACTAGTGGTTCAAAAGTAGGTCAAATCAATGGACTTACAATTGCAGTAACAGGAGATTGTTCTTTTGGTCAGCCAGTAAGAATTACAGCAAATACCTATATAGGTAAAAGTGGCGTATTAAATATTGAAAGAGAAGTTGCAATGAGTGGTACTACACATTCTAAAGGTGTATATATTCTTTCTGCATATATTGGAGAAAAATATGCTCAAGAAGTTCCACTTTCTCTTACAGCAAGTCTTTGCTTTGAGCAACTATATAATCCTGTAGATGGCGATAGTGCCTCTTCAACAGAGCTTTATGCAATTTTATCTTCTCTATCTGATGTACCAATTAATCAAAGTTTAGCAGTAACTGGTTCTGTTAATCAAAAAGGTGAAATTCAACCTATTGGTGGAGTTACAGATAAAATTGAAGGATTTTTCAAAGTATGTAAAGAAAAGGGACTAAATGGAGAAAATGGAGTATTAATTCCTTATCAAAATGTAAAGAACCTTACTTTAAGTAATGAAGTAATTGATGCTGTAAAAGAAAATAAATTTCATATATACCCAGTAAGCACAGTAGATGAAGGAATAGAAATCTTAACTGAAGTTGAAGCTGGAAAATTAGATGAAAACGGTAAATATCCTGTAGGAAGTATAAATTACTTAGTATCTGAAAAGCTAAAAAAATATGCACAAAACAGTGCAAAATTTAATTAATAAAGAATACTACATAAATAAAAGTTACTTATATTAAAAAAGAGCATCAAAAGATGCTCTTTTATTATTATATATTATTTATAAGACTTTTTAAGATTGTTTTAGCAATAATTTTTGTTTTATTGTTTATATCTTTTAATGGATTAAACTCGACTAAGTCTAGAGATTTTAGTTTATCTTTATGCTTTATAATCTCATCAATAGCTATATATGCTTCATCTAAATTAATTCCATTATCTGCTGGTACAGATACTCCTGGACAGATTTTAGGATCAATTACATCTAAATCATAGCTTATATGCATTCCATCTGTACCATCACAAGCAATTTTAATAGCCTCTTCCATAACCGCACTCATTCCTCTTTTATGAATTTCATCAGTAGAAAATATAGTTACACCAGCATCTTTTAAATTTTCGATTTCTAGAGGATCTATGTCTCTTCCTCCTACAATTACTGTATTTTTAAATTTATAAAAATTATCATTATGAAAAGAAACTAATTCTCTTTTTTCATATCCAGTAATTGCCGCAAGAGGTAATCCATGTATATTTCCTGTTATAGTCGTGTCAAAAGTATTAAAATCTCCATGTGCATCAATCCATATTATTCCAAGAGATTTATTTCTATTAATTGATGCTAAAGCTGATGCGACAACTAAGCTATGGTCTCCGCCTAAAGTAAGCGGGAAATTATTTCTATCAATCACATCTAATACTGTATTATATAGCTTTTCATTAAAAATATTTAAATTTTTTAAGTTTTTCTTTTTATTATCCTTTTCTTTTTCCTTATTCTCCTCATTAGCATATAATTTATATATTCCTCTTAAATTTTTACCTTTTAAATCTTTAGTTAATTCATCTGGTCCAAGACTTGCACCATCAACTGCGACTCCCAAATCTGTACACGCATTTATTATATCTATCTCTTTCATTATTATCCCCTTTTCTTTAGTTATCATGTCTTTTATCATATTCACTCAAAAACTTTTCTGTATACTCTACATCAGAAATACAAGGTAAATACTCATTACCATACTTTTGTCTTGTTTCCCTTCCTTTTCCTGTAAGTAGTACTATAGTTGGCTTGTCTTCCTTTTCTGCTTTTAAAATTGCATCTTCTATAGCTTCTCCTCTTTCCTCTATTAGTGCGTAATTATTTGTATATTTTTTTACATATTGTGCTATATCGTTAGATATGTCAATAACAGGTTCTGCTCCAGGATCTTCAGCAACAATATATATAAAATCTGAATTTTGTCCTGCAATTGTTCCTAAATCTTTTCTTCTTAATAACGCCTTTTTACCAGGGCATCCAAAAATGGATACAACTCTTCTTTCTGGATATTCCTCTTTTACAGAAGAAAATAGCTTTTCAAAGCTTAATTTATTATGTGCATAATCTACAAGTACAATTATCTTCATATCTTTTGTATGAAAAACTTCCATTCTGCCACTTGATCTTGCAATTTCAAGGCCTCTTTTAATATATTCTACTGGTATGTCCATAAGATAAGTTGCAGCAATTGTTGCAAGTGCATTCTCTACGTTAAATAATCCAGGCATTGTAAGTTTAAACTCTTCATCATATGTTGGCGTATGTACTTTAAATATTGTATTAAATCCATCTTTTTTTATATCATAAGCATAAAAATCAGCATCTTTTGTCTTCATTGAAAATGTAAATGCTCTTGCACTATCTCTCCTTGCAACAGCAAGAGTATTTAATGCTAAGTCAGCATCTAAATTTACTATAGCATTTTTTGTGTTTTTAAACATTTTTAATTTTGAGTTATAATAATCCTCAAAAGTTGGATGCTCAATTTCGCTTATGTGATCTTCACTAATATTCATAAATATTCCAATATCAAAGAAAACGTCTGCAACTCTTTCAAGCTTTAATGATTGAGAAGACACTTCCATTACAATATTTTCCATTCCAGAATTTAAAGCATTAAAGAAATGCTTATGTATATCATATGATTCAGGAGTTGTAATATGTGATTCAAAATTTTCAACTCCATCATAAGTATCTATTGATGATATTACTGCCGTATCCTTTTTACCTTGAGCTTTAGAATATTCATCTAGTACAGATTTTATATAATATGTAGTAGTAGATTTTCCTTTAGTTCCACCTACACCAATTACATTTATTTTCTCTCCAGGATAATTAAAATACATTGCAGAAAGACAAGATAAAGCTTTTCGTATATCACTTACCAATACACATGGTATATCTACATTAAATTCTTTCTCACTTACATATACAAAAACGCCATTATCAATAGCTTCTTTAAGATATTCATCTTTAAATAATGCTCCCTTTACAATAAATAATGTATTTTCTTCAACCTCTTTTGAATTATATGAAACAAGATTAACTTGTGTATCTAAAATATCTTCACAAGAAATAGTTTTAACTAATATGTTTTCATCTTTTAACAGATCTATATATTCTTTTACATTATATTTTTCCATGACACTTCTCCTTTAAATTACATTAAAATTATATAATATATGATTTGTAAAATCAAGACAGAAAAAGTCTACAAAAATCCACAAAAACCAAATAAAAAAACACATTAATTCACACAAAAATAAAAGAGCAAAATCTTGCTCTTTTATTTTTTATTGCTATCTAATTTTTCTTTCCTTTCTTTTAGCTTAGATATAATTGACAAATCTGTTATTTTTAGGTTATTTTCTATTCCATAACCTACATATACTTTCGGCTCTCTTTTTCCTCCGTGATAATCACTACCTACAGTAGGAATAAGATTATACTTTTTACAATAAGTTAGAAGACGTTTTCTGCATTTTGTACTATTATGTGGGTTGTATACCTCAATACCAGAAAGCCCAGCATCAACTAATTCTTTTATAAATTGCTCTTCCTTTTGAGGGCTAAATCTTAAGCTTCTTGGATGAGCAAGTACTGCAACTCCGCCATATTCTTGTATCTTTTTAATCAAATCAGTGGGTGATAGCTTTTTTCTTTTTACATAGCTACTTCCTCCATGATCAAGATACTTTCCATATGCTTCCTGCACAGTCTTTACATAGCCCATTTTTACCATAGTAACTGCTATATCAAACCGTCCTATACTTTTGCTGTCTTTTGCATTTTCTAATACATCATTAATTGATATATCTATATTGTTTTGATTTAATAGCTTTAGAGTAGACTTTACACAGTTAAATCTATCTAATTCATAAATGTCTAATAATTTACATATATCATTTGACACATAATAGCCTAAGATATGACATACGTGTTTTTTACCATCTGAATACTTAGACATATCAGTACCAATCTCAATTCCAGGTATAACCTCAATATCTTCTCCTGCTAATTCACAAGCAACTTTATATGAGGATATATTATAATGCTCAGTAAAAGATATTACTCCAACATTATTTTCTATAGCTTTTTTTAGTACTTCTTCTATACTATCAAACCCATCTGAATAATTTGTATGAACGTGAAGATCAATAAACTTTTTCATCATATTCACAACACTCCTTAATTATAATTAGTGATAAATAATCAACCTCAAATGTGATGTTATCATATACACAAAAAATTGTCAATGAATAAAAAAAATAAAAAAACTTGAAACTAAGTTCCAAGCTTTTTTATATGTTTAAAATATTTTTTTGTTGAGACTATTATAATTTCACATCTCCGCTTGCATTAGAAGCTTCATCCATAATTCCTGCAGCATATGATTCTTTTATTATACTGTCGATCTTATTTTCTAATAACTCTTTATCTTGATCCTCAGCAAGAACCATCTCACTTAAAAGAATATTTTTAGATGTTGTAAGCATCTTCTTTTCTCCTATAGAAAGACCTCTTTCCATATGTCTATGTGAAAGTTCTCTTACAACTTCTGCTACTTCTAATATGTTACCTGATTTAATCTTCTCTACATTTTGATTATATCTTTTACTCCAATTAACATCATGAATGTAAGGATCTTTAGGTTTTTCTAGAACAGAAAATACTTTATCTGCCTCTGATCTTTTTGAAACTTCTCTTACACCTATATCATCAACCTTATCTGTTGGAACCATTAATTTCATTCCACCAATAGGCATTTTGATTATGTAATAATCATCAACATTTCCAAGCATTTCTTTTTCCTCAATAGATTCTATTGTCCCTGCGCCATGCATTGGATAAACAACTTTATCTCCTACACTAAACACTAAACACTCCCCCTTTTCTTAAATCATAGTAATACACTATTATTATACCACAAATTCATGAAAAAGTAAAGGAAATGAGGAGTTATTTTAGGTTAATAAGGTTAATTTCCACCAAATCTACGGTTCCTTTTTATGTATTCTTCTATAGCATTATCAAACTGTTTTTCGTCAAAGTCTGGCCACATTACATCTTTTGGAAAATATAGCTCAGAGTAAGTAGATTGCCAAGGTAAGAAATTACTTAGTCTATATTCATTACTTGTTCTAATAACTAAATCTGGGTCTGGAATATCTTTGGTATATAAGTGACTAGAGATTGTATCAGCATTTATATCATCTTTTGATATTTTTCCTGCTAATACATCATCACATATCTCTTTTACAGACCTTACAATTTCATCTCTTCCACCATAATTTAAGCATATTCCAAATACCATTTTATTATTATTTTTTGTCTTTTCTTCTAGCTTTAATATTTTATCTTGAAGCTTTTTATCTAAAGCTGTAATGTCTCCATATACTTTAATACGAATTTCTCTTTTTTCATCACTTACTAATAAGTCACTAGTAAATTTATCTAAAAGTTTCATTAGAAGAGTTACTTCTGATGCATCTCTTTTCCAATTTTCAGTAGAAAAAGCGTATACAGTTAAATACTGTAGCCCACAATCATAAGCATACTTAGCTATATTTTTTACAGCTTTAGCACCAGCTTTATGTCCTTCTGTAGGTTTTAGTCCTCGTGACTTTGCCCACCTTCTATTGCCATCTAATATAATTGCTATATGTTTTGGTCCTCTTTCATCTATCTTCATACACTTCTCCTTTAAATATCATAAAAATATGTTGCTTCCAAATCAGCCTCATGTAATAACAAAGCAAGAGGATATTTCTTAAAAGCAATTCCTATTGTACTATACATTTCTTTTGGCTCTGTAAAGCCCATATGCCACCTAATACAATATTTTTCTTCTACAGTAAGCTTGATATACTCTGTAAGCATCATAACAGATTTTTCTCCATGTCCATATGGAATTGTATCATCAACTGTATAATATGGGACTTTTTCCCATACTCCCTCTGCATTCTTAGCATTTCTATAATCTACTTTATAATAATTTACTTTACATATGTCATGTAGTAAAGCTACTATTTTTAAAGTATCCTCTGACACGTTAATGTCAACTACAGAATGCTCTACTTTATACTTTAAAATCTCATATACTTTCATACTATGCTCTAAAAGTCCACCCTCATAATTTCCGTGAAATCTTGTACTTGCTGGAGCAGTATAAAAATCTGTTTTATCTATAAAAGCTATAAGATTTTCAATTCCATCTCTATTTATACTACTAAGTAGTCTTTTAAATTCTTCTCTCATTTTATACACCTTACTTTTCTCTATCTTTTATATATAGTGCTAAATCAAGTAAAAACTCAGACTTATCACCAAACACGCGAATACTTGACATAGCTTCATTAATAACGTCATCAAGCATCTCTTGTGCTCTTTCAAGTCCATATTTAGTTACATAAGTTGCCTTATTCATTTCTCTATCATTTCCTACTGGTTTTCCAGTTTTTTTGCTATCTCCAATTTCAGATAAAATATCATCTTTTATCTGAAAAGCAAGACCAATATTCTCAGCAAAATTAGTTAGTACTTGTAGCTCTTGATTTGTTGCACCAGCAAGCAATGCACCAATTCTTACTGATTCTCTAATTAATGCTCCTGTCTTATTTCTATGCATATACTCAAGTTGCTCTAGTGTTAAAATCTCTCCTGCGCTTACAGTATCATAATACTCTCCTGCTACCATTCTATCTTTTGCTTTTACAAACTCATTTAAAGCCATTATTTTCATACTTATTTTCTTTATATCAAGTTCGTCTCTTAAATCATCTGTTATAACTATATTTGAATAATTAAAAAGTGCATCTCCAGCAAGAAGTGCTGTACACTCATCATACATTTTATGATTTGTAGGCTTACCATGTCTGAAATCATCATTATCAATACATGGCATATCATCATGTATTAGACTTGCATTATGCACCATTTCCATTCCTATTGCAAAAGGTAAGCACTCTTCAAAATCCTCTTTAAATAATCTATATGTAGCAAACATAAGTGTTGGTCTTATTCTTTTACCCCCTGATAAAAGACTATATCTCATTGATTCTCTAAGTCTTTTTTCATAAGTATTGTCATCTTTAAAATACTTGTCTAACTCATCATCAATATAGTTTTGATATTTTTTTAATTCTTCTTTAAAAACCATTTTTTCCTCCTAATTAATTTGGTTTATTCTCGCAACTACTTTATCTATTGTTTCCATAGGAGTCGATGCTCCTGACATTACCCCTATTATATCATATTTTTTAGATTCTTCAATTTTTTTGTCGTTTTCATCTTGGATTATAATACAATTTTCACATTCTGAACATGCAACCTCAAAAAGCTTTTTAGTATTTGAGCTATTCTTTCCACCTACTATTATCATAAAATCAGCTTCTCTTGCTATTTTTCTACACTCCTCTTGCCTATTTCTAGTACTTGGGCAAATTGAATTTATACAAACTATATTGCTATATTTTTCTTTTAATTTCTTTTCTATGCTAATATATTTATCAAGAGAAAACGTTGTTTGTACAATAGAAAATACTTTGTCAAATAATGGCAAAGCTTCTATTTCACTAATATCTTCAATAACATATACATCTTTTGCATATCCCATTGAGCCAATTGTTTCTGGATGCTCCTTTTTTCCTATTAAAATAATACTATACCCATTATTTGACGCCTCTTTTATTTTTTTATGTATTTGCATCACTTTAGGACAAGTAAAATCTAGGAGTTTTATGTTTCTTTCTTCTGCTTTTTTATACACATCTTCTGGAACACCATGAGCTCTTATTGCAAGATACTCATTATCTTTTACTTCATCTATATTATCTACAAAAACAACTCCTTTATCCATTAGTTTTTTTACTACAACTTCATTATGAACAATTTCTCCTAAGCAGTTTAATTTTCCCCTAGAGCTAACCTCTTTTTCCACTCCATCAACTGCTCTTTTTACTCCAAAACAAAAACCAGACTCTCTACCAATTATTATTTCCATATTTCCTCCAAATTACTATGTAGTATATATTATATTGTAATTTGAATAAAATGTCAAAAAAAAAGAGATAGATTAAATCTATCTCATATTAATTAGTCTTTGATTAAGAATTGGTTTACTTATATGTGCATCGTTTACTTTATATGCAATATATGCAATTTTCTTAAATTTTTTTAATTTATCATTATCTGGAAGATCTAACATTATTTTTGAATAATGAGCTACATCCTTATGTGTATTTAATATTGCTACTTTTATGTTATCGTTAAAATTAATATTTCTAGCTTTTAATAATTCTATTTTTTTCTTTTGATTATTTCTATTTATAACTTCTATTGTGTTTATATCCTCTTTATTTTCTTTTTTATCTTCATTTTTAATCACATTATTTATAGTTACGTCAGTAGGCTTAATATATTCTTTTTCTGGTACAGTTTCTTCTTCTAAAATATGATTTTCCTCTACTAGAATATTTTCTGTATTTTCTGTTTTTTCATCCTCAACTATTATCTCTTCTACTTTATTATCCGTACTATTTTGCATATCATCTTCAAATACTTCTTCCTCCTCTTTTTCTTCCTCTTCTACATCATCAGTAACTTCTTCTTCAGGTGGTTCCTCTTCCTCTGGAACCGAAGGAGCGACTTGACTATCAATATCTAAATACTTATCTAAGCTAATATTTTCATTTACTAAGTCTATAAATACATTAACTAATTCGTCACTATAATTCACTCCCATAGGGGCATCTATTATTCTGTACTGATAAAATCCATATGGCAATTTATTTAATACGATTTTACCATTAATATCACTAACTAAATTAATTGTAATATTATCTCTTATTTCGTCTACTTCTCTTATATCAATCATTCCTTCATCTGAGGAATAAAACATTTCAATCTCTACACCTTCTATAGGGAAATTATCTGTGTTTAGAAATGTTATTACAAATCTACCATTATTTGAAATATTTTCTATTGCATTATCCATATTATCTACTGCATATATATTTTCTAGACTAACCAATGTAAATAAAATACTTGCTAATGCAATACCTAGCCTTTTCATTTTAATTCACCTCTTCATAATTATATTATACCACTTTTTTAGCATTATGTTAAGTTTTTACGTGAATACGAAGTCTAAGATAAAGCTTAATTTAAAGATTTTTGTTAAATTATTCGCGCGCTTCTTTATATTATGTAATCTATTAAGTTTATATTTTGTATAATATCAATAAATATTTTTACGCATATATAATATTACATTTTTGTTACGTTTTACGTGCTTTAGTACAAAAAAGTGCATATATTGAGTAATATATGCACAAAGATTTACATATTATATAATTTTAATATATTTTGTTCTTGTAATCTCTTTAGAGATTGATTTATAATTTTTGCTCTTCTTTCTCCTATTCCATCTACATCATCTAGCTGAGTAACTGTTGCGTTACATACAATCTGCAAGCTTCCAAAAGCTTCAATAATCTTTTCTATAACACTTATTGGCATCTTAGGAATTTTACTAAGAACTCTATATCCTCTTGGAGATACATTTCTATCTAATAGCTCTGTAGTGCTATCTGATTCATAGCCTAGCATTTTTATAATTTTTTCTGAATCTATAAGTCCTTTTCTATCTAATTTACGAATATCTGCTAATATAGATTCTGGGGTTCTTTTTGGCTTCTTTTTATTTATAACCATATAATCTTGAATAATTAGTTTTTCTTCTTGCTCTACATTATCAATTAATTCTAAAAGCTGAATATTTACAAGTCTTCCTTCATTTCCTAATTCAATTATTGTTCTTTCTACTTCTGTCTTCATTCTCATTACCATTTCGCTTCTATATATTGCATTGGCAACTAATTCTAAGTATACCAAATCATCAAACTCATGCTCTGTTAATACATTTAGAGTATGATCAAATACTTTCTTATATTTTTCTAATGTTTCAAGCATTTGATTTGCTTCAATATTTACAGCATCAATTTCTTTAATAACATATCTAAAATCTCCCTTAAATATAGTTATAATCCCTCTTCTTTGAGATATACAAATTACAATTTCATTTGTTTGCTTTGCAACACGTTCTGCAGTTCTATGTCTTGTTCCTGTCTCAACAGTTTTTATTTTTGAATCTGGAACTAACTGCACATTAGCTCTTAAAATCTTTTTTATATCACTACTTACTATTATCGCTCCGTCCATTTTACATAGCTCATAAATATTAGCTGGTGTAAAATCCAAATCTAGTTTAAATCCACCATCAACAACGTTCATTACTGCATCACTTTCAGATAATACAATAAGTGCACCAGTTTTTGCCTTTAAAATGTTGTCTAAACCGTCACGTAAAGTTGTTCCAGGTGCAACTTTTTTTAATACATCTAAAATTTCATCTTGTTTCAAAAGCCTTCCTCCTTTTATACTATTTTATTTATTACTTCATCAATTGTTGACACTCCTATTAAAGTAGCATCTATCTTTTCTTTTAGACTATCTATTTGTTTTTTATTTGTATATATCTTGTTATATCCAAGTTTTGAAATTTCTTTTACTCTCTTTTCAAAATTAGTTATATTTCTAATCTCACCAGTAAGTCCTATTTCACCTAGAAAAACAGTCTGTGAATCAATAGCTATATTTTTATAGCTAGAGACAATTGCCATTGCAACACTTAAATCTACTGCTGGCTCATCTACTCTCATTCCACCAATTACATTAACATATATATCTTGTGAGCTTAAATTTAGACTACATCTTTTCTCTAAAACAGCAATTAGCATATTAAGTCTATTTAAATCTATTCCATTTGCTACTCTTCTTGGCATATTATAATATGAGTGTGTGGTTAAAGCTTGAACTTCCATAAGAATAGTTGACGTTCCTTCTACTGTAGCTACAACTGCTGTACCAGGTAAATTCTTATCTGATTTTGTTAAAAATATTTCCGACATATTTTTTACTTCAACCATTCCTTCATCTTTCATGTCAAATATACCTATTTCATTTGTTGAACCAAATCTATTCTTAACACCTCTAACTATCCTATGCGATAAAAATCTTTCACCTTCAATGTATATAACTGTATCTACCATATGCTCTAAAATTCTTGGTCCAGCAATCACTCCATCTTTTGTCACATGTCCTATTACGATAATTGTAATGTTTTGTTTCTTTGCAAGAAACATAAGCCTTGCTGTTACCTCCTTTACTTGCGAAACACTTCCAGGTGTTGAGCTTATCTCTTCATCATATATTGTTTGAATAGAATCAATAATACAAAACTTAGGTGTTATATCTTCTATCTTATCTTGAATAATATCAATATTTGTTTCATTAAAAAATAATATATTATCCGATGTAACCTTTAACCTATCTGCCCTAAGTTTTACCTGTGTCTCTGATTCTTCTCCTGATACATAAAGTACTTTTCCATAGTCTGCAAGATTTGAGCAGACCTGCATAATTAGAGTTGATTTACCAATACCAGGCTCTCCTCCTATTAAATTTAGCGACCCTTCTACTATTCCGCCTCCAAATACCCTATTTAATTCTTCGTATCCAGTATCAATACGTATCTCCTTTGTAACCACAATATCATTTAGTTTTTTTACTACATTGTTTTTGGAAAATGTAGATAAATGACTACTTGTGCTTTTGCTAGCTCCTTTTTTATTAACTTTTTCTTCGACAAAACTATTCCAACTATTACATCCAGGACATTTTCCTAGCCATTTTGCAGATTCATATCCACATTCTTTACAAAAAAATACAGTATTTGAGGCCATAGTCTAATTGTATGATAAAATCATACTCTCCTTTCTTTAAATTTTATTTATAACAAATATATTATACTATTTTTTCTTAATTGTTGCAATTATATCTTGTATTTCTTTCTTAATACTTGCAATTTTTTCTTGCTTAAATTGTGCTCTATCTTCTAATATTCTATTAATATTTTCGTACTCATTTTTTAGCAAAACTAATTCTTCATCAGATAGCTCATCTATTTTTCTACCTTTTAAAATATCATTAATCTTAGTTTTTACTCTACTATCTATCTCTAATATATTATCAGTCACTTGTATATCTTTCATCTAATCACCTATATTCTTCTCATCTTTTTCTTTACTAAACTCATTAGCCTCTTCTTTTAGATCCTTAGCTTAATTCTCTTTTTCATCTAATTTTATATTTTGATTCATAAGATCTTGCATTTTTAAGTCTTGTTCTCCAATCTGCTTTTTAATATCTTCTCTTGCATATTCTTTAAATAATGTATCTATTTGTTCCATCATATCTTCTTTTGACATATCTACTTTAAAATCAGGATTTTTTGGACCACCAGCAACAACCATTGAGTTATTTGGATGTACAAATACTCCACTTGTTCCATCATCATTTTTATACTTTTCTACTAGCTCTTTTCCATAATCTCTAATATTCTCTGGTAAAGTAACACCAGGCTTTGAATTTATTGCAAAGGTTACACCCTCTCCTGATTTATGCATGTCAACAGACGCAAAATAGTTTATACCTAATTCATATGCTACAGCAGAACCGGCTTTAATAAATTCTGGGGATATTACTACCTTTTCTTTATTTGCAAGCTCTACAGTATACTTATTTATTTTCTCTATAGCTTCATCTACAATCTTTTGCTGTGTTTTTTGAGCCTCTACAAGTCCATATTTTTCTAACTGTTCATCAGTTAATTCCTTATCTAGTAATCCTTCTTCTGCCATCTTAAACACTTCTTTAATATCAGTATATTTTTGCAAAGAAAGTCCAGACCTTGTATCAAGAGGACTTATTTTATTTGGCATAGCATCTGCAATCTCTAAAATCTGTTCTGGCACTTCTACATCTAATCTATCTTTTAATGCCTGTATAGCTGATTTTACTCCTTCTTTAGGGTTTCCATCTATAACTATTGTTCCATTTTCTTCTCTACATCCTGTATGTCCTCCAGTATCTAAGTTAATATATCCATCTTTTACTTTTCCAGCTGGTACTCTTTCAACAATAATCTGCTCATCTTCTTTTAATATTCCTTGATCTTTTGCCCATTTTTCTAGAACATATATAGATGATCTATTATCTAAATCATCTCCAAAATGAGTGACTACTGTTTTAGTCTCTCTTAATTTTTTTATAAGCTCATCATTATTTCTTAAATTATCATTTCCCATAAAATTCCCCACCTTACTTTCATATATTTTTATTATAATTCAAAATTATATTTTAAGTCAATAGTAATATGTAATAGATATTTTGGTTAGTTATACATGTATAAAATTAAGCTATCAATATATAAAATACTGATAGCTTGAAATTTTAATCAATCCATTTATTTACTTTTTCTTTAGACTCATAAACAAGACTTCCTTGAATTGCTATACTATCAAGTATAGTTGCTTCCTTACATATTTTTCTTACATCTGAAACTACATTTCCAAGGCCTGAGCCTTCATGTGTAGTAAACACTTTTATTATTTTCCCTGTAAAATCTAGTTTCTCAAGTTGTGTAACCATACTCATCGGCATTGTTCCAAAATAAATAGGAGAACCAATATATATTACTTCATAATTAGATATATCATCTAAATAATTTTTTAACTTAGGTCTTGCATCTTGTCTTTTTTCTTCTAGAGCTTCATCACAGCATTTTTTGTAATTTGGTGAATATGGCTTTAAAGGTTCAACTTTAAACAAGTCTGCTCCTGTAAATTCTTTTATATACTCAGCAATAACTTCTGTATTTCCTTTGTCTATATTTCCAACGGCATAGTTTTCATCTGCTCTTGAAAAATATATAACTAAACTTTTCTTTCCTCTTACACTTCCTTTATTTCCAAATAATGACATAATTTTCCTCCTTAGCTTTCATTTAATAATATATTTTTCTTATCGAATTAACTTATATAATTATATCATAAAAACAGTATATATTCTATAATTGTTTTTTTTACATATAATATAAAGTTAAAGCATAATTCTTGCTAAAATTTAGTATTTATATTATAATAAGATAAGTACATTAATTTGTATGTAAATAAGTAAAAAAGGAGAAAAAATTATGCAAGAATTTATTTTAGCTATGATGGACCAATTTGGATACTTAGGAGTATTCTTATTAATTGCAATAGAGAATATCTTTCCTCCAATCCCATCAGAGGTAATATTACTATTTGGTGGATTTATGACAACATATACAACACTAAATGTAATAGGAATGATAATTGCTTCTACTTTAGGTTCATTACTTGGAGCAATAGTTCTATATTATATAGGAAAAATATTTAACAAAGAAAGGCTTAAAAAAATTATATCTGGAAAAATTGGAAAAATATTAAGACTAAAAAATAGTGATATAGATAAAGCAGACCATTGGTTTGATACTAAAGGAAATAAAACAGTTTTCTTTTGTAGATTTATTCCTATTGTTAGAAGTCTAATTTCTATTCCTGCAGGTATGAGTGAAATGCCAATGATAAAGTTTTTACTATATACAGTTTTTGGATCATTAATTTGGAATACAGTATTGGTAGTTTTAGGATCTATTGTAGGAAACAATTGGACATCTATATTGAATATATTTGATACATATTCACATATAATACTAGTTTTACTTGTAATTATCTTTGTTGTAGGAGTATATATATTCTATAGAAAAAAAGCAAAAAATGATAACAAACCAGATACAAACAAATAAAAAAAGTACTATCAAAATGATAGTACTTTTTCATATACTATTGGTGGAGATGGTGAGAGTCGAACTCACGTCCGAAAATTCATCAATACTAATTTCTCCGAGTGCAGTAAATGTTTAAATAATATTATTTCACTAAAACATTTACAAAAAAATGAAATAATATGATTGTGTGTACCCTCTATTCTACAATCATCAAATAGATTTGTTAGCTAGATAGTTATGAAGCCTTTACAAATTCTCTAGCAAAATTCGTATTGACCGCCGCTATTACTAAGCAGCCATTGCAAATTCTTTATCTGCGTTTAATTTTAATTTCTCGTTTTTATAGTGGCCAACGAGAATCCACTACTCGCTTATAGTATGTCAAAAAATCCGTCGAAACCTTACATCCCCATATATTTATTATATCATAGATTATATAAAATATAAATAATTAATAAGTAAAAATTATTTTCTTTTTCTATTAAAAATTTAACACTTGTTTTTATCATACTATTATTATATAATTTTATAAAAATTATATATTACTTAAGAATTAATATTTTTAAGGAGGAATATGTATGAGTAAATATTTATATTTTAAAAAAGATGTTTTAATTGAAGGACTGAAAAAATCTATAGCTAATATTTATATCAATATAGAAAAAGGCTGTAAAAATCCTACACAATTACAATTATATGCTAAATTTTATATTGCTATCTCATTAAGAGCTTTTTTTAATTTTACAATTCTAGATAAACAATATACAAGCTCTAAAATTGCAAAGAAAACTTACGAAATATTATATCTTGAATCTTTTAAAGAAGCATTGATATCTGTTAATGAATTATATAATTTTCTAAATCCAGATATATACGTAAAATATAATGAAGATGAAAAATTCATTATTCTAGCTATGATTAATCTTCCAAGTTTTATAACAAGCAATAATATAAATAAAACAAAGCATATAATTAAAACATATATACCTAAAATTAGAAGTTGTTTAAAAAAATCACAATACTATATTGATTTTTTTAATAACAAAAATAACTCTTCACTAAGTATGAAATCTGCTTTGTTTAAATTTCTAGTAGAAAATGGTTAAAAAAAAGACGACTAAAGTCGTCTTTTTAGTTTTTATTATTGTAACTCAACTGTAGCACCAGCTGCTTTTAAATCTTCAGCTAATTTTTCAGCATCTGCTTTTGGCATAGCTTCTTTAATAGTTTTAGGAGCTCCATCAACTAATTCTTTAGCTTCTTTAAGTCCTAAACCTGTAGCTTCTTTAACTAATTTAATAACTGCAATCTTAGTTGCACCAGCGTCTTTTAATACAACGTTAAATTCAGTTTTCTCTTCTGCAGCAGCACCAGCAGCAGGACCTGCAGCAACAACAGCAGCAGCAGCGCTTACTCCAAATTTTTCTTCAATAGCTTTAACTAAGTCAGCAAGTTCAATAACTGTTAATTTTTCAATTTCTTCTACTAATTTTTCTATTTTTTCCATTTTAAAATCCTCCTTAAATATATATAAATTTATTTTTTACTAATAGAAATTAATTAAGCATTTTCTGCTTGTTTTTCTCTTGCTTGATCAAGAACAACTGCAAGATTACGGATATTTCCAAGTAATGCAGATGCAAGCATAGAGTATAATGTATCTTTTGATGGTAAAGATGCAAGTTTTTTAACTTCAGCAATATCAATCATCTTTCCATCCATTACACCAGCTTTAATAGTGTAAAAATCATGATCTTTTGCATAATCATTTACTACTTTAGCAGGAGTTACATAGTCATCATAACTAATAACTACAGCAGTTGGTCCTTCTAAAGTATCTAATCCATCAATTCCTGCTGCTTTTGCTGCATATGAAATTGTTGAATTTTTAACAACACAATATTCATTACCATCAGCTCTTACTTGAGCACGTAATTTAGTGTCATCTGCAACTGATATACCTCTGTATTCAGTTAATACAATCATTTTTGCTTTTTTAAATTTTTCAGAAAGTTCTTCAACTTTTGCTTTCTTTTGATTTAATATTTTTTCACTTGGCACTTTTTTGACACCTCCTTAAACTCAAAAAAAGTTTTTGCCAGACACTTACGAGATTTTTAAGTATCTAACAAAAACTTTCATGTTCCGTTATACTATTTAAAAACCTCGGTAAGATTTACGGAATTAATCATTCCACTTACTGTCTTGGGTTAATTTTAATACCTACGCCCATTGTTGTTGATATAGCAATAGATTTTAAATATGTACCTTTTGCTGCAGCAGGTTTTGCTTTAACAATAGCGTTTAGTAAAGTCTCATAATTTTGCATTAATTTTTCAGCTCCAAATGAAACTTTTCCTATTGGGCAGTGAATTATATTAGTTTTGTCTAATCTATATTCAATTTTACCAGCTTTAATTTCAGATACTGCTTTAGCAACGTCCATAGTTACTGTACCAGATTTTGGATTAGGCATTAATCCTTTTGGTCCAAGTAATCTAGCTATTTTTCCTAAAGAAGCCATCATATCAGGTGTAGCTACAACAACATCAAAACCAAACCAGTTTTCTTTTTGGATTTTTTCGATCATATCATCGTCACCAACAAAGTCTGCTCCAGCTTCTCTTGCAGCGTCAGCTTTATCACCTTTAGCAATAACTAAAACTTTTTTAGATTTACCAGTACCATTTGGTAGTACGATAACACCTCTAACTTGTTGATCTGCTTGTTTAGAATCAACACCAAGTTTTATATGCATTTCAACTGTTTCATCGAATTTAGCTTTAGGCATTTTTAAAGCAAGATCTATAGCTTCTTTAGCATCGTATAGTTTTCCTGCTTCAACTAACTTATTAGCTTCGTCCAATCTTTTACTCATTTCTTTTTCCCTCCTTTGGTCTTAGCGAACATATAATGTTCTCCCATATTTAGTCTTCAACGACGATCCCCATTGATCTTGCTGTACCTTTTATCATAGATACTGCAGAATCTAGTGATGATGCGTTAAGATCTCTCATTTTTGTATTTGCAATTTCTTCAACTTGAGCTCTAGTAACTTTTGCTACTTTATCTCTATGAGGTCTTGCTGAACCTTTATCGATTTTAGCAGCTTGTTTTAATAGAACTGCAGCTGGTGGAGTTTTTAAAACATATTCAAATGTTTTATCAGCATAAACTGTTAATACCACTGGGAATATCATTCCGGCGTCTTTTGCAGTTTTTTCATTAAAATCCTTACAAAATTGCATTATATTTATTCCAGTTGGTCCAAGTGCAGGTCCTACTGGTGGTGCTGGGTTAGCTTTACCAGCTTGAATTTGTAATTTTACAACATGTGTTACTTTCTTCTCTGCCATCATTTTCACCCCCTTAAGCATAGGTTTTATATAAAATATTTAAATATACTTTATAACTAGTTAATTAAATTTTTTGAATTTGGTTAAATTCCAAATCAACTGTTGTTTCTCTTCCAAACATGGATACTTTTACTTTTACTCTCTTCTTATCTTTGAAGATTTCTTCGATAACAGCTGGATAGTTGTAGAAAGGTTCTGTTGTTATTCTAACACTGTCTCCAACTTCAAAATCTAAGTTTATTATATCTTCTATTCCAAGAGATTGCATATCCTTTTCTGTAAGCGGTAAAGGCTTATCTCCAACGCCTACAAAGTTGAAAACACCTTTTATGTTTTTTACAACATACCATGTTTCATCAGTCATTATCATTTTTACAAGAACATATCCAGGGAATACTTTCTTTATAGAAGACTTCTGTTTTCCGTCTTTTATTTCAATCTCTTCTTCCATAGGAATTATTATTTCTTGTATCTTATCTTGTATGCCTTTATTTTCAACAATTTTTTCTAGAGTTGCTTTTACTTTATTCTCATAACCAGAATAAGTGTATACAACATACCAACGTGCTGATGAATCTGTACCTAAATCATTCTCCACAACATTCAACTCCTTCTCTTAAAATTATCTTTATAAATAAAAGAACTTTATATTAGCCTACTTTTGTTTGTATGAAATTCCAGATTTTTGTATCTCCATACTCTAATAACATATCAAGACCTAATATTATAACTGCAAATACAACTACTAATAAAATAACCATAGTTGTACTTTTAACAAGTTGTTCTTTTGTTGGCCATACTACTTTTTTTAGTTCGCTTTTAACGCCTTTTATAAATCCCTTTGCCATGAAAATTCACTCCTCTTATTTTGTTTCTTTGTGTACTGTATGTTTTCCACAGAATTTACAGAATTTTCTTTCTTCAATTCTATCAGGATTATTTCTTTTATTTTTTTGAGTTTCGTAGTTTCTTTGTTTACATTCTGTACATGCCATTGTTATATTTTCTCTCATTTATAAATACACCTCCACGTTCTTTAACTCATGTATGCTTAGCTATTTTATCATATTATGAACTTAAAGTCAACAGAAAAGAACTATTTTTGCAAAAATCTATATAAAATTATGTAATTTGTTTTTTATATATTTTTAATAACATATTATATTTTTAATTTAAATTTAAAAAGGAGATTCTATAATCTCCTTAATAATTATATTACTAAATCATATTTTCTCTTATGTTGTAAAACAAATGCTGTTGTATAATACCTGCGTCATTTCCAAAATTATCACAAGCATATTTTAAAATCTCTTTTTTACTCACTTCTTTATCATTAAAATAAAGCTTTTTCATAACCCTTTCTACCCAAACATCAATTGGAAATACTTCTTGTCTTTGGCAAGAAAAAAGCAATATACAGTCTGCTACTTTAGGTCCAATCCCCATTAAATTTAAAAGCTCTTTTCTTAAATCTTGCGTATCCATTTCTTGCATTTTATCTAAATTAATCTCATTATTATTTATCTTTTTTACAGTACTATAAATATATTTATCTCTAAATCCTACTCCACAAGCTCTATAATCATCAATAGTAACGTCTTTTAATTGCTCTGGTGTTGGAAACAAATAATATTTCTCTCCCTCAAATTCTATTTCTTTACCATATCTTTTTGATATTTCATTAACAGACTTTGAAATTCTAGGAATATTATTATTAGCTGATATAATATATGAGACTATAGTCTCAAAAAAATCTTGCTTTAAGTGTCTCATTCCACTTGTATTTTTTAAAGCTTTTTCTACATACTTATCAACCTTTGATATTCTATCTTCAATTTGGGAATAATCTCTATTCAAATCAAAATACTCTTTTACTACACTCTCTAAATTATTCATATCATTACTTCTTACATATAAGGTATCTCCATCTTGCTTTATCTTTATCACTCTATCTTTAATAACGCCTATATAAAACTCATTCTGCTTTTTCCACCTAAAGCATTGACCACATTCAAGAGTATATTTTAAATTAAAATACTTAACTTTTATTTTAATTTCTTCCATAAGATTTCCTCTCTTTATAAAAAATACTTTCTTTATATCTTTCTATAATATCTCTACTAGATTTACATAGATTCTTAGGCAATTTATCAATACTTGTCCACATATATGAGACGTGCTCACCAGTAGTACCAAGATCTACATTACCTTTAAAGTTGCGAGATAATAGACCAATTGTAGCATAGTGTGCATGCTCATTATAGTCATTTAAAAGACATATTACTTTTATATCCAATACATCTAAATTTGATTCTTGTTTTACTTTTCTTATTCCAGCCTCTTCAAATTCTTCTCCAAATCTTACTTTTCCTGCAGGTAAAGTATACTGTCCTTCATAATGCATATTGCTATCAGCAAGCTTTTCATCATCATTTCTTAGTAGCAACAATACTTCATCTTTATCATTTAAAAGAATTACTCCTACTCCAATTCCAATTATTTTTTCCATTTTACACCTCTAATTCTTTGCAAATTATATCATTTTTTACAAAATTAGACAATATATAATTTGTATTTATATAAAACTACATATTATACAATTATATACATAATTATAGTAATATGTACAATTAAATTATACTTTACAGAAATATTTTTTTATTGTATAATTAACTTACAAAGCTTATATATTCATAAGTACTATTTATCAAGGGGGATATTATGGGAAAAGCTTTAAAAGTAATAGGAAAATTTATAATAGGTAATATATATAGAGTTAAAGAATATAACAAGCCAGATTTATCTAATGGTTCATATATACTTTGTCCAAATCATGTAAGTGATGCTGATGGTCCTGTTATGTGGACTCATAACAACAACATTAGAATACTTGCAAAAAAAGAATGCTTTAAGCATAAATTTATGGCTATTTTTTTAAATATGATTGATGTAGTAAAAATTGATAGAGACAGACATAATGGTGTCGAGCTATTAGAAGCAATTGACTACTTTAAAGATGGGAAAAACAAATTATTTATGCTATTTCCACAAGGAACAATATCAGATTTAAATAAAAATAAATTATCCAGAATAAAATCTGGAGCCTTCTTTATATCTGCAAAGACAAATGTACCAATCATACCAGTATTTTTAGAGCAACCTAGACTCTTTAGAAGAACTAGAGTTGTCTATGGTAGTCCAATGTATTTAAATGATGCAGTTGTAGATGACAAAGTAGATAAAAAAGTTTTAGAGAAGTATCGACTACAATGGCAACAAGAAGTATTTAAACTACAAGATATGGCAACCAAATTTGAAAATAGACCTATTAGAAAATTAAAATTAAAACCTAAGCATCAAAATAACAACGAATAAAAAGTCTTGAAAAAAATTCAAGACTTTTTTTATGCTTTTTTTCACGTATAAAATAATCTATGTGCTCATATACTCAATTAGAACTTGTACAAAGGAGTGATTATATGTGGCATACACAGACTATTGATGAAGTAAAGCGAAAATTAAATACAAATATATACAATGGACTAAATACAAAAGAAATTTTAAAAAGAAGAAAAATATATGGAGAAAATAAACTTGCAGAAAAGAAAAAAGAATCAATTATCACAAAATTTATATCTCAGTTTAAAGATTTTATGATTATAATTTTACTACTAGCCTCTTTAATTTCTGCCCTCGTATCATATATTGATGGCACAAATGATTATGCTGATTCTATAATTATAATCTCTATTGTAGTAATTAATGCAGTAATAGGTGTTATACAAGAAAGCAAAGCAGAAAAATCTTTAGAAGCGTTAAAAAAGCTCTCTTCTCCTACATCCACTGTAATTAGAGACTCAAGACTAATAACTATTGATAGCTCCCAATTAGTTCCAGGAGATATAATAGAACTGGAAGCTGGAAATTTTGTTCCTGCAGATTGTAGACTTATTGAAGCTTTTAATCTAAAAATTGAAGAATCTGCACTAACTGGTGAAACTGTACCTATTTTAAAAGATGCAAATGTGACGCTAAGTAATAATATAGCTTTAGGAGATATGGTAAACATGGTATTTTCCACTACTATAGTTACAAATGGGCATGCAAAAGCTATTGTAACTGAAACTGGAATGAATACAAAGGTAGGAAAAATTGCAAAAATGATAATAACTGATACATCTCCTCAAACGCCATTACAAAAAAAGCTTTCAAATATTGGAAAATCTCTAGGAATTATATGTATTATAATATGTATAGCTATTTTTCTAATAGGGTTAGTTAAAGGAATATCTTTAAAAGAAATGTTTATGACGTCAGTAGGCCTTGCTGTTGCGGCTATTCCAGAAGGACTCCCTGCAGTAGTCACTATAATGCTATCTATTGGCGTTACTAAAATAGCAAGAAACAATGCAATTATTAGGAAACTTCCTGCTGTTGAAACTCTTGGAAGTAGCTCAATAATATGCTCAGATAAAACTGGTACACTAACTCAAAACAGGATGAACGTAGTAAGGATATTAAATTACAAAGATGATATTACTACAAAAATAAATTCTAGTGATTATAATTTTATATTAGAACTTGGCGCAATGTGTAATGACTGTAAAGTAAGTAACAAAAATGTAGTCGGTGAAGGTACAGAAGCTGCAATAGTAAATATCGCTTTAAAAAATGGCATAAATAAAAACACTTTATACGAAAAAATGAAGAGAATAAATGAGATACCATTTGACTCTGATAGAAAAATGATGACAACAATTCATAAAATCGGGGATAAATACAGAATTATTACAAAGGGTGCACCAGACGTTATACTAAAAAAATGTAGTTATGTATATAGCAATGGCTCATCAAAAGCAATTGATTACAATACAAAAAACTATATTGAGCAAAAAAATGAAAGCTTAGCAAATGAAGCTTTAAGAGTACTTGCAATTGCCTACAAAGATGTATCATCTCTTCCATATAATATATCATCAGAATCTATAGAAAAAGATCTTATATTTGCAGGATTATTTGGTATGATAGATCCCCCTAGAGAAGGCGTAAAAGAATCGATCTTTATAGCAAAAAAAGCAGGCATAAAAACTGTAATGATAACAGGAGATCATATACTAACAGCAAAAGCTATTGCAAAAGAGCTTGGAATATATAAAGATGGAGATATTGCAATAACTGGATCAGAGCTTGACAATATACCAACTAAGAAATTTGAATCAGAAATAATGAAATACTCTGTTTTTGCACGAGTATCACCAGAACACAAAGTAAAAATTGTAAAAGCTTTTCAAAAAGATGGAAATGTAGTTGCTATGACTGGTGACGGAGTAAATGACGCTCCTGCATTAAAAAATGCTGACATAGGTGTAGCAATGGGAAAAAATGGTACAGATGTTGCTAAAAATGCCTCAGATATGATATTAACAGATGACAATTTTACAACTATTGTAAAAGCAGTAAAAGAAGGTAGACACATTTATGACAATATAACTAAAGCGGTTCACTTCTTAATATCAACCAATATAGGTGAAATTGTAACTATATTTTTAGGATTAATTTTAGGACTCGATACTCCTCTACTTGCAATTCACCTTCTATGGATAAATCTAGTAACAGACTCATTTCCTGCAATAGGACTTGGACTTGAACCAGAAGAAAAATATATAATGAATAGAAAGCCTAAAAATCCTAAAAAAGGAATTTTTTCAGATGGGCTTTGGCATAAAATATTTTTTGAAGGATGTATGATTGGAATTTTAACTTTAATAGCTTTCTTTATAGGAGTAAAAAATTATAACTTAAATGTTGCAAGAACTATGGCCTTTATAACACTTGGTCTTACTGAACTTATACACAGTTTAAACATTAGAAGTAGTGATTCTCTATTTAGTTCTAGTTTTCTAAAAAATAAGTTCTTGTTAATATCAATTTTATTTGGTGCTATAACTCAAATATCTATAACTCTTATTGAACCAATAGCTAATATGTTTGAAGTTGTACCGCTTAATGTTTCTCAATGGATATATACAATACTTTTATCTATCTTTCCTATCTTTATTATGGAAATAAAAAAGAAATTATATGAAATGCGTCATGGAAAAGTAGTCTATAACTTTTATACAAAAAATGCATAAAAAAAACACCTTTTTAAGGTGTTTTTTAATCTCTCACTATAGTTGTACTAAAATTATCACTTGTTATTATTTTCTTTAATTCTACTGGTAAAATATTTACCCCATCTAATCTCTTTATATCAATAAACTCATACCAATTGCCTTGAGAATCATAATTAATAAGTTTTTCTTTTCTTCTTTTTACTATTTCATCAGAATCGTCAAGCTTCATTTTATATATAAAATAAGGTTCATGATATTTTGTTCCATCTATTGTAAAGAAATTCTCTATTATATGATGTAATTTTATATCCTTATTTTTAAA
>CALXAR010000007.1 GCA_944386345.1 uncultured Clostridia bacterium
GTATTTTTAGGAGGTTTTTATATGTATGATGATATACCAAATTTCTTAAGAGAATTCTTATTATATATGCAAAATATTAAAAATAGATCTCAAAGTACAATTCGTGAATATCATTATGATTTACGTGATACTTTTAGATTCTTAAAGTTATATAAATTAAATAAAATTAAACTAAACTCAATTAATAATGAGCTAATTGAGAAAACTGATATTTCAGATTTAAATATAGAATTTGTAAGAAAAATTGAATTAACAGACTTATATGAATATTTAAATTACTTGTCGAACATTCGTTCAGACAAACCAGCAACACGTGCAAGAAAAATTGCAGCAATAAAATCATTTTTTAATTTTATGACTTTTAAACAAAAAGCTCTAGAAAAAAATCCTGCGGTTGAGCTAGAAACACCTAAACTTGGTAAAAGGTTACCAAAATATTTATCTTTAGATGAAAGTGTAGCTCTCCTCCACTCCATCGAAGGAAAAAACGAAAAAAGAGATAAATGCATTATTACACTATTTTTAAACTGTGGATTACGACTTTCTGAGCTTGTTGCGATAAACTTTAAAGATATAAAAGATAATACTTTAAAAGTTATAGGAAAAGGAGATAAAGAGCGTTCTGTATACCTAAATGAAGCTTGTCAAAAGGCATTAAAAGAGTATGTTTCAGTACGTCCTAAGGATGTTAAAGATCATGAAGCTTTATTTATATCTGAACGTGGCACAAGAATAGGAAAAAGAACAGTTGAAATGATGGTCAAAAAATACATTACTTTAGCAGGACTTGATCCAAAGAAGTATTCTCCTCATAAACTAAGACATACTGCAGCCACTCTTATGCATAAATATGGTGGTGTTGATATTCGTTCCTTACAGCAAATTCTTGGACACGAAAGTGTTTCTACAACTGAAATATATACACATGTAGATAATGAACAGGTAAAAGAGGCATTAGAAAAGAATCCGCTAAATAATATGTAATGTTTGCCTCTTTAGTAAAAAAGTTTATTAATTTATTTTTTATTATTTAGTACTAATTTTATGTATAAAAAAAGTAAGCTATATATTAAGCTTACTTTTAATTTTTTTAAGTACCTTTTTGGGTGTAATTCTTTTTGCCTTTTTCTCCTCTTCTTCTTTTTGTAATGCTATACGCCTTTTTATTGCCATCATTTCTCTTACAGAATAATTATAGCATCTAATTTGTTGCTTTAAAGCAAATCTTGCTCTTTCTTGCTCTTTAGGTGGTCTTGAACTATCAAGAAAAGCAATTACGTTTTTATCAATACACGATAGAGAATTTAAAAAAGCAAGTGTGTCTGTCGAGATCTCATCATTCCCATCAAACATTAGAATTAACCTTTGCAAATCAAAACTATTTTTGGTCTCTATTGAATTTAATGTAAATGTATCCATATCCATAAAAGTATCATATTCTGGTATATATGGTAATTGATTTAGATATTTTATGTTTTCAGGATTTGTAATCTTATAATATCCATTAACATTTACATCTCCATTTAAAATAGATTTCTCATTAAATAGCTCTGGATTTACAAATTCCTTCATAGAGAATAATATTTCTACATCCCTATTTTTCACATAGGCAACTAATCTGTTACCTTCTTTACCAGTGATTTTCATTAGAAAGCCTCCTTTTTATATTTTTTGTATCATATACTATATATTATAACGTATAATTAACTTTTATTCAACCAAAATAGAAGTATTTTGATATCAAAGCTTAAAAATACTATTTTCTGTAATGTTATTTCATTACTTAAAAATAAAAATGCCTTAAAATGGCAATTAGAAGTTCACTATATTTATATAGCCGTTTTAAGTTACTGCAGTTTACAATAATATAGCAATTCTAACTTTTTTATGATTTTTCAACAAATAAATTTAATTTTTTTCTATGAATAAAAAAATTAAAGAGGCAAAATCCTCTTTAATTCGTTATAAAATGAATTATTAATTTCCGTATCTATACATGTCAAGTACTTGAGCTGCATCATCTGAGTTTATTGTTCCGTTTTTATCGATATCGGCAACATTTAAATCGTCTTCAGTGATATTACCATATCTATACATATCAAGAATAAGGGCAGAGTCATCTGAATTTATAACACCATCACCATTTACATCTCCTAGAGTTATACCATTTCCTACTACCATCTTTTTTTCAACTTCTATATCACCTAATTCATCCATTTCATAATTTGCACTAACTAATCCTTTTATATCTAATTTAATAGTATTTTGACCATTACCAAGAGCTGTAAAAGAATATACTTTTTTATTTATACCATTAGACTCATATGATGTATCCCACCATAAGCCTTCGATTAATTCATATGGAGAATTATACTTCATAATTGTATCATTGTATGTAAGTCTATATGAGTCATATGCAGCTATATTTTCTTCGAAGTCAACAGTTACAAGTACTTCTTCTCCTACTTCTACATGTGATTTGGTATCTATTTTAACAGCTTCTACTTTATTTAACCCAAGACTTATCGTTAACATTATAATAACTAGAGTTAATTTATTTAAAACTTTCGCCTTCATATTTTTACCTCCAAAAATAACTTACAATTAATATATATCATTAAATGTATAATTTTTCAAGTTGTTATATAAAATAAAAATAAAGAGGCTTTATGCCTCTTTAAATCGTATGTTAATCATATCTTTTATTATTCTTTATTTACCATACCTATATACATCAAGAATAAGCGCAGCATCATCTGAATTTATTAGTCCATTTTCATCCATATCACCAATTTGTAAATCTTCATCACTTACATTTCCATATCTATATAGATCTAGTGCAATTGCTGCATCATCTGAGTTTACTGCTCCATTTCTATCTAAGTCACCTTTTTCTATTTGTTCTGAAGGCTTAGATATAGACTCACTTATATCTAAAACATTTATTGTTATTTTATTTTGATTACCATTTGCTGTTGTCCAATAAATTTTACCATCATTATATGAATATAATTCTTCCTCATTTAATTTGACTCCATCAACTTTTACAGGATTACATATAATATTTGCATCTTTATCTATAATCATATAGTATACATCTCCATTAGTACTTGATAGAGAATATCCTCTAGATTCATCTTCATTTTTTTCAATAGGTAATTGCTCGTATAAGATAACAATATTTTCATCTTCTATTTCTACAGCTCTTACTAGCAAAGTCATATACTCATTATTAAAATCAGTAAGCCATTTTATCCCGTAATCCTTTTCATCACCTGTAAGATATAGTCTACCCAAAGGTGCATTAACTCCTAATTCTGCATCTTCTGGGGGAGTTCCTTGCGTTTCTCTTACATATGTATTAAATACTTGCATATTTCCTATAGAATCTTCTTCCCAAAAATTTGGTTTATATTTCTGAGCAAAAATATTCCATGATTCGTTTATGCTATTACCATATTCTAAGCTTAATGTTGGTTCCATACTACCAATATACATATATCCATCACTTAGCTCTATAATATTTCCAAGTGATGAGTATGTATAATTATATCCATTTGA
Organism: uncultured Clostridia bacterium; assembly: GCA_944386345.1. GTDB lineage: Bacteria > Bacillota > Clostridia > TANB77 > CAG-465 > CAG-465. The sequence goes on from CALXAR010000007.1 coordinate 3,562, forward strand.
GCCCATACCACCTTCACTAAAATGTAGCATTTTATTTTTACTTACTTTTAATATTTCTTCTTGAGGATAGATTTTTGATATCATTAGTCCTCTTGTGGCTCCTAAAGTCCCGGCATCACCAAGTTCAGCTGAAATATATCCACCATCGCTTGTACCTATTATTCTTTGTCCCATTGAATGAGACGTATAATACCCACCAGGCTCTTCATACTTTTTTGCATTTTCATCAGAAGTATAATATTTGTTACTTACAAATTCCAACGAATCTGCATCAATAAAAAACATCATACTGGATGAATGTGATATATACATTTGTCTTCCAAAAAAGCATGCAATTACGCCATTACTTATTGTTAAACTACAATTTGAATTAGGATAGAAAGGTAAGTAGGTTCCATATGTCCAATCTCCACCACCTAAATTCCAATGAGTAGTGGGATTAAGCTGAGTTCCTACTAGATCATTTTTACCAATTTGATTTCCCTCTTTATCATATTTTACTATTGCCATTGTAACATCCCAGAACCCATCAGAGGTTGCAGTATAACCTTCTCTTCCATATACAATATATAAATTTCCGTTATAGTATAAAGCGTTACCAAAGTTAAATACTAAATCTTTCATAAAATCACTTGAATTAGATTTATCAAAATACATTGGTATTTTTCTTGTTTTTATTGCATTAATTTGTGAATCAAATGTAGTCCAATATACATTGTTTTCACTTGTATATACACTATTATACATTCCATCTTCGTCTATAAAATCATATACAGATGATGGCTTAGAATACTGCATTGTTCCCATATTTATTATTCTTTCTGTGTCTAGAGTAATTTCTTCTGTATTTATTTCATAAGTAGTTATATTAGCACTTGTACTAGCATAGATATTACTACCTTTAATAAGAATAAACGAAATAGCACCTATAAAAAGAATTCTTTTAATAAATTTCTTCATATATTTCCTCCTAAATTAATATCCATACCTATATACATCAAGAATAAGTGCTGCGTCATCTGAGTTTATTAGTCCATTTTCATCCATATCACCAATTTGTAAATCCTCATCACTTACATTTCCATATCTATATAAATCTAGTGCTATTGCTGCATCGTCTGAGTTTACTGCTCCATTTCTATCTAGATCACCTTTTATGAAATCATATTTTGTAAAATAAATAGTATATTCTCTTTCTGGATTTGTTGTAAAGGAAGTATCAGCATATTCTCCTAAAGAGGCGTACATGTCATATACAACTTTAACTGTTGCTGTTCCCATTCCATTTACAAGCTGTATAGTATCATCTTGTACAGATATATTTAAATCAGAGTCTTCAAGATTTTCTTGCTCTAAAATACTATTCATATATCCAACAGATGATGTAGTTATAGTTGCATTATCAGGTACACTATCATCTAGTTTTATTGTATATGTATATGTGTCTTTATCAAAATCTGGTACATATACGTAGTCATCTGAATTGTTTATATTATATCTCATTGACAGTACTCTTAAATCTCTAAATATTATTGAGTATAAATAATATGTTGGCTCTAGAGATATTGAAACAGAGTCGTCGTCTGGATTATATCCTATATTCTTTAATTCATTATAATTTACTCCTAAGCAAGGAATTGTTGAAATTAAATCTTTTTGAATATTTTCAACTTTTAAATTATTTATTCTTCGAATTTCTTCATTAAAATTATTTACTATAGATGTATATTCTTTTATCTTTGATTCATCTTCTTCTGATTGAAGTTTTTCAATGTATTCGACTGCTTTATCATGTAACTTACTTCCCAATTCATTTTTTTCAAAATAATTCTTTAAAATATCATAATCTATATTGCTTTGCAATAATCCTGTATTTCCAACAATTGGAACATATTCGTTACTAACAGTAGTTTGTATAAAATTTCCTAAGTATGTAAGCGTTCCATTAGAATATTCAATCGAATCAGTCATATCTGAAGCTACTTGTAAATTTTGTTTTAAAAATTCTGTATTAATATTCACATTTCCTTCATCAAAAGAAATACTATCAGGAATTTGATATGATTGTCCATCTAATATTACCTTATATTTTGCCTTTGCAGGTTTAAAGTTATATTCTATATTAGTCACAGCATATATACTTGGACTTATTATAGAGATAATACCTAAAGCTGCAATTATAGCTTTAAATTTTATTTTCATATACCTACCTCCTTAATCATTCATTTTCATTATCTCATAAATAGGTATTTATTTCAATATATTTCTATATAAATAATAGAGGTAATAAAGAGGCAAAAAAAGAACTAGAAATTAATCTAGTCCAATAATGTTAATATAATCTGTTGACTCTCTTTATCTATTTCAACATCATACCTTTTATGTTTGAAAATATTTCTTTGAATCTTATCAATAAAATAACTTAAATCATTTCTTTGCTCAAAATTTAATTTATATTCTATAGGTACAATAATTTTTTTACTTTTGTTATCTTTTACTGTATCATAGAATACTCTTAAAACTCTAAATAATTTATTTATAGATGTTTTTGAATAGGTTGATTCAAGATATTCTTCTAAGATCGTTTTTTCCTTTAAAGTATTTATTTCATCTAGATTATTGCTATATTTTGTACTATCTACTAAAACAAAATCTTCAAGACAATATGATATTGTAAAATGAAGTATTGAATTTAATAACAATGTATATTGCTCCAGTATTTTTTCAATAATAGCAATCCGTTCATCTTGTTTTAATTCCTCATTATTTTTACTTGTTATTTCAATCACATTTTTGTGTAATACAAAATAAATGTTAAATTCTTTGCCATTACTTAGTTTTACTTCTCCAGAAATTTCGTCTTCTTCTGAGAACCTCCTTTTAAAAAAATTTTTCTTTTCTAACTTAATGTTAGCTTCCATTAAACATTCCTCCTTCTTCAATTGCATCAGGTGTAAATAATATATTGTACATATAAATTATACTATATTTATGTAAACATTGCAAGTATAAAATAAAAAACTAGACAAAAAGCCTAGTTTTCATATAATAATTAGTTATAAATTGGAAGCTGTATAGTCTGTCCTACATATATTATAGGATCTGTCATATTATTAATTTCCTTTATGTCAGATATAACTTTTCGTATATATATATCTTTATTTTCATTACAAATATCTGCAGCAATATTCCATAATGTATCATTACTACATACAGTATAGTTATAAGTAGAATATTCAGTTTTAGCCAACTGATATGATAGAATACTCTTAAATAGTAATATTACAATTAATATAAATATAATATTTTTAATCATTTCTCTAAATTTTTTCATATAATCACCCCTAAGAACGTTTGTTCTTTTATCTATTAATATTATACAAAAAGAACATTTGTTTGTCAATAACTTTTATTATTTTTAGCTATAAATTTTGCGAAGCATTTTTTAATTTTTTATAATATATAGTTCACAAATAATGTATTTTATATTTTAAAGGCAAAAAAATAAAGATATCTAAATATCTTTATTTTTCAATCTTTAAAGCTTTTTTAGGAACAATGAAAATTCTTTTATTTCCACCCAAAAATCCACTTCTTTTAAACACTATACATTCTTTTTTCTTTTTACTTAAAATATCATCTTTTTCAAACATATATAATATAATTCTAAAAACATCTTTAAAATCAGGCATTATTCCATTAAATGCAATACATATTGGTCTATTCCCTATCTCATCTTTATTTCTTTTTAACATTTCATATATATCTCGTATTCTTGATAACTTTTCAGGTTCATCCTTTTGCCTTGGTATTTCAAATAATAGTTCTGCAAGAATTCCTTTAGGTTCTCCCTCGATATTATTAAATTCATGATATGTATATCCATTTTCTTTTACAACATAGTCCTCGATATTTTCTCCCGCATATTCTTTATTTATAACTCTTAAAGGACAAAAATAAAATCTATCTAAAATTGCATAGTATATCATTACTTTCTCTTCAAAAGTTAAAATTCTTGGAACATCATATAATCTTATTTCCTTTTCCTCTTTATCTACTCTGTACCCTATTTTTAAATCAAGACTAATATTTATATTAGTTTTGCTATACAAAATAAGTTCATTTCCTATAGCAATACGTTTTTCAAGATCGTTAATTACCATATTTTATCTCATCCACCACCTTTTTTATATAATCAAGCTTAAAATCTACGACTTTAATTACCATGCTTACATTCTCTTTAAATTCACACTTTATTATTTTTACATACTCACATTCTATATATTCATCTAATTTATTCTTAATTGTATTATATTCATTATATGAGCATTCAAATGAAAAATCTAAATAGTTATATACTTCTTTTTTTTCACACATATCTATACATATTCTAGCACTATTTAAGTATGCTCTAGCTAAAGGACCAGCTCCTAAGAGTATTCCTCCAAAATAACGAACAATAACAATACATACATTAGTTATTGATTCTTTTTCTAATAACTCATATATTGCTTTTGTTCCAGTTCCTTTAGGCTCACCATCATCTGAGAATCTAATATTAGCAACATTATTTTGTAAATATGAATATATATATACCACATGTCTGGCTTGTAAGTTATCTTTTTTTATTTTATCTATTTTTTCTAAAGCATCTTTCTCATTATCTATATAAAATAGGTATGAGAAAAATTTAGATTGCTTTTGAGTAATTAAACCGTCACAAATTTGCCCGTATTTGGCGTTATAATCAATTTTTTTATCTAAGTAGTAATATTTCACTTTATCACCCAAATTTTCCTTTTTAGATATTATATCAGAGTAAACAATAAAAAAGCAAGGTACTAGCCTTACTTTTTGTTTTCTGACATAATATATTTTGGTTTATCATGTTTTGTAACTACATCTTTGGTAATTACACATTTTACTATATCTTTGTTTGATGGGACCTCATACATTGCATCAATCATAACATTCTCCATAATTGCCCTTAATCCTCTTGCTCCAGTTTTTCTTTCTACAGCACATTCAACTATTGCATTTAAGGCATCATCATTTATGTCAAGCTCTACATTATCCATTTTAAATAGCTTTTTATATTGCTTTAATAATGCATTCTTTGGCTTTGTCACAATATCTATAAGTGCTTCTTCTGATAATTGGTTTAGGCTTGTTATAATTGGTAACCTTCCTATTAGCTCTGGAATAAGTCCATATTTTACAATATCTTGAGGCTGAACTTGAGAAAAGATTTTTCCAACATCAAGATCTTTTTTAGATTCAACTTTTGCTCCAAATCCCATTGTTTTTGTATCTATACGAGATTCTATTATTTTTTCTAATCCATCAAATGCTCCACCACAAATAAATAATATATTAGTAGTATCTATTTTCAAAAATTCTTGTTGAGGATGTTTTCTTCCACCTTGAGGAGGAACATTTGCAACTGTACCCTCAATGATTTTTAAAAGTGCTTGCTGAACTCCTTCTCCACTTACATCTCTAGTTATTGAAACATTCTCGCTTTTTCTAGAAATTTTATCTAGCTCATCAATATATATTATTCCTTTTTCTGCTTTTTTTATATCATAATCTGCAGCTTGTATTAATCTTAAAAGTATATTTTCTACATCTTCTCCGACATATCCAGCTTCAGTAAGCGTAGTTGCATCAGCAATTGCAAATGGAACATGAAGTATTTTTGCAAGTGTTTGCGCTAGTAATGTTTTTCCACATCCTGTTGGTCCAAGTAATAAAATATTACTTTTTTGTATCTCAACATCATCTAGTTTATCCATATTTCTTATTCTTTTATAATGATTATATACAGCAACAGATAAAACTTTTTTGGCTTCATCTTGCCCTATTACATATTCATCTAAAACACTTTTTATAGCTTCTGGAGATGGTAACTCATCTGTAGAAACTAAGTCTTTAGCTCCCATACTATCTTCTTGTGTTAGATTCTCCTCATCTTTCATTATCTTATGACAAATCTCAACACATTCATCGCAAATATATACATTATTAGGTCCTTCTATTAATTTGTCTACTTCCTGTCTTAATCTTCCACAAAATGAGCAAAATATGGGTTTTTGGTTATGATTACCATTATTTGTACCCTTATTTGCCATACTATTTATTCTCCTTACCTATATTATTTATATTATCCATAACTTCATCAATAAGACCATATTCTTTTGCCTCTTGAGCTGTCATATAATGATCTCTTTCTGTGTCCTTTTGAATTGTCTCAATTGATTGACCTGTTCTTTCACTTAAAATCTTATTTAATTTTTCTCTTGTTCTGACCATGTGATCAGCATGTATTTTTATTTCTGTAGTTTGACCAGAAAGACCGCCACCACCAATTAATGGTTGATGTATTAGAATCTCTGAATTAGGCAATGCATATCTTTTTCCTTTTGTTCCAGCAGCAAGTAATACAGAACCCATTGATGCAGCCATTCCAACACAAATTGTACATACATCTGATTTTATATATTGCATAGTATCATATATAGCCATACCATCTGTAATGCTACCACCAGGAGTATTTATATATAGATAAATATCCTTTCCTGGATCTTCTGCATCTAGGAATAATAATTGTGCAACAACTACAGATGCAGATGCACTATCAACTGGCTCAGATAAGAATATAATTCTTTCTTTTAAAAGTCTTGAGAAAATATCATAAGATCTTTCACCTTTACTTGTTTGTTCTATTACATATGGAACTAAACTATTGTTAATCATACGTTAAACCTCCTTAAACTATATATTATTTTTCTACTATATTATCTGTTATAATTTTCATAGTCTTTTCATGAACTAGCTCTTGTCTCATATAATTTCTTGCATTCTCATTTTTTAGTAATGATTCTTCATCACCTGCACCATATTGAGCAGCTAATTCTTTAATTTTTGTATCAATATCTTCGTCTGATACTTCAACCTTTTCTTGTGTAGCTACAGCTTCAAGACCTAGATTTAATTTTATTCTCTTTTCAGCTTGCCCTCTCATCTCTTTTTTATAATCGTCTAAAGTTATTCCCATATATTGTAAGTATTGATCAATGTTTAATCCTTGATATGATAGGTTAGCATTCATCTCCTCTACCATTTTTTCAACTTCCTCATCAATCATTCCCTCTGGAATTACAACTTCAACTTTTTTAATAAACTTCTCTATAGCTTCTTGCTCTTTTTCTGCTTTAGCTTGATTTTCTTTTCTTTGTTTTACTTTTTTATTTACATCTTTTCTATAATCTTCTAATGTATCAAATTCAGATATATCTTTTGCAAATTCATCATCTAACTCTGGTAATATTTTTTCTTTTATTTCGTGTAATTTTACTTTAAAAGTAGCATCTTTTCCTGCTAAATCTGCAGCATGATATTCTTCTGGAAACTTAACATTTATATCTCTTTCTTCTTCTACTTTCATTCCTACCATTTGATCTTCAAATCCTGGTATAAATTGGCCAGATCCAATTGTAAGTTCAAAGTTTTCTGCTTTTCCTCCTTCAAAGGCTTTACCATCAACAAAGCCTTCAAAATCAATAACAGAAATATCCCCATTTTTTAGTTCTCTTTCTTTATCTTCTACAGTAACAATTCTAGCATTTTTTTCTCTTGTTCTTTCAATTTCTTCTTCAACTTCTTTTTTTGTTACTCTAGTACTTACTTTTTTAACTTCAATTCCTTTGTAATCTGATACTTTAGCTTCTGGTTTTACACAAACATTTACTACAAATATAAAATCTTTATCTTTTCCAATTTGTTTTATGTCAAGCTCTGGTCTAGAAACAATTTCAAGTCCATTTTCAATTACTGCATTTCTATATGCTTCATCTACTGTATTTTCTATTACATATTCATATAATACAGCTTCACCATATGTTTTTTCAACTACAGCTCTTGGAACCATTCCGTTTCTAAAACCTGGAACTTTAAATTTCTTTGCGTTTTGTTTAAAAGCTTTATCAAGCTCTTCGTTAAATTGTTCTTTATCCATTGTAAATTCAATTTCTACAACAGAATTTTCTTTTTTCTCTACTTTAACATTCATTTTAATTCCTCCATTACATAATATTTGATATTTTAACTCCTATATTATATCATAAAATATATATTTTTCAACCCCTTTTGCCAATAATATCCTATTGATTTTATATGTTGCGAAGCTATAATTATTCATAATTTTCGTTGTACTTCACATATAATATATCTTACACATTTTGAATTAAAAATAAAGAGTCTAATTTATACTGACTCTTTTCTAGCTAAACATCTTTTTTAATCTACTAATTTGCCTCTTTATATGAATTCTCAAAAAATATATATAAAGAGAGCATAGTATAAACCACATCTAAATATGTATTTTCTTCTCTATATTCAACATGAGTTAATGTTATAATATCTTGAGTATAGTTAGGATAATAATCTGGTATGAGTATTGCAAGTTGCCTATAATTTAAATTTTCATCTACTTTGACACTTTTATATTTTAACATTTCAATAAATAGTTTTTTAAATAATTTTTCTAAAAGTAATACTACATTATTGTATTTTTTTTGATCAAACAAATCTTTCATATTATTATCCAATTCCTTCACCTCATTAATCTTTTTCTTATTTCATATAAATATTAACATAAAATAAAAAAATAAACAACAAAAAAGTAAGCCCTTATGCTTACTTTTTTAATCTTATTTACTCTTTTTATTATCAGAAAGATAGTCTTCTATTACTTTGTACATCCATGCAGCTGAACCTGTATACCAAGTCCATCCGCCTCTTCCTGGATGTTCCTCATTTGAATATATATCTGCTGCAACAACATAAGGCTCAACCATATAAACATCAGCTTTTTCTTTTGTGTCTGAATGAGAAATAGGATTTATCATCTTTAATATTTCCTCTCCTGCTTTGTAATCATTCAATTCAAAATATGCTTTTGCAAACCAAGTTGCAGCGTGAGTATATTGTCCTCCATTTTCTCTTATTCCAGGAACATATGCTCTTATATATCCAGGATTGTTTCTCTCTTTATTATTAAATGCTGGATAAAGCAATTTAACTATTCCAAGTTTTCTATCTACTAGATATTTATCTGCTGTCTCCAAGCACTTTTTCAATTTATCCTGTACATCAGAATAACTCTTCATAGAGATTACAGCCCATGCCTGAGAAATCAAATCAATCTTGCACTCCTTATTAATATAAGAGCCAAGAATTTCACCATTTTCATAGAAAGCTCTTACAAAGTGATCTGTATCCCATGTATTCTTTAAAATACTCTCTTTAAGTTCCTCTATCTCTTTCTCATAATCTTTTATTAGCTCATAATCAAACTTAATATTTGCAAGATAAATAAATTTTTCTAAAACATTCATCATAAAGAAAGTTAGCCAAACTGATTCTCCTCTAATATTACTAAAGCCGTCATTCCAATCTCCATCGCCAATTTTTAGTATACCTGTCTTTTCATTTTTTCTACTTAAGCCATAATTAATAGCTTTTTTGGCATGCTCATATACAGAATCATATTTATCTATATTCCTATATACATCATATACCTCATGCTTACCATTCATCGGTTTATCTTCAAGATATGGTGTATTCTCATCAAGAACTGATATATCTCCTGTTCTAGTTACATATTCAGAGAGTACATATGGAAGCCATAAGTAGTCATCACTAAAATACGTTCTAATTCCAGCGCCACTATGCTCATGCCACCAGTGAAGTACATCTCCTTTTTCAAATTGTTTACTAGAATGTAAGACTATTTGCTGTCTTGTTCTTTCTGGCCAACTACTAATTAAAGCAAGAGTATCTTGAAGCTGATCTCTATAACCTATAGCTCCACCACACTGATAAAGTCCTGATCTTGCAAACAATCTACAAACAATAGTCTGATAAAGTAGCCAACCATTTGCCATTATTTCTAGATACTCGTCTCCAAGCTTCATATTTTTTACAACAAGTTTTCTCCAATATTCTCTTGTGTTCTCAAATTCTCTATTTATTGCATCAACACTATCAAAGTTTTGTTGAATTCTTTTTATATCTTCTTGGTTTTCAGTGCATCCAAGAATTATTGTAAATTCTGCTTCTTCTCTGCAAGAAAGTGAAATATTTACCTCAACTTTATAGTTGTCATCATCATAAAAGACATCACACTCTTTGCTTTTTGCCAAAACAGTCATATAAGCTATACAGTTAGAAAACTCTATACTATATGGATTTTTAAGTTCCAATCCATTATCTATTTTCTTGCATAGAACATAGTTTCTATCTACATCTTTTACTACACCCAAAACTGGATCAATTGCATATGATATTTTAACATCTTTTTTCTCTGTTGACTTATTTACTAGCTTTATTCTTTGAAGCTTTATATTTTCATAACTTGAAATAAATATATCTAATTCTTTTTTTACTTCACAATCTTCTTGTAAAACTTTAGTATATCCAAATCCATAAATTAAGTTGTAGTTGTTATCGTATATACCTTCAAAAGTCTCTCCTTGTCTAAAACTAATCCAATCATTACACCAATTAGATATTTTAAAACTCTGTGAATTTTTATAATATGAGTATACAGTACCATAGCTTGATACTATAGTACCGAAATGCTCATTTGCCATAACATTACACCAAGGCACTGGTGTTTTAGTATTTAATATGTGATATTCGTCACCTTCTTGATTAAATCCGCCATACATATTAAAAGCTTTAAGATTTAGTTCATCTTCTTCCATGTCTTCATATACCTCCTATGTATATACTCTCTTTTTAGTTTAGCAAACTTTTCTCTTGATTTTTATCTACATATAGAAAATCATTAATATCTTTTATATCTTTTCTACACAAAAATGATAATAAAGTATATTCTTGTTTTGATAAACTATTAAGATTTAATACATAAATATTACCCTTTGTATAGTCCATATAAACAGCTCTATCTAGTCTCTGTCTTACATATGTATACACTGGTCCATTTTCTCTTATTTTTTCGTTTATTATCACTACTATATCTAAATCTATTTTTCTATTTTTTACATAATCCATAAATCTAATTACTTCTGATATTATACCTGCATCCTTTATATTATCAATATGAACTAGAATAATTGGCAAATCACCAGATATAGAATATTTCCATAGTAAAGATTGATTTAATGATTCATTCCAAAACTCTTCATTTTCTCCAAGATCTTTTTTAGTAAATAAAACTTCTTTTAATATATTATTATATATTTCTGCTTTAGTAGGCTCAAGATTTAAATATCTTGCAATTACAGAGTTTAACTCTGCAGTTAATTTAAACTGATCTTCTATTCCCTTTTCATTTAAATTTACAACAGCATTAGATATCTTATATTTTGTATCTGATGCACCTACTATGTAGTAAAATTCTTGTCTTTCGTAAGGGTCTAGGATGATTTTTCCTCTAAATGATAATACTGGCCATAAAGGATATCTTGTAAGCTCGCCATTATATGCTTCATCATCATTATCATATAGCTTCTTTTTCTCTGTTTCAAAGTCTTTATCTAAAGATACATTAACAAGTCTTGTAAACACATATAAATCACTCTCGTCATCAGCTCTTTTTCTCTTACTTGCAACTAAAGTATCAAGCTCTTTATCATAGTATGTTTCAATTTGAAGATTTGCAAATGAAGGATGTACTAAATTTGTCATATAGTCTGTCATTGCTGGCTCTATATATGTATTTACTAAGATTTCTCTTCTTTCATTTGTAGTATTATATACACTAACTTTTCTAAGCTCAACATTATACTCTTGTGAGATACAAATATCGGTTGTCACTTCTATCTCACTTGTATTAACAAAGCATTCTATTTTATTTAATGAACTTATCCACTTACAGCTTTCTGTATCCCTATTAAACTTGCTATGTATATTACAGTCACTTGCTGAAATAGTCTTTCCTGTAGATAAATCTGTAAGGTAAATATAATTTCCAGTCATATCAGGATTACTATAGCTTTGTCTATTAATCATCTTATCTTTATATCTTAAATAAGTAGCGCCTGTATTACTAACTATAGAAGAAACTCTTGAGCCTCTTAAAAATGCTATATTCATTTTTGTACTAGCATCATTTAATGTCGCATATTTCTTCTCTGCGTATGTAGAGCTTACATAAGTTGTATATTTATTTACATCTTTTTGCTTAAATTCATGCTCTTTATCTCTTGTTCTCTTTTGAATTTTAACTCTTACTCTTTCTCTTTCTTTTAAAAGTATTTCTGAAGCTTTCACCCCAGCATCACTATGAAATCTATTTCTTACTATTCCATGATTTATATAGTTATTTATTGCTGTAAGAGCCATTCCTTGATGATGAGCCATATATGTACGAATTATCTCACTATCTACATTATCGTGAAGATTTTCTTTAGTATAATCTATTGACTCATAAAATCCAAAAGAAGAATATAATCCTAGTTTCTTTAGTCTAACAAGATTATCGTAGACTTTTTTAGGAGCGACTTCTAGCATTAAAATTGAAGCATAAGGAGCAACAACAAGTGAAGAATTAAGCCCACGTTTTAGTCCAAGCCAAGGAATACCAAAAGACTTATACTGATAATTTAAGTCTGTATCTCTCTTTGCATAAGCAGACTCAGAAATACCAAATGGCACTTTATATTTCTTTGCATATTTTATTTGTGAATACTCACATAAAAACATAGATTGATCAATTAATGTATACTCATATGATTTCATAAATAAATATGGCATAAAGTATTCAAAAGATGTACCTGCCCAAGACATTAGTCCCTTATATCCATCAACATCAACTAAATTTCTAGCTAAAGCAAACCAATGCTTTGATGTTACATCTTTTTTAGCTATAGAAACTAAACTTGTTATCCTATTTTCTGACATTAGCATATCATAATAGCTATCTACAAGCATACCTGATTCAACATCAAATCCGATTGAGAAAAGATTTCTTGAGGTATTGTATAATACGCTAAAATCTGTTTGCTTAATTAAAGTTAGTGTATCTTCTAGTAATTTATCTAGCGCTTCATTAAATTTTTCGACATTTGTTCCTGGCATATAATTATATAACTTATTCTTTTCGCTAATAAAAAACTCTTTTGCTACAAATAGTATAGATACAAAATTTCCACTATCAACAGTAGATACAAATCTAGGTCTTAAAGGCTCTAATGTTTTTATATTATACCAGTTATATAAATGGCCATGCCACTTTTCTAGCTTCATTATAGTTTTATATATTTTAACAAGTCTCTCAACTGCATCTTCTTTAGTAATAAACCCTAAATCATATGCATCGATAATAGCCATTATTCCAAATCCAATGTTTGTTGAAGATGTTCTATTTGCAATTTTATATCTTCTATTTTCTTGAAAGTTATCTGTTGGCAAATAATTATTAGTATCATTCATCATACTATCAAAAAATCCCCAAGTCCTTTTTGCAACTTCAATTAAATTCTTCTCCTGATTTTTATCAAGTCTTTTTATTCTTCCAAACAAATGATCTTTACCAAGAAGATATGTTAAAAATGGAGCAAGAGCAAAACCAATAGCCACAAAAAGTTTAAAGTTTACAATTACAATTTCACTTGTATGTAAAGCATATGGAACTAGTGCAATAAATAATGCTACTACTATATTTGGAACCATATTCCTGTAGTAGTATGATAATTTGCTTTTTGCTTGCTTTTCAAGCATTTCTCCAGTTGTCCATTCTAGAAGCTTCTTATGTGATATAAGCATTCTGTATATAGATAGTGAAAAAGCACTCAAACATATATATGACTTATATGGTATAGTAATAAAATTATATACCATTGTTAATAGGTCAGCTCCTATACCATGAATTAAAGGTATATATTGTAATTCTTTTTTATGTATTTTACTTCCAAATAAAAGTATATCTATAAAAGAAATAAAATATCCTATATTTACTGCAACAAAACTTGCAAGAGTTGTACAAATAAATGCATTTGATGATATAAATAATGATACAATTATCGCAAAAAGAGCTACAACATCAAGCATTGGTCTTCTAATATTATCAAAAATTTTCCATTTAGATAATATAGAAAGCTTGGATTTAGGACTAATTAGCCATCTTATAATTTGCATATCTCCTCTATACCATCTATGATTTCTCTTCATATATGCAATATAATTATTTGGAAAACCATCTTGCACGTCTACATCTGATGCAAGACCAGCCTTAATAATTGAGCCTTCTAATAGATCATGACTTAGGACTAGATTTTCTGGTATTTCTGGAGCAACAAGTCTCTCAAATAATGCTATATCATAAATACCTTTTCCACAAAAAATTGCTTCTTGAAAAGCATCTTGATATGTATTTGAAACAGCATTAGTATAGATATCTATACCTCCAAACCCTCCAAATAGCTTTGAAAATAGGCTTTTATTTGCTGATTCTATATCAAGTGATACTGCAGGCTGAATAAGTCCAAAGCCCTCTACCACTCTATTTTTCTTTTTATTTAGTCTTGGCTTATTTAATGGATGAGCCATAATTGCAATTAAATCTTTAGCTGTATTTAATGATAGCTCTGTATCTTCATCTATAGTAATTGCATACTTACATCTTACTATATCATCATATATAAGCCACATTGCATCATCTATTTGCTCTTGAGAAAGTTTTCCAAGTACTAACCAGTTAAACTGCATTAGTCCTCCTCTTTTTCTTTCCCATCCCATATATGAGCTTTCACCTTTTGAATATACACGCTTTCTATACATAAAATTAAATAAAACATGACCATCTTCTGTTGGATACTTCTCATTTAACTTATCAAGTCTTTTCTTTGCATAATCTACTATATCCTTATCCATTTTTATTTCTTTAGTATTTGCTGCACAACAATCCCCAAGTAGCATGTAGTAGATATTCTTAGACTTATTTGCAAGATAAGTAACCTCCATTTTTTCTATCATCTTGTCAAGCTTATCTAAAGAAGAAATAATAGTAGGCATTACTACATATGTTTTGTTTTTATCATCAACATTTTTTGAAAAATTAAATCTAGGAAGTATTTTAGGTTTAACTGTTTTTCTAATAAAGTAATTTACAATCTTATCTGCAAATTCAAGATAGAATGAAAACGAAATAATAACCGTACAAATTTTTAAAAATAAATTCTGTGCATTAATAATATTATATGTAAAAATTGTAAGTGCACTAGCAATCAATAAAAGAGTTGCTATAAATAAAAACTGTCTAATAGGTACAAAGACTTTATATAGTAGCCTTTGTGATAGTCCAGATTTACCAAGTGCTTCTTTTAAAAGATATTTTTGATCTCCTATAAGGAAAAATCCAACATGTTTTTTATATTTTTTTGAGCATTCTATAGCTTTTTTTGCTACATAAACTTCAGATAAACTATACTTTTCAGCAAGTTTAATAATATAGCCTCTATATCTTGCTTTAGTTTTATAATCACATTTTTCAAACTCTCTTGTATAGTCATCCATTAAAGTCTCATCTATTTTATTTACAGCTTCAAATATCTCTCTAAAGTTTAGGCCTTGTAACACCTTAAATGAAGAAATTGCTCTACCAATATAATCTGTTGTCTTTGCAATTTCCATGTGCTCTTTTACAATTGCCTCTTCTATTGAAAATCCAAGTTTAGATATTTCTTCTTGTAGCTTATTATAATATTTTTCGCCCTCAATTCCCATTTCTTTTAGTCTATAAGACATATACTCTACAAAAGCTGTATTAGTATTTTTTATTTTTGTTAAATCTGATAACTTACTATCTTTACCTACTCCTTTGAAGAAATTTAAATCTTTAGATATATCTATACCACGATCATTGCCTAAAATATTTTCAACCTCAAGCTTCTTCATCTGAGAATTTGAAATATTTAAAGCAATTCTTGCAATAAATTTAAGCAATGCAACTTTTAGCATTAAAACAAATAAATCTAGCTCTTCAGAAGATAGATATGTAAGTTTTTGATGCTCTCTTAAGCAATTATATATTATATTTTTATCTATATAACCAGTATTTTTTTCAACAAGCTCATATGCTAAATAAAAAATAGCAACACATTTTTGTGAGTCATGTGTCTTAATTACTGGCAATTTCTTATTTTTTAAAACCCTTTTGTTCTCAATTATATCATTATATTGTTCCTCAATAATATACATATTATCGAGAATCCATTGTCCTGCTGAATGCATCTGTATTTTCATGTCAAAAGTCTTGACTAGAATCTTATATGTTTTGGATATAATTTTATAATCTCTTTGTGCCTCTTTAAAAATACCATTAAGTTTTCCTTTCATTTTAAATCCAACCTTTCATATATATATTTTCCAATTATCTCAATTATATAATAAACAGCTATATTTTGCAACACAGTTTTTGCTAATAAATAGCAGATTTTTTTCTTTTATGTCAAAAAAAATACACACACTAATAGTGTATGTATTTATGTAAAAAATATTATTTATTTTATGTTTACATATAGACCGTGTATATTAAATATTTATATACTCAACATAGTTTCCATGCTCTTTAATAATACTCTCTATATCACTTGTTGCAATAAATATAGTTGATGTATTTTCATTAGGATGTAAGCCTATTTTCTTTTCTTCCTTAAGGGCTGAATCTATAAATACTCTAACTTCATTTAATTCATCATTTAATATTCCAAAAGGTGATACACATCCTCGAGTAAGATGCAAGTACTTATCAAGTCTCTCTTCAGATGCAAAAGATAGTCTTGTAGAATTAATAATGTTTTTTAGCTCTTTCATATCAATTTTAGTATCCTCTTTTGCAACTATAAGAAAATGATTCTTTCCTTTTTCATCTCTTAGGAATAGATTTTTTACTCGAGTACCATTATCTTTAATATCTAACTTATCTATATCCTCCATAGTATAAACAGCTTCATGTTCAATTAAATCGAATTTGATATTTTTATCTTTTAATAATTTTACAATCTCTTCTTTTCCTATCAAATCAAACGCCTCCTTATATAATATAAGCGAGCATCTAGCTCGCTATATTTTACTTTTTTCCTTGTTGTCTAAATCTTTGTGTTGGATCAAGTATTTTCTTTCTTAGTCTTATATTTAATGGAGTAACCTCAACTAGCTCATCATCTCCAATAAACTCTAAAGATTGCTCTAAAGACATTATTTTTGGTGGAACTAATTTTAATGCATCATCGCTTCCTGATGCTCTTGTATTAGTTAAGTGTTTTTCTTTACAAACATTTATAGTTAAATCATCACTTCTAGAGTTTTCTCCAACAATCATTCCAACATAAACTGCAGTACCTGGTCCTATAAATAATGTAGCTCTCTCTTGTGCTTGATATAATCCATATCCTGTAGCCTTTCCTTGTTCAAAAGCAATAACTGCTCCTCTTTGACGAGTTGTCATATCACCTTTATATGGTTCATATCCACTGAAAGTATGATTCATTATTCCATTACCTTTTGTATCAGTCATAAATTCTCCTCTATAACCAATAAGGCCTCTTGCAGGAATTTTAAATTCAAGTCTTGAATATCCAGCTTGAGAATGAGACGCTGCCATATTTGTCATTTCACCTTTTCTAAGTCCAACTTTTTCCATAACTGCTCCAACAAATTCTTCTGGAACATCTATAGTTAAATCTTCCATAGGCTCACATTTTACGCCATTAATCTCTTTATATATAACAGTTGGTCTTGATACTAATAGTTCAAAGCCCTCTCTTCTCATATTCTCTATTAAAATAGAAAGATGTAGCTCTCCTCTACCAGATACTTTAAAGCTATCTGATGAATCTGTATCCTCTACTCTTAATGAAACATTCTTCTCTAGCTCTTTATATAGTCTTTCTCTTAAATGTCTAGATGTAATAAATTTTCCTTCTTGTCCAGCAAAAGGTCCATTATTTACACTAAATGTCATTGATACTGTTGGTTCGTCAATATCGACAAAATCTATTTTTTCTGGATGATTTACGTCTGCAATTGTCTCTCCAATTTCAATTCCTGTAACACCAGTAACAGCTATTATATCTCCGCAATATGCTTCATCTGTCTCAACTCTATTTAAGCCCTTATATGTATATAATTTACCAATTTTTAAGTTTTCAACATGTCCGTCCTTTTTGCATATTGCTATTGTCTCACCATTATGAATTGTTCCTCTTTCAATTCTTCCTATAGCAACTCTTCCTGTGTATTCATCAAAATCTATATTACTAACTAATAGTTGTAATGGCTCATCTTTTGAGCCTTTTGGCTCTGGAACTGTTTCTATAATAGTATCAAATAATGGTTTCATATCTATATTTTCGTCATCTAAAGAAAGCTTTGCGAATCCATTTTTGCCTGATGCATAAACAACTTTAAAATCTAATTGCTCATCAGAAGCATCTAAGTCCATAAATAGCTCTAAAATTTCATCTTCTACTTCTTTTGGTCTTGCTCCAGGTCTATCTATTTTATTTATAACAACAATTGGTACTAAATCCAAATCTAGCGCTTTAGATAGTACAAATCTTGTTTGAGGCATAGGTCCATCAAAAGCATCTACAAGTAAGATAACTCCATCTACCATTTTTAATACACGCTCTACTTCTCCACCAAAATCT
This sequence comes from uncultured Clostridia bacterium, assembly GCA_944386345.1. GTDB lineage: Bacteria > Bacillota > Clostridia > TANB77 > CAG-465 > CAG-465. The sequence continues at coordinate 22,242 of CALXAR010000007.1, forward strand.
GCATGTCCTGGAGTATCAACAATATTAATTTTTATTCCATTATATTCTATAGCTGTATTTTTCGAAAGAATTGTTATTCCTCTTTCTCTTTCTAGATCATTTGAATCCATTACTCTATCAGCTACTTGTTCATTTTGCCTAAATGTACCACTTTGTCTAAGTAATGCATCTACAAGTGTTGTTTTACCATGGTCAACATGGGCAATAATTGCAACATTTCTTAAATTTTTCATTATAAATTCTTCCTTTCATAAAATAATTAAAATAACCTAAAGATAAAATCTTAGGTTACTTAGTTCACGGCCATCAAACAAAATAGTCTTTAATATTATACAATATTTAGAAATAATTGTCAATTTTTATACGTAATTTTAATAATATATTTGCTCAATATCTATATTATAATACTCTTCTACTTGTTTAATAATTTCATTTTTTAAGTAATCATCTTCATAGACTTTATCAAACTTTGTACGAACAGAAAAAGGAAATATTTCAGTTATAGACTGCTGATATTCTCTACCATCTTTTGGTACATCATATTTTACATATTCCCCATTTTTAAACGTAAACTTATACGGCATTGATGAGCCATGATACATTTCTACTCTTCCTTCTTCATTTTCAAAAAAACTTTCTGTTTGAATCCAACAATAAATATAGGTTTCATCACCTTTTATATCATATCCAAATCTCTTTAGACTTAGAAATACTTTATAATTTTGTAGCTTCTCTTGATGCTCATCTAATACTATATTCTCAATCTGTGAGTATAGCATATTTTCCTCATCACTTTGTAATTTAGGTCTTAATAAATACATAAAAAAGACTATAATTGCCAAAATAATAGCAAAACCAATTCCTATACAAATTCTTTTTTTCATATTATCTCTCCTATTTTTTTGTAAATAACTTTTTCATTATCTCATATGAATCAACTAACTTTTCCTTTTCTTCTTCACTTAAATTATTCCATTTAGTTTTATATCTTTTATTCAAAACATCATTTAATTCAGCAATAACAAGTCTTCCGCTTCTTGTAAGAGAAACATCAACTACACGCTCATCAAACTTTTTTCTCATTCTTAGTGTATATCCCTTTTGCTCCAGTCTTTTGCACTGAGCGGACATGTTACCAGTATCCATACTCATTTTCTCGCTTAAATCTCCTATAGTAAGTGCTCCATCTTCAAATAGAACTGCTAAAATTTGGTATTGTAAATATGTTATCTTATGTTTATAACAGTAGGGTCTTAACTCCTCTTGAATTGCATTATCTATATCTCTATTATACTTATCTATTAAATTTTTATATGTTATAAAATTCATAAAATCCCTCCTAAAAATAAAAATAGATATTATTTTTAAATTTATATTTGTACTTCACATATTATATAACATACATGAAGTTTAGTCAAGAAAAAAGTACTGATATTTTCAGTACTTTTATTTACCTTTCTATATTTACATATTTTAATGCATAAAAAAGATTCAAATTATAAAAATAAGGATACATTCCTTTAAAGCTTTCATTATATTCTCTACTAACATCTTGTAAAACGCCATTAAACTTTTTTCTTTTTAAATACTTTTGTAATATGTTTTTATATACTTTTTCTTCCTTGCTTGAAAAGTTACATATTGGATCAAGTTTTATTTCTATTTGCTTATTTTTTACCCCCTTACATATGCTATCATATGATTTTTTAATTTGTGCTATAATTTTTTCCTTTCTTCTATATTCGTCAAAATCTTTTAAATCATACTCTAATAAATACTCTATTATAGTTTTACCTATTTTCCGTTTTGGTACATCTATAAATTCAAATTCTTCTATATGCTGTGACGTCTTATTCTTTACTCTCTTTGCCTCTGTAATACAAAAAGAATAAAATATAGCTTTTAAAACAGCTAGTTGAGACTCATCACTTAGTGGTATTTTAAAGTCTGTACTTATAGTTTTTTTGGTAAAATCTATAACCAAAATTCCTTTCTGAATATACTCATTAGTCTTTAGTGTTATATCAAAAGATGTAGGTTCGCTAGAAACAGCAAATTTTCTCACTTTTGAAATTTTCACCTTGATCATTTTAATTAATCATCCTCCCTTAAAATTAATCACACGCAAAAATAAAAATATTTATTTTTTTCTTTTCTAAGCTGTTCCTGTATTATATAACTTTTATGTAAATTTGTCAACAAAAAAGCACTATAAATTTAATTATAGTACTTTTTTATCATCTAACTCATATATTTTTTCAAGTATCATATTCGATTCTTTTTGAAGCTCCTCTTTTTTATCATGAATTCCTTGTGGTATGTCTATTGGTTTGCCAAACTTAACTATTACCTTTGAGAATAATTTAGGATTTTTTGTAATATGAACAGGTATAACTGGAACACCTGCCTTTGATGCTATAAAAGCAGGTCCAACTTTTGCTTTACCTCTTTCTTTATCCTTTTTTATTCTAGTTCCCTCAATAAACACTAATAGCTTAGCATCCTCTTCTTTTTCTATTACATTTATAGCATGAATTAAACTTCCCGCATCCTTTTGTCCACGCTTAATTGGGAAAACATTATATGCTTTAAGAAGAGCTCCTAGTAGCTTGTTTTTAAATAATTCCGCTTTTGCCATTATCCACATATTCTTTGATTTAAAATATACCCAAAATGGATCAAATATAGTAGAATGATTAGGACAAACTACACATTTACCAGCGTTTTGTATATTTTCTAATCCTAAATATTTAACTCTAAATAAAACATGAGAAAATAGGAACCTTATTACTGCTAAAAAACCTTTTTTAATCATCTAAAGCCACCCTTTCTCTTATTTTACTTACTACAATGTTTTCAACTTCCTCAATACTATAGTTTGTTGTATCAAGTTCGAATGCATCATCTGCTTTCTTTAAAGGTGCAACACTACTTGTCTTGTCATTATTGTCTCTAAACATTACATTTTTTAAAATTTCATCATAAGGAATATCTATTCCTTTCTTTTTGTTTTGCTCATATCTTCTTCTAGCTCTTTCAGGAGCGGATGCTGTAAGATATATTTTAACTTGCGCATTAGGAAAAACATTAGTTCCGATATCTCTACCTTCCATTACAATTTTCTTTCCCTTTGCAAGTTTTCTTTGAAGTTCAACCATTCTCTCTCTTACAATTGGTATATGTGACACTTGTGATACTAAATCATTAACCTGTTTTTCTCTGATCTGTTTTGTAACCTCTACTCCATTAAGGAAAAACTTGTCTTCTCCTTCTTCTTTTTCCATATCTATTTTTATATTATCTAATAATTTTGAAATTTTCTCTTCATCATCAAGAGAAATATTATTCCAGATCATATTAAGAGTCACGCATCTATACATTGCGCCAGTATCCATATATACTAAATTATATTTTTCCGCAATACTTTTAGCAAGTCCAGATTTTCCTGTTCCTGCTTCTCCATCAATTGCAATAACATAATTTTTACACATATTTTCCATGTTTTTTGCCTCTTCTCTTTATTTTTAACTAGAAATATGTTATCATATATCAAAAGATTTGTAAAGAAAAATTTATGAAAGGGTCGTGATTTATTTGACTGGCGATTTAGAACTATTTGATAACAAAATCATAATATTATATATACTAGAAAAAAACTCTAAGCCACTTACAATAGAACAAATTGCTAAGTTTTGTGAAGATTTTGAAGATATCACTTATTTTGATATCTGTTCATATGTTCAAGAATTAAAGAGTAATAATTATATTGAAGAAGTATTTAATGAATCCGGCGGTTTAATGTATAATATTACAAATTCGGGTCTTTCGACCCTACAAGAGCTATTAGAACTAATCCCTGGAGTTAATCTTCATAATATAAAGAAAATAATTAATAAAAATATTGTAAAATTAAAAACCGACTTTTCCATAGATAATGTTGTAATACCAGTAAAAGAAGATGAATTTAAAGTAACTTGCTATATAAAAGAAGGAAATGACGAGCTGGTAAGTATTACTATGTATGCAACAAATAAAGATCAGGCACGTAATATAACTAAAAACTGGAATAATAACGCAGAAGAAATATATGAAAAGCTTTTAGACATGATGACAAAAGAGATTTCTGACGATGAATAACACTTGAATTTATTAGTGTTTTATCATATAATTTAGATATTATTAGAAGGAGTGAATAGAATGTTAGATATAAAATATATTAGAGAAAATAGTGATATTGTAAAAGAAGCCGCAAAAAACAAGCTTATTGATGTAGATATTGACAGGCTTCTTGAAGTTGATGAAAAACTTCGTAAACTAAACCAAGAAGCTGATAAAATAAAAGAAGAAAGAAACACAATTTCTTCTTCTATTCCAAAATTATCTGATGATGAAAAAAAAGATGCAATTGCTCATGTAAAGGAACTTAAAGAAAAAATATCAAAATATGATGATGAAATTACACCACTAAAGGAAGAATTTGATGCCCTAATGTATGAAGTTCCTGGTGTTCCTCTTCCTGAAGTTCCTATTGGAAAAACAGATGAAGATAACGTATTATATAAAACAGTTGGACAAATACCTACTTTCGACTTTGAATTAAAAGATCATGTTGATCTTGCAGAATCTTTAGACTTAATTGATATTCCAAGAGGTGTTAAAGTAGCAGGCTCAAGATCATATTATCTAAAAAATGAAGGGCTTTTACTTGAAATGGCACTATCTAGATATGTAATAGATAAACTAATTAAAAAAGGATTTACTCCTATGAGCGTACCTACTCTTGTAAAAGAAGAACCAATGTATGGAACAAGCTACTTTCCAAGTGGTCGTGAACAATCATATGCCGTAACAGAAGATAATCTATACTTAGTAGGAACTGCTGAAGTATCACTTGTTTCATATCATAGTGGAGAAACTTTTGAAAGTGAAGATGAGCTTCCAAAACTATATTGTGGACTATCTCCTTGCTACAGACGAGAAGCTGGTACATATGGAAAAGATACAAGAGGTCTTTATAGAGTACATCAATTTACAAAAGTTGAACAAGTTATACTTTGTAAAGCTGACTATGAAGAGCAATATAAACTACACGACTTTCTTCTTAATAATGCAGAAGAAATTATGCAAGAACTTAAGATACCATATAGAGTTGTAAAAGTATGTACTGGTGATATGGGTGTAGGTCAAGTAAGAAAACATGATATTGAAGCTTGGATGCCAAGTCGTGGAAAATATAGTGAGACACATTCTTGTTCTTCATTTAATGATTTCCAAGCAAGAAGAAGCAATATTAAATATAAAGATAAAGATGGCACAACTAAGTATTGTTTCTCATTAAACAATACAGCTATTGCATCACCTAGAATATTAATTCCACTTCTAGAGCTTAATCAAAACCCAGACGGTTCTGTTAATATTCCAGAAGTATTAGTTCCATATATGGGTGGTATGACTAAAATTATGCCAAAGAAAAAATAAATTTTAAATATTATAAAATTAAAATCCTTGAAACAATGTTCAAGGATTTTTTTTAATAAAACTTATATTTAGAAATTTGAGAATTGCTTTGTGTATATATAACAGCTTTTTCTGTAACTTTATATACTTTCTCAAAATCATACTCTTTTAAGCATTTTATTTTAAACAATACTTCTGTTCCTTCTTCATCTCTAAATACTAAATATGAATTACCATTATTAAAATAAAACTCTTCTTCTAAAGTTTTAAACTCTAGTCCATCATAAGGATCGTCAACAGGTACACCATCAAAATATAATATGAATTTATCCTCTAATGCTATGTCAAAAAGTTGTTTTATTTGTTTTTTAGTAATATCATATTCATTATTTTTACAATTGTCTAAATTTAAGTCATATGCTTTACTTTTACCATCTAGATTTAAAAATTCTTTTAAAGTATTCTTATTCATAAAAAAAACACTCCTTTCTGACCAACATAGAATAATCATTATGTTGAACATATATATTATTAAATACATACTGCTATAATTTTTACGATATCCTCATTATATCATAGTTATAATATAGTGTCAAATTAGATTTATAGTTATACAAACATAGATAAAATTTTACAAATATATAAAAATATGTTATTATATACATATTAAGAAAGGAATATTATGTTATGTTAAAAAATGTCAAATTTGAAACTTCTGTCTTTGAATATAATAAGCTTTTAAAAACAGATAAACCACAGATTGTTCTTGTTGGAAAATCAAATGTTGGAAAATCATCATTTATAAATGCAATCTCTAATCAAAAAAAACTTGCAAAAGTTGGACAAACTCCAGGAAAGACAAGAAGCATTAATTATTATAATGTTAATAATGAATTTTACATAGTAGACCTTCCTGGATATGGGTACTCTACAATGTCTGAAAAAGAAAAAATGAAAATAAATAAACTAATAGATACTTATATAAGTAAAACTTCACAAATAAAGCATATTTATTTTTTAGTTGATATTCGCAACAATCCATCAATTAATGATAGACAAATGTATGAATGGCTATTAAGTAAAAATATATCGTTTAGTATAATTGCAACTAAGGCTGATAAAATAGCAAAAACAAAACTTGAAGATTATACAAAAAATATTTCTAAGTGTTTATTTGCAAAAGAAAAAATAACTCCTTTTTCAAGTGATAAGAAAATAAATGTTGATGTGATTTGTAATGAAATTGAGAAAATAATAGAAGGGTAGAAATCTCTACCCTTCTTGCCATTTCCTATCAAAAAGTTTTTCAAAAAGCTTTCCTTTAGGATTATAGTAATATCGTTTTAATATAAAGCCATTAATACTTTTTACATCAACATCAGCATACTCTTCAAAGTTAATACATGATGGATCTTTTATATGACCAAATAAATACTTTGCAGCATATCCAATTCTTGCAACACTAATTTTATTATATAGTAATCTTAGAAAATCTTGTAAACTATTATCTTCTACTTTATTTAATTCAAATTCTAATTTACTATCACCAACTACTCTAAATAAAACGACATTATGATTTGTTTTTATTAATTCAAATAATTCCCCATTTGCACTAATAACATATTTTTCAATTATATATTCCTTCATACCTTCTCCTTTTAATAATTTTTTATAATATAAATTTATATTATACTCCTTTCTTTTTTCCTCTATATTATATCATAATTTTTGTTTTATGTAAAATAAAATCTATTAGATTATTTTTACACTCTTACCTTTTATGCTACCATTTTCAAACGCCCTTTCAATCTCATATAAATACTCTTTAGCAACTTCAACAGTAGTTTTATCTTCATAGACTTCTATTATACCAATATTTGATGAATTTATTCCAACAAGAGCTGATATAGCACCTACTATGTCTTTTGCCTTAATTCCGTCTTTTTTACCTAAACTAAAAGTAACTATATACAGTCCCCTTTTTGATATAGGATAATTACCACTAATTTCTTTTGATATAATTGGTACATCCTGATAATGCATTTTTGTATGAGTATATTGCTCAATTTCTCTAATTTTCTCAATTTGTTTTCCTGTATATAATGTATATGCAACTCCACTATTTCCTCTTCTTGCTGTTCTTCCTACTCTATGTACATACGACTCTACTTCAATTGGTATATCATAATTAATTACTAGCTCTAGATCATTAATATCTATTCCTCTTGACAATACATCTGTTACAACTATTGTGTCAAGTTTTCCATTCTTTAATTTTTCTATTACTTTTTCTCTTTGTGCTTGCTCTACATCACTATTTAGCATCTCAACTTTTAGACTATTTGATAAAAGAAATTTATATAAATTAGTAGTCTCTTTTTTGGTATTACAAAATACTATACTATTTTTTGCTTTCTCTTTTTGTAAAATTCTTAGTATACATTGATTTTTAAATTTTTCTTTAACGTTAATAGCAATTTGAAAAATATTATCTACTAGCATTGTGTCATTATCTTTACACTCAATATATATAGCATCTTTCATAACCTCATCTGCGACTAACTTTACTCTTTTATCAATTGTAGCTGAAAATAGTAACTTTTGTATATCTTGATTTAAGTATGTTAATATTTTTTTTACATCTTTGTAAAAACCCATACTAAGCATTTGATCTGCCTCATCTAGCACAACTGAACTTATGTTTTTAAGATTAATTTGTTTTCTTTTAAATATATCTAGTATTCTTCCTGGTGTACCCACTATTATATTAGTTTTATTTCTTATAGAAGATATCTGTTTTATAATATCCCTTCCACCATATACTGCACTAATTTTTATCTCTTTTACATATCTACAAAATTTATTAGCTTCATTAAAAATTTGAATTGCAAGCTCTCTTGTAGGAGTAACAATTAAAACTTGAGACTGCTTATTTAAAATATCTACATTATTTATAAGAGGTAATAAAAAAGCAGCTGTTTTTCCAGAGCCAGTACTTGCCATTGCAATTACATCTTTTTTATCTAATATATAATTTAAAGTTTTCTCTTGTATTTTTGTGAGATCTTTATATCCAATCTCATCTATTGCTTTTATAATATTTTTATTTAGTTTAGTATCTATAAATTTCATATTTTTCATTCCCTTTTTTAGGGACAATTATACCATAATTATATTTATTATTCAATAAAAAAGGAGACCAAGAAATATATCTTGGCCTTAAGGTTTATATATGAAAAAATAATTATTGCTGTCTTATTTATTACAACTATATTATAATAATAAATTATGTTAGTTTTATGATTATTTTTTGTTTTTTATTAGAAATGGAAACAGAGGACAAAATGTCCTCTTTAGGTTTATATATGAAAAATTATGATTATATAATATAGCTTAAATGTGATAATTTTATGATTATTTTTTGTTGCTTAAGTAAAAAGTTCTATTCTATACTAAGATACAATATATTGATATTGAGGTGATTTAATGAAAAATATTTCTGGAAGCGGTGTTGCTCTTGTTACTCCATTTACTCATGACAATAAAATAAACTATGATAAATTGGATGAACTAATTGAATATCATATTAAAAATGAAACAGATTTTATCGTTATATGTGGGACTACTGGTGAATCCTCTACTCTGTCAGAAGATGAAAAAAAAGAAATCATTTACCATACATCAAAAAAATTTAAAAATAAAATACCTATTATTGCTGGTACTGGCTCTAATGACACGAAAAAAACTATAAACTTAAGTACATTTGCCAAAAAAGCCAATGTAGATGGTCTACTTATAGTTACTCCATACTATAATAAATGTAATCAAAAAGGACTTTATGAGCATTACAAGAAAATTGCAGAAAGTGTGTATCCACTTCCAATAATTCTATATAATGTTCCATCTAGGACCTGTGTCGATATAGCTTTAGATACGATAATTAAATTATCTAAAATCGAAAATATTATAGCTATTAAAGAAGCCAATCCATCATTAGAAAAGATCTCTCAAATTATATATAATACTCAAAATAATAATTTTAAAGTTTTCTCAGGAAACGATAACTTAACTTATCCTATTTTATCTTTAGGAGGAGATGGTGTAATATCAGTTTGTGCTAATATTATACCAAAAGAAATGCATCTAATATGTAAAAATCACGATAAAGATTTGTTCTTTAAATATTTAAATTTAATGAACGACTTATTTTTAGATGTAAATCCAATAATGATAAAAGAAGCAATGAACTATCTAAATTTTGATGTTGGAGATGTTAGACTTCCCTTATACAAATCTGACAACGAAAAAATAAATAAGCTAAAAAATACAATTGACGAGGTTATTTAGCCTCGTCATATTTATAAAACATTATCTATTTTTAATTCTTGTCTTTTTACAGTATGCTCTAAATTTCTTTTTACTTTTTCTATTGCAACAATACATTCCTCTTTATTTTCATAATTAATATATTCCTTAAGTTCAATCATTGCATCATCTATATCATCAATTTCCTCATGAATAATAAACATATTCCATGTATTTTTTAAACTTTCCCATGTTTGCCATGATTTATCAATTTGCTCTTTAGCTAGCAAAAAATTATCACTATTTATCGCGCTCTTTATATAGTCCATATCTGTTGATAGATATATAGAGCTTTTTTCTAAGTACTTAATTTCAAAAATGCCTCCAGTAACTAAAACAATAATACATATAATCATTATACTAAACTGTTTCATACTACACCTCTTTTTCTTTTAATTGATAAGTAAACTTAAAATTAGAATCCATTTGACCTACTAATATATCTTCTATTTTTACTTTTTTGGCTTTTACAAGCCTTTCTACTTCGCCTTTAGTAAGCCCAATAAGCTCCATATTACTTTCTGATATTTTTCCGTCTTCAATAATATTTACTGGTATTGACTCTATATTTTGATCTTTGGTTATCACACTTAAGTTCCCGTTAGTCTCAATTATTGCATATTTAACATCAGATATTGAAAAAACATCTTTTTCATGTAACTGTGACATCAAATCAGACACAGTATACTTTTGACTATTGAATTCTTTTTCAACTATCCTTCCATCCTTAATAATAAGTATTGGTTTACCACATACTATATCTTGAACTTTATTACTAGAATGATTTAAAAGTAAAAATATTAAATAAGCTAATAGTAATGTGATTATTGGAACTATTCCATCAAGTAATGATAATCCTCTAGATGACATAGGTGCAGACGCCAAATCTGATATTACAATAATAATTGCAAGCTCAAAAGGTTGAACTTTAGATAGCTCTTTTTTTCCCATAAGTCTTATAACTAAAAAAACAACACAATATAGTATAAGTGCTCTAAAAAAAACAATTAACATTTTTATCACCTATATATATTTTTTCATATTTATTAAATATTATACAAATAATATAAGTAAATAGAGGTGAACTTATGTCAAAAAGATTAAAACAAAATATCATACGATTTATCTTATCACTTGCAATTTTTATTTTTACTGTTTTTTTAACCCCTAATTTTAATATAGCAAATACATACATTCTGTTTATTTCTGCCTTTTTTGTCTTATTACTTGATTACTTAGTAGCAACTATAACAGGTATTCATGACTATCCTCTAGGAAGAGGAGTTGTAGGATTTTTTAGTTGTATTGTTATATTATATGCAACACAATTTTTTATTTCTGGATATTATATATCAATATTTTCAAGCATTATTGCCGCTTTAATTTATTCTGTAACAGATTATGTTTTAGACAATGAAAAAATGGAATAGAATAAACATTCTATTCCACTTTTTATTATACTAATGTAAAATAATATCAATAGTAAGTAATTTTTCTATATCACTATTTGTTACTATACCATCGTCATCACTAACTTCAACAGAATAAATATATTCATCAGTTATTGGTAAATAGTAATATGTTTGTTTACTTGTATATGTATAACTTCCACTACCATAAGAATATGTAAAATCCTTTTTATAATATGTTCTTCCGGCAATTTCAACTTCTTCTCTATCTGACAAACTAACATCAAAGTATTCATCCTCTTCTGTATAATATTCAGATAAAGATGCAATGTTATCCTCATATTCATCCAAAGTATACCAGTCAACATTTACATCTATATATGCAGTTGCTCTATTATTTAGCTCTTTTGAAAAGCTTTGATATGAAAGCCCTGCATATTCTTCTTCTATAGAATTAGGTACTTCAAAAATTACTGTATCATCATCATATGATTGAACAAAACTTTGTCCTGGCTCTAAAGTTATTCCTTTTGGAACCTCTCTTTCACTTGATGTATCTGTACCAGGATTTAAAGAGCTACCCATATCAATACCATAATCTGATAAAACTTCATATAATTTTGAATTTTCATAATTTTCAGATATTGTCTCTAAATCTTCATCTGTTAATTCTTCAGATGAAACTGAATTAGCTGTATCAATAGTCTCAATTCCACTATTATATACTTCTGATACTAAAATTTTAAAATCAATTGTTCCTGATTGAGGAATATTAACAGAAATAAGCATATCTTTTTCTGTATTAGTTGATTTATTAATTGTAATAGTAGCATTAAGTATATCTTGAGTTTCACCATTATAGTTTGCTACTTTTAGATTTGACTCATATAGATTCTTATCTGTATTAATAAGCTCAAAAACAAATTCCATTTGTTGTGCATCCTCTAAAACCACAGCTACTCCAACAAATTTATTTGTAATACCAGATGTATAATAATGTATAGTTACATTTCCCTCTAAATCAGATATTGAATCTAAAGACTCTGCTAATGTATCTAGACTAGCTGTTATCTGCTCTCTATCTACATATAAATTTAGAAAATCTTCATCTAGCTTTAAAGTGCTAATTGCGTTACTAAATACAGTTTTAAATTGTTCTAGGCTTAATGTTAGAGTATTATCTTTAACATTCTTATCCTCACCATTAATATTTACAGTTACATTTTGTTTTGCAAACATATCTTCTGTTAAATTATTATTTATAGCATCTGCTATTTTAACAGCAGCTTTCTTCTGCGCTGACTTATCTACTGAAGCTGTATTTTCAAATGCTTCATTTAAGATTTCAAGATTCTCTTCAGGAATATCATACTTAATTAATTTATCATATAAATTTGATTCACTTAAATACATTGCCTTATTATTTATATCCATAAGAGCCTTCAAATTAAGATATGAATCCGAATTCTTATCTACATTTAATCCCAAAATCATTTGCTTTGATGCAGAATCATATTGAGTGTTTATATTTACCTTTAAACCTTCAAGAGCCTCTTTAAGCTCTTCAATTGTTGTAGCTGTTTCTACTGTAGCATTTATATTTGCACTAGATGCTGTATTTAAATCTCCTGCATATAGATCAGATAAAGCAGATTTTATAAAATCTTTATATAGGCTATCTGGTCCTTTAGAGCTAAATACTACTACTAAAATAATTATTGCAATAAGTGCAACAATTACAGCTCCTAAAACAATCATAGTTATTACACTATGTCTTTTTTTATTTTGAGAATCACTAGCTTTTTTGTTATCTTCTTTATTTTCAGTCTCTTTTTTTACTTCTGTTTTTGTATTCTCTTTTACAACCTCTTTTGTTTTTTCCTTTACAACTTCTTTTTCTTCAACTTTTACTTCTTCTTTTGGTTCGTCTGATGCTGGTTGAGTCTCTTCTTTAGTATCATTTTCTTCTTGAACTATACTTTCGTCTTGCTCTTCCTGTTGTGTTTTTTCTTCTTTTTCAACTGGTGCTCCACAAAATGGACAAAAAGCACTAGTCTCTTCAATTTCTTGATTACATTTAGAACACTTCATCAAATTTCCTCCTTTTTTTTCATATATTACTTGTAGTAACTACTATTATAATATAATAAATGTTAAAAAAAGTAAATAGAATAGATTTTTTTAATAAGTTTTATATCATATTATTTCTAATATGTGACAAATTTTTATCTAATCTTTCTCTTTCTAATTTATGTGACTTTAATATTTTCATGACACAATCAATATTGTCACAGACAATATCATATCTTTCTCCATATGTATCTTCTATATAATATTCTTCTTTTAAAGTACAAGGAGCTGAACACACGCTATTTTCCATCCTATTTTCTATAAAAGCTCCTAAAATACAGTATCTAGATGTCATTGCTGTAATATAGTCATCTACAAGTTCTACATTTACATATTGATTTAGCCTATTTATCTGTTCATTATTTGAATCAAATCCTGGTGTAATAACATCAAAACCAAGACTATTATATAATATCGCACTATAACTATTAGTAATATTTAAAGAATAATCTGCAATTAGAGTAAATTCATACCTATTTTTTAGACTTAAAATCATGTCAATATATCTTGTTGTCCCAAGTACAATAGTATTTACTCCCTCTTTAAGTAGCTTTTCTAAATTATTCTCTATATATTTATCTAAGTTTTCAAGAACAAAATTAGATATATTTATTCCTAGATTATATTTTGAATATTTATGTAATATATCATTTTCATTTTTTACAAAATCTGATATTTGAAAATCTATCCTCTCAAAATTAGTTTTGTATTTATTAAAATATTCTTTTACATAGTCTTTATCCTTATCATATCTATATATTGAAAGAATTTTTTGTGGTTGCAAACTAGCTTGAGTTTTTAAATTTTCTTGTAGATTTAATACCCTCTCTAAATTACTACTAATATTAGTTATATCGTTTTTTATCTTTAATTTATTCTCTACTTCGTCTACAAAATTTCTTCTAATCTCATTAAGTCCAGAAATTTTTAAGAACAATCCATTTTCAATTAAAGCATCTATCTTTTCAAACTTTATACCTGTATCTTGAGTCTTAGAAAAGACTCCATAAATATCTTCTGGGGTAATACTTCTACTTATTGCTTCTTGTGGTATTAAATTTGTATTATATGTGTATGTTTGCCCATTTATCATTGTACTTAAAGCAACTGGCAAATCTCTTTTTATGCTAATAGTTAGTACAAGACTTCTTTGTCTTATATTCTTTTGTATATATTTATTTTGTAATTCCTGTTTTAATTTATAGTTTGATGTCTTATATACTTCATCTCTCGAAATTATATAATTTTCTTTTATATCTCCTAAATAAACAATATCACCTTTTTTACAATCCCTATTTAATAGTCTCATATTGTTATCTTTTATGCAAGTAACAATATTTGATGCAACTCCCTTTTTAGAATGAATTTCAATGCCATCATGAAGTGAGATTTCATCTTCAAGTTTGATTTTTATATAATCTCCTTTTTTCTCTATTACGTTTCCTAAAAAAATACCAGTATTTTTAGGTGAAAGTGTAGTTATACTATCTTTATATCTTACTCCATTTAAATATCCAAAGCTCTTACCGTTTCTATTAAACATCTGTAATAACTTTTTTTCATCATTCTTTTGAATATTTAACTTATTTTCTTTTATATATTTGTCTATATATTTCCTATATGTACTAACAACTAAAGCAACATATTCAGGTGTTTTATTTCTACCTTCTATTTTTAAAGAAGTTATATTACTCTCTATAATTTTATCTAAAATGTCTAATCCATATATATCTTTTTTACTTAATAAATATGTCCTTGGAGACTTTTTTTCATTTCCTTTATACAAGGTATATCTCATTCTACATGGTTGAGCACAAGCTCCTCTATTAGCACTTCTTGTTCCTATAGCAAGGCTTAGCAAACACTGCCCTGACACGCTTACACATAAGGCTCCATGTATAAAAGCTTCTATTTCCACATTAGTATTATCAGTAATATATTTAATTTCTTCTAATGTAAGCTCTCTTGCAAGAACAACTCTTTTAAATCCTAACTTTTCTAAGAACCTCACCTGTTCAAGTGAATATGCACTCATTTGTGTACTAGCATGCATATGTAAATTGGGCATTAATTTATGTATTATTTCTGCAAGTCCTATATCTTGTATGATCACAGCGTCAAGCCCAGCCTCATAAAGTTTAATTACCATATCAACTGCTTCTTTTATCTCATTATCCTGTAATAATGTATTTAATGTTAGATATACTTTTACTCCTCTAATATGGGCATAGTTTATACATTCTATATATGACTTTAATGTAAAATTTCTTGCCATAACTCTTGCATTATGCTTACCAAGTCCCATATAAACGGCATCAGCACCAGCATTTACTGCTGCTTTAAAGCTCTCTTCATTTCCAGCCGGAGCTAATAATTCTATGTTTTTATTCATAAAGCTCTCCTTATATATTGATTTTATATAATAAATTATATCATTTTATCAAAATAGTGTAAACAAAAAGTGTAGTAAAATATTTTACTACACTTTTTAACTAATAACTTACTTTTTAGAATTCTTCTGCCTTACAATTTCATACATACTTATTGCTGCAGATACAGAGGCATTTAAAGACTCTATATGTCCTACCATAGGTATTTTAATAACAAAATCGCAATTTTGTAATACAAGCTTTGATATTCCAGAGCCCTCATTTCCAATTACTAGTCCTATAGGACCTGTAAGATCTGTATCATATATATCCGATGCTCCTTCCATATCTAAACCATAAATCCATAAACCATTTTTCTTTAAATATTTTATACTCTCTGTTATGTTAGTTACTCTTGCAATTTTTACATAATTACAAGCTCCAGCAGCTACCTTTTCCACAGTCTCTGTTACTTGAGCTGCGTTTCTTTTTTGAATAATTACCCCATGTGCACCTAAACACTCTGCACTTCTTACTATAGCTCCTAAATTTTGAGGATCTTCGATTTTATCTAATATGATTATAAAAGGGGATTCATTTCTTTTATAAGCTTCTTGCAAAATATCATCTATAGTAAAATAATTATAATCTGTGACAGAGGCTACAATCCCCTGTGAATTTTTTAGCTTTTCGTTTTCAGAAGTAATCATTCTATCTAACTTTAATTTTTCTGCCTCGACAACTACTATTTTCTTGTCTTTTGCCTTTTGAATAACTTGATATACCTCTTTATTACCTTTTTGAGCATATATCTTATTAATTGTTTTTCCTGAAACTATGGCTTCAGTAACTGGGTTTATTCCATATATTAAACTCATTTAAATATTTCTCCTTTTACTATATTACTTTCCATATCTGTAAACATCAAGAATAAGTGCTGCATCATCTGAATTAATTAAGCCATTTTCATCCATATCTCCTATTAGTAAATCTTCTGCACTAACATTACCATATCTATATAAATCTAAAGCAATAGCTGCATCATCTGAATTTACTACACTATTTCTATCTAGATCACCTTTTATATATTCTCCTGGTGTTTCTGGTTCTTCTTGAGTATCTCCATTTACAACAATACTAATTGTCTTACTAAGACCGGTTGTACTATAACTTGTAACAGTTATTATAGCTTTTCCTGCAGATCTCGCATAAATTGTTCCATCCTGTCTTACAGTTACTATGTCTTCATCCGATGAAGTATATCTTAAAAGTTTATTTGTCGCATTATCTGGAGCAACTGTTGTATCAATTTTTATACTTTCTCCTGGTAATAATTCTATACTCTCTTTACTTAATTTAATATCTGATACACCAACTTTATTGATTTGTGACATATTCATAAAAACACTTCTATATGTATAATCAGTACTATTACCTTTAGCTCTATCTATAACATTATGTAATGTTATTTCAAATACATCACCATTTTCATATGCTATTGTATCATCACGAAAAGTTATTAGATTTGAGCCTGTAACTTGCAAAAACCTGCCAGAATTGTTTTTATTTTCTTGTGTTATCTCATAAGTTTTCCCTGTATTTAAGCATTTTATTGTAACCTCTGTATTAGATGACACACTATAATTTTTATAAAATCTAGCAGTCCAATTTCCAATACCTTTATAAGCTAAATCCATAGTAAATATTCCATTACTTGGCCATGCTACAAGCTCATTTGTATAGCTTTCAAAGCCAGAAACCTTATGAACTCCTTGCCATCCCAAAGATAGTCCTCCTGATCCAACTGCGCCTACTCCCCACTGTGTAGCTGATGGGTCAAGTAAATTATATCTATGACCACATTCAATAGGATCACCATATCCATCGTTTAATGCTGATACTATACTTGTTTGTATATCTCCAGTATATAAGTTTTCTGTCATATAGCTTTGTGCTTTACTAAAGAAATCATCATCAACCCCTTCTGGTTGCTCTGGAAAATGACCACCAGTATATCCATGAGACTTATTATATACAACTAATGCTGCTTTATGCTGTGCTGCATCAGCAATATCTTGATTTAATTCAAGCTCGTGTAACCCTAAACCTAATCTTGCAAGGTTTATATAATCTGTTACCATAAGTAAAGCCATATCGGACCACTTACCTGCAACAAGAGGCAATTCTTTATACTGTGGCTCAATATCAAAATTTTTAGTAATAGATTGTCCATGCTGAGTAAATTCTTGATATTTAGCTCTTACTGCATCTAACAATGATATTTCATTACTAGTTAGAGGTACTGTTTCCTTTTGCTCTAAGAAAGCTGGATCTACAAATAGTATTGTTGTATACAATCTAAATGAATCTTTATCTTGCACTTTCATATCATAAAATACATATTTATAATTTTCAGCTCTTGTATAGTTTTCTGTTTGTTTTCCAAGCATAAGTGGATTTGGGAGCTCATAATCACAAAAATCTGTTCCAGATAAAACTAAAGAAATATATGTAGTTTTTCCTGTAGATCTTGCAAAATTATATAAGTCAGTTCCATTGTCTTTTAACTCTTCATTCATATAGAATATATCTTCATCTATATATGTTTGTGGAAAATCATAGTTATGCTTTTTGGCAAGTATTTTACTTACAACTAAAGAGCTTTTTTGCAAATTATATAAATAATCAGACGAACTTATATAATTTGCTTTGTATAACTCAACATCTTTACTTGTAACATTATATTCATATACTCCAACAACTTTTCCATCATCATCATCATCTATAACAGTACCTGACATATACCACACTACAGAAGAATAGTCATCACCTTGTGAATAGTTTCTAGCAATAAAATCTCCATTAATGCAACCATATCCCTTTATCTCTCCACTAGCATTTGTCTCTATATGTAGCATCCACATATATTCATCATCATAATAGGTACACGCTTTCCCACCAAAAGGTGAGTCATACTCTATCCTTGGCTTACCAAAATTTTCATTTATTTGCTCTATGGTTGTATCTTTTTTTATTGTATAATTATTAAATTTTAAAAGCTCATTTGATGACAATGAACTTGAAGCATTCACTTGTGTTTTAGAAAATAATGTAAAACAAACAAATATAATACCTATCAAAAATAATTTTAATTTATTTCGTTTAATCATATAAATTTACCTCACCTTTTATTAGTTTTCTAAGGGTCAATTTAAATTAGATAAATTGACTCTTAGAATTATTATAATCCATATCTATATACATCTAATATTAAAGCTGCATCATCTGAATTTATTAAACCATTTTCATCCATATCTCCAATTTGAAGATCTTCATATGATTCATTTCCATATCTATATAAATCTAAAGCAATAGCTGCATCGTCAGAGTTTACAACACCATTTCTATCCAAATCACCTTTTAAATATTTTGGATCGTTTATACTCTTTAATGTTACTATCGTTGTGCTTTTAAATGTAGTTGTACCCCTTCCATTTGTAGCTGTTACAATGGCTGTAACAGTTGCTTTTCCTGATTTTATAGGTGTTATTTTACCACTTGAACTATCTACTGTCAATACACTTGTATCGCTACTTTCCCATCTAACGCTTACATCATCTGTTGTATTTTCTGGATTAATCTCAACTGTAAGTGTATATGGCTCTTCTTCAATCATAACAGTACATTTATCTTCTGTAGATACACTTTCTACTGGAATATGTACTCTTACAGTATAATAGCTTGTCATTGTATTGCCAGTACTTGTATATTTTCCATCTAATGTAGCTGTAATTGTAGTTACACCTGTTGATTTTGTATTTACAATACCATTTTTATCAACTGTTGCAACACTTGGATTACTTGATGTATATTTTATGTAATTTTTAACATCAGACTGTAGTGGTCTATATACTGCCTCATACTGTATACTTTCACCAAGTTTTACATATTGAGTTGAATATGCATAATTAAAATACATTGATGTAGCAGGAATACTAACATTATATGTAAACTCATCTTTTATATCTTCATCTGCTTGACTATAAGCAGTAATAGTAACTATTCCCTTATCTTTAAATGTAACTTTACCATTTTCATCCACTGTTGCTATTTCTTCATTTGAAGATTTATATAGTATTTTATCAGTATCTATACTTGGATATTTTTCTGTTTTTAGGGTATCTTCTGCAGTAAACTCTCCATTACTGTTTTGCTTTAATTTAATATCTGAATTTTCACTACTAATAGATACGCTCTCTAACTCAGAGGAAATATCGACATACATATATGCAGTAAAATTAGAATCTTTATTATATGCAGTAATAACTGCTTGTCCCTCACTATCTATTCTATATTTTCCTGAGACATCATAATCTGTTAATACGTTTGCATTATCTACATTCCAAACCAAAGTTCTATCAACTGTTGTGTTTTCTGGTGCAAAATCAGTAGCCAAATCTAAAATATTATCTCCATTTTTTTCATAAAACTCATTAAAATCGATTGTTACATATTGAGGTAAATTTAAGCCCTCACTTGATGTAGTTACTCCATCAGATGTTGCTTTAATTCTAATATAATCTAATGGTACATTAACATCTATATTATATATTCCAGTATATGTACCACTTATACCTCTTGCATATGCTTTTAATATATATTTGTTGTTATTTAATTCAGCATCAACAGCAGTAACTCTTATTAAGCTGTTATTTTCATCTAATATATCTACAGCAATATATTTTCTAATATCTGGGTCATCAATACTATACTCTACACTTTCACTAGATTTGCTTATTACTTTCCATTCAATATCAGCTTCCTCTGTTGCATAATTTGGAATATACTCAATTTGTAAATCAACACTTTCTCCTTTTAATACTTCATATGAATTTTCATCTGTATCTGGTACATCGTCTGGCGAAGTAGGTACTCTTCCTATCTTAATTTGCTCTATTTTATAAAAAGGAATAAGAGTTATACTAGCTCCAGTCTCACTTCCATCATATGTAACAGTAATTGTTACTTCCTCATCTAACGCACCTTCTGCTAAAACTATACCATTTTGTGTTACTTTCACATTTTCATTTGATGATGTCCATGTAACTTTATTATCTAAAACAGCTTCTGTTTCTTTTGCACTAAGCTTAACTTCAACTCCAATTGGAATATTATATACATTTTCTCTTCCATCTACTTTATACATGTTCTCACTGTCAATTTCAATGCTTAAAGCCCCATTTGCACTTGGAATATTTGCCTCATCAGCATATTCAAATACTGATCTATATGTATAATCCTCAGTCGAATTTGTATCATCATTTTTTAAATTATGTACAGTTATCTCATATACATATCCATTTTCAGGAACAATTTGTGAATTAAAAAATGCCACCTTATTATTTATTGATTGAATTGAAGTTGTATATCTTTTAAAGTATACAGAGCTTGTATCTGTTTCCTCATTAAACTCCCATGTCTCTTCTGTATTTAAGCACTTTACAGTTACTGTTGTATTGGATGTAACTGTGTATTTATCTAAAAATCTAGCTGTCCATTTAAATTTTCTATTATCTGGTAAAACAGACTCTAAGAAAGTAATACCTTCTGCAGGCCAAGCCTCTAAAAATATATCAGTGTCTCTTGTTCCACCAAATTCGTTAGAAAATGTATATGGACTTATACCAAATCCAAACTTTGTATAACTAGGATTTAAAATTCTAGCTCTATGCGAAAAAACTTGTGGATCTTCTGAGCCATCTTCTAAAAACATATTAATGTATCTCATCATTACTCTTTCTGTAGATGCTGTTGAAGAATAACCCAAATTTTCTGCAAAACCTAGCCCATTTTGTACAGCTATTTTATAATATTCATCTGATAAGCCGTCCGGTTGTGGTGGAATATGCTGTATAGGAAGCCCAAGTTCTGTTAATCTATAACTAATTAATGTTGAAATATGCTGTGCCACAAGAAAAGCATCTTCATCTATACTTAACTTTGGTAACCCCGCAGCAACTCTTATTGCATTTACATAACTTGTTATACCTTGCTTTTTACTGTCTTTTAATTCTCCAGCAGTTAAAGTTGTAACATCAGTTGATTGCGGCTCAACATCATAAAGTCCACCTTCTTCGTATAATTTTTCTATCGCTTCTGCGTATTCAGCTCTACCTGCTACAAGTTTTGATTTTTCTTCTGTTGTTAATTCAATAGGATCATATCTTCTAAATATATCCTCAGAAACAGTGATTGCAACTAATGATTTTGTATCAACATTATAATCAAATATTGCAATATTTTTATCACCAAAATTTGAAGTAATTCCACTTGGGAAAAACCACGCTGGATTCATTATATAATATGAACGATTTGATAGTTCAATATTTTGCTTATTACTTATAGCTTTTAACTCGCTTTCTTTATTTAAATCAAACAAATATTCTCTAATTGAAGTACCAAATTCTTTAAACTGTTCGTTTATATAGAAAAAATCCTCATTAAATTCTAAATGCGTCTCATACCCATTGTGTGTACATAAAGCATTATAGATTAGTACGCTTTGTTGTGATAATCCCTTTAAATATTTTGTTGGATTACTCATATATGTAGACTCAAAAAGGCTATATAATTCATTAAAGCCTCCAACCGCTTTATTATAAAATATTCCTCCATCAATTTTACCATTGTTGTTATGTATACAGCCATGTAACACGCCTCTTTCATCATAATTATAGTTATCTCCATAACTATATGAATTTGTTTTAAAAGAAGGATCTACAGAACCATAGGAAACAATTTTTCCATCTGCAAG
>CALXAR010000008.1 GCA_944386345.1 uncultured Clostridia bacterium
AAAATATGAGTTCATAATATTTTTTGATTCAGCATATGTGGCGTTTATTCAAGATAAAGATATACCTCATAGCATATATGAAATAAAAGACGCAAAAAAAGTAGCTATAGAGTTTAAAAGCTACTCTAAAACAGCCGGATTTACTCCAATAAGGCTATCTTATACAGTAGTCCCTAAAGATATAATACTAGAGAATAATGTTTTAGCTAATTCTATATTTAAAAGACTAAAAGACACAAAATATAATGGTCCATCCTTTTTAAGTGAGTATGCAATGTATAATATTTATGAAAATGATGGATTTAAGGAATTAGAAAAAAATATTAATTATTATTTAGAAAATACTAAAATACTATTTGATTTTTTTAGGTCTAAAGGTCTTATATCTAAAAATAGCTCTTCTGTTAATTCTCCATACGTATGGATAAAAACTCTAAACAATATGTCAAGCTGGGATTTTTTCTACTATCTACTGGAGAAATTTATGATTTTAGGTACACCTGGTAGCGGATTTGGAGAAAACGGAGAAAATTATTTCAGGTTTACTGGATTTGGAAAAAGAGAAGATATACTAAATGCAATAAATAGATTAAAAAATGAGCTATAAAAAAGTATCAAGTTTTTACTTGATACTTTTATTATAGATTGTTGAAATTTTCTAGTATTTTATCTGCAAGCTCATTGTCCATAATAAGTACTACTAAATCTCCTCTACTTGCTACCTTTACATTTTGTCTATCAACCTCAACGCAAACCCATTTTGCTGGATTAATATTTGTCTCAATTTTTTCTTTTGCAGATTCTGCATCTTCTTGAGAGTTTAATCTTACAAGTACAACAGAATGAGCTATTGAGCTCATTAATGGCTCAGATGCTAATGCCTCTTTATATTCAATGTCAGTTGTTCCTAAATAGTATTCTACATTTTCAGAAGTAACAACAGTATTTCCTAAATATGGCTTTTGATCATCTGGTATTCCCTCATATAGTCTTGTCATTAGACTATCAAGTGTACCTTCAATATTTTCCTCTTTTTCACCCTTACTTGTCACATTTATTCCAACAATAACTGCAATTACTAAAATAACAATCACTGCAATAGCCAAAAATGTTTTGTTTTTCATATTCCACCTCCACAACAAATATTTTATCATACTAGTTATTTTTTGTAAATATATGTTATATTTAAGTTATAATTGTTGAAAATATTAATATGATGTCATATAATTTTATATATAATTAAAAGAGGTTTTTTATATGAGAAATGGTGCAAAAAGCAGCTTAACTCAAGCTAAAATAATAAATTTAATAATTAGTATATTATTTATAATATTTTTAGGATATTTAATTTATTTTATACTTATATCTCAAAAATTAGATATAAATATAGATATTACATCCGATTACAATTTAAATAGCATTAATTTTAAAAAACAAGAAATAATACTAGCAGAGCTCAAAAGCGTAGTAGAGCAAAACTTGCCACCTTCTTTTAATGGTGACAGTGCTAGAGAATTTTTAAATGCAAGAGCCATGGTAATTGGTGATTCCACCGCAGAAGGACTTACAGCTTATGGGGTCCTAAATTCTTCTAGCGTTGTTTGGACTAGAGGTAGAACCATTCAAAACATGACTGAAGATTTAAATCCAGTTATACAATATAATCCAAATGTACTTTTTATAGCTTATGGAGCAAATGATCTGCTAAGTTGGAATGGTAATGTTAATGGATATATTAACGCTTATACAACCGTCTTAGATTATCTTGCATCTGTGTTACCAAATACTAGAATATGTATAAATTCTGTTTTACCAGTAAGTAGCGAAGCTAAAGAGAAAAATCCAGCATACAATTATCAAGAGGAATTTAACTCAAGATTAAAAGAGCTATGTAATTCTAGAGGTGTTACATTTATAGATAACTCATTTATTTTAAATAACAGTCCAGATGGCAGAGTATATGAAAGTGATGGAGTTCATCCTAGACCTTTTTACTATAAACAGTGGGCAAGCAATATGATTACTGTATCGGGTATATAAATAGAGAGGAAAAAACTTCCTCTCTATTTTAATGCTCCACTCTCATTTATAACTAAAGTACTATATAAAAATAATACATCTTGTGTATTATTAAACTCAACATATTTAGATAATAAATCTGTAGAAATATATCTTATGTCAATTAATATTATTTTACTATATGCCTCTGTAAATAAAGGAGCAATACTACTACCAAAAGAATCTCTAAATATGATTAACTCCTTATCGATAGTAGAATTCTCATTTCTTATTTGAATTATCGGTGTAGCACCTGATAAAAACAAATCATATTTATCCATTGAAGAATCTGCTTTTGAAATATCATAAACACTTCCTTCTTTATTTGTTTCATAATTAAACGTCTTAGCATTATCTATTATACTATTTGTTAAATAATATATGTTATCTGGCTCTACTTTTTTTACTAATTGACCATAGTACGCACCATAAAATCCAGAATATTCTTTTTTCTCAAAATCTAAAGTAATTCTATTTAAAAATCCCATTTCATTTGCAATTTTTTCTGCAACCTTAGTAATATTTTCTTGTTTCCAATGCGTATCAGTTCTATAATAATCATTGCTAGAAAGTTCATCAAATATATTTATATATTTAATATTTGAATTAATATTTTCCTTCATAATATTTTCAAGTCTACGATAGTCTAATTTTAAATACATTAAATTGCTATCTAAATAATAGTTCTTATCAGGAACAATAGTATAAAAGACTTTTGCTTCATCAGATAAGTATTTTTCATAAATATTATTTATTTTATTTGTAATATTCATTACAGAGTTTTCATCTAATGGATACTCCATCTTATATATATTATTATCTATAATAAAAAGCTCATTATTATCTTTTTGTCTTAAAATATCAAGCTTTATAAAAGACTTTATACTTCTAAACTCATCTCTTAAGAAAAACTGGTCCATTGCATATTCTTCGACTGTATCTGATAACTCTCCACTAGATATACTATCTAGGTTAATTTTTGGAAATTGTGCAAGCTTTCTTCTTTCAGATGTAGATACATCACTATCTTTTATTGCTATATTTATTATAAAGGTACTAACTATGATTGCAACAAATAGTACAGATACAATAATATCTTTTATTTTATCACTCATAACTTATACCTCCTAAAATCTAAAATACAAAAATGGGCTAAATGAGCCATCAACTAAATAACTTACACATATTATTAAAAGTAATGATAATGCTAGTGGTTCAAAAATATTAATTATTCTTGGTATTTTTTCTTTTAATTTTTTAACAATATTTTTTAAAATTGGTGTTGAAGCTAGAATTGAAATTACAAATATTGATGCATAATTTACTAAATAATACATACTTTCAGCATTAGTTAATTTATCTACTCCAATTCCAAATAAGCCACCTATATTTTCTAATATCTGCTCTACTCCTTCTCCACTAAATATAACAAAACCAATAATTACAACAAACATTACATATATTCTTGATAAAAATGCAGGTATTTTTTCAAGTATTTTTAGTAAACCAAGCTTTTCTATTACAAGTAAAACACCATATAATAATCCCCACAAAATAAAATTCCATGCCGCTCCATGCCAAAGACCAGTAAGCATCCATACAATTAAAATATTTCTTAACCATTTTATCTTACCTACTCTATTTCCTCCAAGAGGAATATATACATAATCTCTAAACCATGTACCAAGAGTTATGTGCCACCTTCTCCAAAAATCAGTAACACTTCTTGAGATATATGGGTAATTGAAGTTCTCTGGAAAATTAAACCCAAACATTTTTCCAAGTCCAATTGCCATGTCTGAATATCCAGAAAAGTCAAAATATATTTGAAGTGTTATTGCAACTGCATATATCCAGTAAAATAATACTGTCTTTTCAGAAGCCATATTAAAACTACTTATTAAATCACCCAAAACATCAGCTATTAGTACTTTTTTTGATAGGCCAATGATAAACCTTCTTACACCATTTGAAAATTTAGAAAAGGTATATTCTCTATCATCTAGTTCTTTTTCAATTGTTGAATATCTTACAATTGGTCCCGCCATTAATTGAGGAAACAAAGATACATATGTTGCAAGCTTTAAAAAGCTTTTTTGTGGCTTTACTTTATTTTTATATACATCTACTATATAACTTATCATTTTAAATGTATAAAAAGAAATTCCTATTGGTAAAGCTAAATTTAAGAGATCAAATTCTCCATTAAAAAGCATATTTACATTTTCAATTATAAAATCAGTATATTTAAAAAATACTAAAAAAGATAAGCTTATTATAACTGAAGAGATCGTTATTATCTTTTTATGTTCTTTGTGCTTATCCATAAGAATTCCATGTATATATGTAGATAGTATTGAAACTATCATTAAAATGCCAAATTTGGGTTCAGCAAAGAAATAAAAAGCCAAAGATGATAAAAATAATATTATATTTTTAAATTTATTTGGAACTATATAATATAGTATTAAAACAATAGGTAAAAAATAAAATATAAATGTTAAACTTGAAAATACCATAATATCCTCCTAAATCAACTTTTTCTTTTTAAAAAATACAATACATAATAAAACAACAATAACACTAAAAACAATAACACCTAAATATCCATATTTCCACGTAAGCTCAGGCATATTTTTAAAATTCATTCCATACCACCCCGTAACTAAAGTAAGCGGTAAAAAAATTGTTGTTACAACCGTAAAAACTTTCATTATATTATTTAAACTATAATCTAATGATGTGGTATATAAATCTTGAATGTGAATAAGTGCATCAAGTAAATATTCAATATCACTAATAAACCTTTCAACTCTTGTTCCAAATATTTCCATATATCTACACTCAAAACTATCAGTTATTATCTCATAGTTTTCTTTAATTAAATCTACAAACCTATTTAATGATTTATAGTATTTTAAATAATATGAGAGTATTCTCTTAATTTTAAATATATAATTATTCATATCTTTTTGATTAGAGTTATTAATTACTTTATCTTCTAAAGCCAAAATTTTATCTTCATATTTATCAATTAAATCTTCAGTGCCATCTATCATTCTATTAAAGACTAAAGATATATATCTATCTAATGTAAGATTATTGGCTTCTATTTTTAAAGCCTCTTTTAATATAGACTCTACAAATCTATTAGTATCTTCTAATATTATAGCTATAAAAATATTCTTTTTAATTATAAAGACAACTCTATTATCATTTTTCTTGCTCTGTGATAAATTTATAAATTCCATGCTAGAAAAACTAAAATCTTCATACACTTCAAATCTATTAGAAAATCTCTTTATCTCATCTTCACACCAGGTAATGCACTCTTGCTTTACACCTAGCTTTTCATAATCTCTTTTAAGTTCTTCTAAAGATAGTAATGCTATATTTTTTTTATCGCCATCAATTACTTTCACTTGAACAAATTTATTGTTTTCAATAGCATAATACATAATTTTAATTTCCTTTCTTAAAAAAGGAGATGATTTTAATTAATCATCTCCTTTTTACTTTAATTTTGATTTAGTAGCTTTTTTAGTTGTTGTCTTAGAAGATGTAGAACTCTTCTTTTTTGCTACCCTCTTTTTCTGTTGATGATTCTCATCCTCTTTTACTTTATCTTCTGTATTATTATTTTCACTTTCTTCTAACTCTAAAAGCTGATCATAAATTTTTGCAATAGCTTCTTCTCTAGTCATAGCATAATCATTTTGTATCATTATTTTAGCCTCTTGTATTGCACCCGCTTCAATTAGCTTTGTTGTTATATCCCTATGTGCTTTTATAATCTTACTATTAGGCCCTATTTCAACTTCATTTTCTTGAGCTATATTAACAATATCTTCAAGTGATAGCTCTTTTAAAGTTGGATCTTCTTTTTCAAAAGACTCATATACAGTACGTACATTAGGATTTTCAAAATAATTATAGCTTAATCTATATAAAGCATACGCTGACTTTTTATCTTTTAAACTATTAAATACATATGCATATTTATTATAGCAATCAGCAATATCTCGAGCTGTATATGAAATCATCTGTAATTTTTTTATTGCATCAAGACATTTTACAAATTCTTTTCTATCAAAATATAAATCAATTTTTTTAGATCTGGCTTCTCTATTTAAAAAATTCCAATAAATTGCTCTATCAAGCGCATCCATTGCCGCTTTACGTCTTTTCTTTTTTAAAAGAATATCAGAATATAGTATATACACAATATCATTTGCATAAGGAGTATTTCTTACCTCTTTTTCATTTGCAAAAATATTTTCAAATATCATCTTTTCAAAATCAGATGAAAAGCTACAATATAGCACATTTTCATCATCTGTTTTTGAAATATTCTCAATTCTAGGAATAATCTCCTCTATACTCTTTAAAGCCTCATCCACATCTTCTTTATCTAAGTTGTTTGTAAGCTCATCTATAAGATTATCAATTTCTATTTCTTCAGGGCTTTTTTCTTCTTGAGGCTCTTTATTTTCATCTTCTTGAACTATATCACTATCTTCAGTGACATCTTCTGTATTTTCTTCTACATCATTTTTTATATTTTCTTCATTAATTTCTTTTAATACTGTATTAATTGCTTCGATTGTTGCTAAAGATTCATCTACTATTCTATTTTGAGTAGCAAGCATCGCATTTAAAAATGCGATATCCTCTTTTCTATCTCCTTTTAAACTTTTTTTAATTAAATCAATTCTCTCTTCCATTTATCAACACTCTTTCACAATATATCTATATATTTAAATTTTAACATAACATAGTAAAAAAAGAAATAATTTGTTTTAAATATAAAATATTTTAGTTTTTTTGTAACATTAGTGTAAAATTAAGTTTTAATTTTACTTGATAGTAATAAAGAAGAAAATTTTATAAGCTCTAGGTCTCTATCTTTTAAATTAGTTCTTTTATCCTTAGAATATACAACAACAGCCCCTGATACACTAGAATCAACGATTATTGGAACTATTGCTTTGGCAAATATACCCTCTTCCATATCAAACATATCAAAAGTTGGACTAGTTTTTTCTGTAAAAATTCTTCTGTCTTGTAGTATATTTAAAAATCTTTTTGATAGCTTTTTATTTACTAAATACTCGTCTTCTTTTTTTCCACACATTAATACAGAGCTATTATCAGTTATTAAAACCGAACCATTCTCAATTAGCTCATTTAATATATTTATGAGTATTACACATTCTTTTTCATATTCGGTAATAGCTGAATACTTTTTTATTATTACAGAGCTTTCATCATTTAGTATTATTTCAACTTCATCATTTTCTCTAAGTTTTAACTTTCTTCTTATCTCTTTTGGAAGTACAATTCTTCCCAAATTATCTATTCTTTTTACTATACTGGTATAATTCATTTAATCACCTCAAACAACTAGCTGTATTTATTGTTTGAGAAAAACACTAACTTTATACCTATTTTTTTACTTTAATATCATTTATATATAATAATTTCTCAAGCTTTTCTTTAAGACCTGTTTTTCTATTTCTTGAGTCTAAATTATCAACCATATAATTTACAACGCTTCTATTCCCAATAATTATAAGCATCTTTTTAGCTCTAGTCATTGCAGTATATAATAAATTTCTTGTAAGTAGTTTTTTATATCCTGTAAAAATTGGTAGTATTACATAGTCAAATTCTGATCCTTGAGACTTATGAATAGTAATTGCATATGAATGCTCTAATTGATCTAGCTCTTCAAAATCATATTCTACTAATCTATCATCATCAAATTTTACATATAGTCTTTCATTTTCTGTATCAATAAAGTCAATATATCCAATGTCTCCATTATATATTCCTTCAAAAAATTTGCCATCTATTGAGTATTTCTTATCATAATTATTAATAATCTGCATTACCTTATCATTCTCTCTAAATATTTTAGATTGAAACTCAATTTGCTTTTTAGATTCTGATTTAGGATTTAATATATCCTGAATCTTCTCATTTAGCTCTATTGTACCAAGCTCTGTTTTTTTTACTGGTGTTAGTACTTGCAAGTCTTTTAATACATCAAGATTTGAGTATGACTCAAGTCTATAAGATATTAAAGAAGCAATCTCATTAATAGTCTGCTCAATTGTCTTAGTTGAAATAAAAAATAAGTCAGTATCCTTTGTTTTAAATTCTGGATATAATCCCTCATTTACTCTATGGGCATTCATAACTATATCACTTTTGGCACTCTGTCTATAAATCTGTTTTAACTCTACAGTAGGAACGATATCTGACGCAATTATATCCTTTAAAACGCTTCCCGGTCCTACAGATGGCAATTGATTTACATCTCCAACTATTATTAGTTGCGTTGTAGGCTTTATCCCTTTTACTAGATTATTCATCATCATTATATCAATCATGGATGCCTCGTCTACTATAACCACTTCATCTTCGACTTGTTTTACTTGGTATTCATAGAAAAGATCTATATCATTGTCATCAATTTTTGAAATTTCTAGTAATCTGTGAAGGGTCTTTGCCTCTTTGCCTGTCGTTTGTGTTATTCTTTTTGCTGCTCTTCCTGTTGGCGCACATAAGACATAGTTCTTTTTTTGCTCTTCTAATATATCTATTAAGCATTTTATTATTGTTGTTTTTCCAGTTCCTGGTCCTCCAGTAATAATTGATATCATATTATTTAAACATGTTGATATAGCATTTTTTTGCTCATCTGATAATGTAATTTGATTATCTTTACTTACTTTATTTATTAAAGAAGATAAATCTTTTACTTTTATGTTTTGCCTTGTATGCTCAATAATACTTTTTGCCACATCTTCTTCAGCTAAATACATACTTTGTCTAAATACAAAATCTTGCATATCTATTTTATCTATGTATAATTTATTTGCAAGAACAAGTCTTGTTATACTCTGTGATATTTCAGCATCATCTACTTCTAAAAGCTCAATACAGTAATTTAACAAGTTTTCTTTTTCAACACAAGTATGACCAAATTCAGTTATCTTATCAATTGCATACAATATTCCATTATCAAGTCTATCTGGATTACTTAAAGATATTCCAATTTTTCTTCCAATTGCATCTACAATTTTAAAATTTAAAGACTTAACAAAACCAAGTAAACTATATGGATTTTCTTTTATTATCTCGATAGTATCTTTTCCAACAGCTTGATATATTCTATTTGCAATAACTGTAGATATTTGAAATTGACTTAAAAATTCAATAGTATTCCACTTTTCCCATTCAGTATTAAAAAACTCATTTAGTCTTTCTATTTTTTCTGTATTTAAGCCTTTAACTTCATATAGTCTATCCATTGAAAACCTAATTACATTTACTGTCTCATCACCAAACATATCAACAATATTTTTGGCTGTTTTTTTTCCAACTCCTGCAATGTTATCTGCTATATATGAAATTAAAGCTGCAGTTGTCTTTGGCAAAACTTTCTTATATGAAGAAAATTTAAATTGCTCACCATATACTTTGTGTGATACCATTTCCCCTTCAAACTCAATATCATCATCTACTTCAATCTCATCTGTTTCACCAACACATGTTATATATCCAGTATTTTGCTTTACTAATAATACTGTCCAATTATTTATCTCATTTTTAAAAATAATTGTTGCAATTTTTCCTTCTAGTTTCATATTTAATATAACCTTTCAAATATTTTAATTATATTATATCATTGTATAAAATTCAAGTACGTAAGCTAAATTTTATGTATACTAAATTTGACTTTTAGTATTATCTTTGATATAATTTCACACTGGAGGTAAAATATGACAAAATTCTTTGAACAATTAAATAATACTGATAAGGAAAAATATTTAAAAGATATAAATAGACATATTGATTTAGAAAAATATCCAAAAATAAAAGACTTTATATCTAATACTACACTTTATGTGACAAATATAAAAACAAACCCAATAAAAACAAAAGACAAAAAAATAATTACAATATTGGATAATACTCAAAATAAATGGTTTATTCTTTGCATAGATGGAAAAATTTCTTTAATTTCTAAAAAAAATATTATAATTCATACAGATAATTTTGAATATTCAAAAAGAGATTCATCATTTAATAAAAACTATAAAATAAAAAAAGTTGACTATTTAGTTGAATATATTGAAAATATAGGTGCAAACCTATCTTTAAATGTTAGTAACTATAATGATAAAATTGGAAAGAAAAAATGGGAAAATGAGACAACTGAAATATCTCAAATGACACTTCACTCTCAAGTAAATAGCAATCTAAACGGATACACATATAACTGCAATGATTTTTCTTTATGCTTAGTTGGGAAAAACTATAACAAAGGTATTAATATATTAATGTAAAAAAACACTTTAAGCCAAAGCTAAAGTGTTTTTTATTTTAACTCATACATTTTAATTTCTGCGTTTTTATGTCCTTTATCAAATATATCTCCATTTTTTAAAAATCCATTAAAATACGTATATATTATGCGACATATGCCATTATGTGTTACAATAAGTAGATTTTTTCCTTTATATTTTTCTTTTAATTCATCTAAGAATTCATATACTCTACTTTTACATTCTTCTATTGTTTCAGAGTCTTCCATCTTATCTTTTCCTAATGTCCAAAAATCTCTATAATTAAAGTTTCTAACATCAATTCCTTCTAGTGAATTTGCATTCCTTTCAACTAGCCTTTTATCTAAAATAATCTCTTTTTTTTGACTATTAACAATTTCAGCAGTTTGTCTGGTCCTAAGCATTGGTGAACAAATAACTAAATCATAGTTTAAATTTTTAACTAGTTTTTCTGCCTCTTTACACTGTTCTATCCCAATAGCATTTAAAGGAATATCAGTATATGATAAAAGCTTTTTTTCTATATTCCAATCAGTTTGCCCATGTCTTATTACATATATATACATACTTAACCTCCATACTACATGTAATATATTTTAGCATATATATAAATTATATTCAAACTTTAATATTTATTTTAATAATTTTAAATATAATTAATATACTTTACTAAGGTGATTTAATGTACTATATAATTACAAGAAAAAAGCTAATTTTTTCTATTTCAATACTACTATTTACATGCATATTTAGTATCTCATGCTTTGCTCTTGCATCGAATAACACTTCATGGGGACTATCTTTTTCTACACCTAATGAAACTCCAAGAGGAAATGCAACAAGCGAAGAACTACTAAAATACAACGCATATTTTACAGATTCTTCAGATACAAAAAAAATATATTTAACTTTTGATGTAGGATATGAAGCTGGATATACTAACTCAATATTAGATACACTAAAAAAGCAAGAAGTTCCCGCAGCATTTTTTATCGTTGGTAACTTTTTTGATTCAGATCCCGGTACAGTAAAGAGAATGTGCGATGAAGGTCATATTGTAGCAAATCATACTCTAACTCATCCAGATATGTCTAAAATGTCAACATTTGAAGATTTTAAAGCTCAAATTATACCAAATGAAGAAAAGTATAAAGCTATAACAGGGCAGGAAATGAAAAAATACTATAGACCGCCACAAGGTATATATAACACTCAAAATCTAGAGGATGCTCAAAATTTAGGATA
Source organism: uncultured Clostridia bacterium (assembly GCA_944386345.1). Lineage (GTDB taxonomy): Bacteria > Bacillota > Clostridia > TANB77 > CAG-465 > CAG-465. The sequence continues at coordinate 11,661 of CALXAR010000008.1, forward strand.
TACTACTGTATTTTGGTCTGTAGCATATGTTGATTGGGAACAAAATAATCAGCCAAGTCATGAAAAAGCAATGTCTACCCTTTTAAAAAGAGTCCATAATGGTGCAATAATTCTACTACATTCTACTTCAAAGACTAATATGGAGATACTAGATGAACTGATTACAACACTAAAAAATCAAGGCTATACATTTGCTTCTCTTGATGAATTAGGAGAAAACTCTTGATAAGATTTATAAAGAACTTTGCTCTGCTTAGTATATCTACTGGAATAATTAATATAATAGAAGTTATTACTAACGCATATATCTCTCAGAAAATAGGAACAACTATTTTAGGCTCGTATTCATTAATAATGAATATGTTTAATTTTTTAGTTACAATATCGCTATTTGGTGTACCACTTGCAATAACAAAAATTGTATCTGAAAAAGATGAACTAAATGATAATAAATCAATAGTAAAAGCATCTCGTATCGGATATAAGATATGCGCTATAATATCAGTTTTTGTATGTCTTATAACGATTATATTTAAAGATGAGATATGCTCTATTTTTTTAAGGAACTTGCCAGATGATAGAATAGTTATTTTACTTGCACTTTCTCTTCCTTTTATGGCAATAAGCTCATGTTTTTGTGGATATTTTAATGCTTTAAGGAGAGTTAATGAGCCAATTATAACAGAATTTTTAACACACGTAGTTCGTTCTGGTATAATAGTATCTTTAGTATATATAAATAGTCCTACTTTTTTATCTTTTGGAATTAGTATATTTATATCAGAGCTTATATCTTTTCTATATTCTTATATAATGTATAAAAAAGATATAAAATTATATACAAATATTAATACAAAAAGCAATACTTCCTCTATTACAAAAAATATATTAAAAATAGCGGCACCTATCTCTTTTACTTCTTTTGTTCGCTCAGGACTATCTACTCTTAAGCATACACTAATACCTTTAAGACTGCAGAAATTCGGATTTTCATATGATTATGCCTTATCTAGATATGGATTAATACATGGTATTGCCTTACCTTTTGTTTTAATGCCAAGTATATTTATAAACTGCTTCTCATCACTTTTGCTTCCAGAGTATTCAAGATTCTATGCGGCAAAAAATAAAGAAAAAATTCAAAATATAACTAAAAAGATTTTCAAACTCACACTTGTTGCTTCACTATACATATCTTTTGTTATATACATTGCTTCTGATTTAATTTGCTTTTTAATATATAAAAACACAGAAGTATCTTACTATGTAAAAATACTTACTCCTTTAATATGTGTTATGTATTTAGATTTTATTGTTGACAATATTTTAAGAGGATTAGATTTACAACTTGATGTAATGCGAATAAATATAATTGACGTTGTAACCTCTATATTACTTATCTATTTTGGTGTACCATATATGGGAACTTTCGGATATATTCTTGTAATTTATGTAAGTGAATATTTAAATGGTCTATTTAGTATAAATCTTTTACTTAAAAAAATAAACCTTAACTTTAATTATTTTGACTGGCTATTTATTCCTTGCATACTTTTATTTATTTCCTTTTTTATAACAAAACTAATAATACCTAGTGCTCAAAATATTGTTTCTCTATCACTTAGTATTCTAAGCTTATCTTTAATATTTGCATTTCTTTATGTTGTATATATGAAGTTATCAAAAAAAAATAAGGCGTAAGCCTTATTTTCCATATCTATAGATATCTAATATTAAAGCAGCATCATCTGAATTTATTACATTATCCCTATTAATATCACCAATATCTATATCTTCTTTTGATATATTTCCATATCTATATAAGTCTAATGCAATAGCAGCATCGTCTGAATTTACCATATTATCTTTATTTAGATCACCAGTAAGTTCAACTCCCTTAACATCTGAGCCGCTCCAAACAGAACCAGTATATCCATTTCTATCACTTGGTATTATTACCTTACCTTCGTAAAATCTAAATATATTCTCATCTACTACTGGAGAATTCTTACCAGTAAATTCAACAGACTCAATATTAGAAAAGGCAAAAACTCTTTGTCCTATTTCTTTTACTGAATCTGGTATTATAATGTTTTTATTTTCAAAACCAGTACATTTATAAAAAACAGCATCTCCAATTATCTCAACACGATTTAGATTAACTCCCTCAAGTGATGTGCATTGATAAAATGCTCTACTTCCTACTTCTTTTACGCTACTAGGCAAATTTACCCTTGTTAGATAAGTACATCCGCTAAAAGCTTCTTCTCCAATTGAAATAATAGTATTTGGAAAAGAAAGCTCTCCTGCTATTTGAGGCATATCCTTAAAAGCACCATTTCCAATTCTAGTAACAACATAGCCATTAAGTTCCTCTGGAATAATATTTGTATATACTGCGCTATCATATCCTGTAATTGTACAAGTTTTATCGCCATCATCATTAATAATAAACTTAAAGCCATCTGTAAAAGAATCATACTCTTGTGGCTCATCTGCTTTTATAGTATTACTAAATAAAACTATACATGTCAAAATAATAAAAATAAAACTAAATATTCTTTTCATAAAATCCCTCTTTATTCTCCATATCTATATATATCTAATATTAATGCTGCATCGTCTGCATTTATTATATTATCAAAGTTTAAATCAGCAACCATTTTTTGAACTGATGTAGAATTTCCATATCTATACATATCTAGTGCTACTGCTGCATCATCTGAATTTACTATTCCATCAAAATTAGCATCTCCTAAAATATAATTATTATCACTTACTATTACATTTATTTGAGCAACAATATCATTATATTTTGCTGTTACTAAAACTTTACCTTGACTTTTGGCTACAATATTTCCATCTACAATACTTGCAACCTCATCATCTGATGAAGTAAATATAATGTCTTCTTCATTTTTATCAAAAGAATCAAACAAATAATCTAATTTTACAACGTCTCCAACTTTAACTATATATCCTCGCTTATTAAACTCTAATTTATCTATAGAATATATATTAACTACAACAGTATCACTTACATCTTTATATTTTGCAGTAATAGTTGCCTTTCCTACGCCAACAATTTCAAATTCATTATTATTTATTTTTACTACATCAGGATTATCGCTTTCAAATATAATATCTTCTTCAGTTGCATCGTCATTGAAATAGTAATCTATATCAAACTCAATAATAGAATTATTTCTATACTCAACATCAATTATATCAGAAACAAAATCTAGTTTATTAGGCTTTAATACATTTATTTCGATTGTATCTTCTGCATCTTCATATGTAGCTGTAATTGTTACATTACCTTCTGAGATTGCAGTTATTTTTCCGTTTTCTACTGTAGCTATATTTGTGTCTGAAGAATTCCAATTTATATCTTCAAAAGTAGCGTTATTAAGCAAATGGTAATTTAAATCAATATCTTGCATATTTCCAATAACTATATTTAAAACATCTTCATTAAAATTAATTCGATTTTTCTCTTTTAAAACATTTACTGTAATTTGTGCTACAATATCGTTATAACTAGCTGTAACTATAGCCTGTCCTTCTGATTTTGCTGTTATAACTCCAGTTGCATCTACTTCAACAATGCTAGTATCACTTGACTTCCATTCTATTGAAGCTCCATCTTCTAGATTATATTTATAGTCTAATTTTAATGAGTTTCCTTCTTCAATTTCAACTTCATCTTGTAAAAACTCTATGCTATTTATTGTTTCTAGCTTTGCATATAAAGTAACATTATTCATTATTTTATCTGAAAAACTATATTTTTTTGTATAATCTTGATCATAGTACCATCCATCAAAATTATAATTTTCTTTTTGAGGAGCAGCAAATTCCTCAACTGATGTACCATAGTTATTTAAACTAATCTCTTTATACTTATTATCTTCTAGTAAAAAAGTTACTTTAGGATGGTCAACATAAGTTAGCATTTCCTTTCCCTCTATAAGATTTTCAAAACCAACTCTACCTTCTAAATAATAGTATGGCACGTCAGGCTTTATAAAGCTTGCATAAGTTATAGAAGGAACAGAGCCTTTAAATATTATTGCTTGTGCATTATCAGCTCTATAAAATACACTATCACCTATTTCATGAACATTTGAGCCGATTACTATATAACCATCTAGAGATTCACAGTTAAAAAATGCTGCGTCTCCAATTTTTGTAACTGAATCTGGTATAATCAAGTCTCCATCTAAACTAGTAAGATAGTCAAAAGCCCAACTGCCTATTGTTCTTAAACTATTTCCTAAATATAAGCTCTTAACAGAGTTACAATTAAAAAATGCTCTCTTTCCAATTTCTCTTATGTTATTTGAAATATTAATTTCTTCTAAACCAGTACAATTTCCAAAGCAATCATCTGGTATCTCTTCAATTTCTGAGTCAAAGTCAACATTAGTTATACTGTAACAATTATAGAATGCTTTATTTCCAATAGAATCAAGTGTAGAAGGAAAATCAATTTTTCCAGATAGACTATTACACTCACAAAAAGCACCTTCTCCTATTGATACTAATCCATCAGGTAAGTTTAATGGTCCTAAAAGCTCTTTACAGCCATAAAAGGCATACTCTCGAATTGACTTTACACTACTTGCAATATTTACACAATTTCTTCTTGTATCTACACATTTTATAAGTTCAGTCTTATCTTGATTATATAAAAGCCCATCTGAAAATACAAAAAACTTATTTCCGTTCTCTATATTAACACGCTCTAAAGATGAAGTATTATATAATGCTAATACTCCTATATCAAAAACTTTCTTAGGAATATTTAAAGTTGTAATTTTTGAAGCATTAAAGAAAGAATAATCACAAATATATTCAGTCTCATCTCTTAGGGTTACCTCTCCTTTTTTTGCTTCTGGGCAAGATACAAAAAATACATAATCTTTACTATAAATCATTCCGTCATCTGAAGAATAAGTAACATTATTTTTATCAATATTTACTTTCTCTAAATTTCTGCAATTTAAAAGTGTATCTGGATATATTACCCCTACACATGAAGGAATATTTATTTTTTTTAGATTTTTACCGTTTGCAAAGCACTCTGTATAAAGTCCATATACTGGATATCCAGCTATAGTTGATGGAACATCAAGCTCAGTTGCATCTCCTCTATAGTCTACAATATACGCTACATAGTTTCCTTTACTTTTTTCTACTATCATATATGAATAATCTCCATAATCTATAGTACTAGATGCACTGGCATTTGGATCTATCTCATCTACTTCATCTGTATAATTAGCAGCAAAAGCTGATTTATTGCAAATTAAAATACAAAAAACAAATATTAACATAAATACTATTTTTCTATTTATCATACACATACCCCTTACTAAGATTTATTGTATACTAAAGCAAAATAAATTTCAACAAAAAACTACATATAAAAAAACAGAGCTACTATATTTTATAGCTCTGTAATATTTTTTTAATATAAAACTATTCATCTATTTTTAAGACACTAATAAATGCATCTTGTGGTAATTCTACTGTTCCTACTCTTCTCATTCTCTTTTTACCTTCTTTTTGCTTTTCTAAAAGCTTTCTTTTTCTTGTAATATCACCACCATAGCATTTTGCAAGTACATCTTTTCTCATTGCTTTTACTGTTTCACGAGCAACAACTTTTCCTCCAATTGCTGCTTGTATTGGCACTTCAAAAAGCTGTCTTGGTATAATTTCTTTTAGTTTTTCTGCAATCTTTCTTCCTCTTGCTTCAGCGTTTGGTCTATAAACTATAAAAGATAGCGCATCAACAATTTGACCGTTTAATAATATATCTAATTTTACCAAATTAGATTTTTGATATTTTGTTACCTCATAATCAAAAGAAGCATATCCTCTAGTTCTTGACTTTAAGCTATTAAAGAAATCATATATAATCTCATTTAGTGGCAAATTATATTCAAGCATTACACGAGTCTCATCAATATACTTCATATTAATAAACTCTCCTCTTCTTTGCTGACAAAGCTCCATAACATTTCCTACATATTCTTTAGGTGTAATTATCTCTGTGTGTGCTATAGGCTCTTCAATATAACTTATCTCTTGAGGAGATGGAAGCTCTGATGGATTATATAGCTCTATTACTTCTCCACTTGTTTTATGCACTCTATATATAACCGAAGGGGCTGTTGTAATTATATCAAGGTTATATTCTCTTTCTAGTCTTTCAACTATTATTTCCATATGTAAAAGACCTAAAAAGCCACATCTAAATCCATGACCTAACGCAGATGAAGATTCTAACTCATAATGTAAAGAAGCGTCATTTAACTTAAGCTTATTAATGGCCTCCTTAAGCTCTTCGTAATCTGAACCATCTGCTGGGAAAATTCCAGAATATACCATAGACTTTACTTCTTTATATCCCTTTAATGGCTCTTGTGCTTTATTACTAGCTGTTGTAATAGTATCACCAACACGTATATCAGATAAATTTTTAATACTTGCTGCAAGAAATCCAACCTCACCTGCAGTAAGCTCATCTGCTTTTATATATCCGCCAGGCTTAAAGTATCCAAGATTTACCACTTCATACTCCTTACCGTTAGACATTGTAATTATTTTATCTCCTTTTTTTACTACTCCATCTACAACACGCACAAAAGCAATTGCACCCTCATAATTATCATATACAGAATCAAATATAAGACACTTAGTTGGTTTATTGTCATCTCCTTTTGGAGCCGGTATTTTCTTTACTATTTGCTCTAAAACTTCTTCTACATTTAGCCCAGTTTTAGCAGAAATGCAAGGTATTCCCTCAGTATCAAGACCAATGATATCTTCAATTTCTTTTTTTACCTCGTCAACTCTTGCATTAGGCAGATCTATTTTATTTATTACAGGAAGTATCTCAAGATCGTTATCAAGTGCAAGATATACATTTGCTAGAGTTTGAGCCTCAACTCCTTGAGCTGCATCTACAACTAGAACTGCACCTTCACATGCTGCAAGACTTCTTGAAACCTCGTAATTAAAATCAACATGTCCTGGTGTATCTATTAAATTTAAAATATATTCTTGTCCATCTTTTGCTGTATATCTCATTCTTACAGCTTGTGACTTAATAGTTATTCCTCTTTCTCTTTCTATATCCATATTATCAAGTAATTGTTCTTGCATTTTTCTTTGGTCAACAGAACCTGTAAGCTGAAGTAATCTATCTGCAAGAGTAGATTTTCCATGATCAATATGTGCTATAATACTAAAATTTCTTATATTCTCTTTTTTTACCATATTTCATCCTTCCATTTAGTTATAAATTATACCAAAAATGTTATATATATTCAATATATTAAAATAAATTTTAATTGTACATATATGCTATATGTGGTATAATACTAATGTTGATTTAGGAGGAAATATAATGTATACCATAGGTGACTATGTACAAATACAAGACAGCAATATTGCTGGAAAAATAGTAAATATATCTAAGCAAAATGTTGTAATTTTATACAATGATAAATATATAAAAGTTAATAAAGGCAAAGTAGAAAAAACATTAAATAATAAAAGTAATATAAATAATAGTTTTACTGTAAAAGTAAACCTCTCATCTCCTCCAATTGATGAAATTATGATTAGACACCAGACTGTAGATGAAGCACTTGATAATTTAGAAAAATTTATAGATAATGCTGTTTGTAATAACGTAAAGATAGTAAAAATAATACATGGAAAAAATGGTGGCATACTAAGAAGAGAAGTTCATAAATACTTAGAAAACTCTCCTTATGTAAAAGACCATAGACTTGGAGGATACTATGAGGGTAGCTACGGTGTTACAATAGCATTTTTAAAGTGATAGTTTAAAACTATCACTATTTTTTTACATAAAAAAAGAATCCCATAAATATGAGATTTCTTTACATTTTAAGCAGAATATTAATTCTTTTTGCTTTTTATTGTCATACATTCCGTTACAATTCTTCACACGAGTATGGCCATATAGGCGATCTGTGTTACAATTCAAAGCGTTAAAAACGTTTGACACGAATTATCTCCATAAAATGGATAAAATGTAGAAATTGTATATCAATCAAATATTACACTATATAAAATAGCATAATCAAACCACTTTATTTAATTGACATACTAGCAAATTTGAATGTCTTATCCTACTCTATATGCAAATTACTCATTTTATAATAGGATTCTTAGATTCTGTTTCCGTTCAAAATTAATCTGTTATAACTGTTATTTTACAACATCGTGCATCTAGTTTATAACATTAACAGTTACAGATGTTGTAGCTGAACTTCCGTCAGCTCCTATAACAACAGGTGAAATAACAGTTGCTTCACCTTCAACAGTTGAAACATTTAAATATTCACCTGAGATGCTATAATCTAATCCATCAAGGCCTTCGACAGATTGAACATCTCCGCTAATTTTGAATTGAACAGTACTACCAGCTACTGCTTCATTACCATCAATAGGTGTGATTGTAACTGGGCTTGTTGTAGGCTCAGCAGGAATTGTTTCCTCTGAACTATTGTTGTCATTTTCAGGTTGCGTTTGTTCCCCTTGATTATTCTCATCAGGTTGTTCTGGAGTCTCTACCTCCTCGTTGCTAACATCATCTTGATTTTGTGATTCGTCATCACTTTGATTGTCATCAGGTAAAGTTGTATCTTCCGTTCCAAGCTCTGCATCTAAAGCATTATCCGTATCGATATCTACTTGAGGTGCATCAGGCTTTTCCTCTTCTACTGGAGTATTATCTACTACACCGGTAATACCCGAATCAGAATCGATTACATCCTTACCCTCTTCCACTTCCTGTGCTATCTCCTCATCTTGATCAGTACCTTCTCCAAAATTACTTTGGATATTATTGATTGATGAGCCTGTTGATTGCATATTTCCAAGATTTACTCCTGTAGAACCGGTTCCTACATTTGAGAAACTTGGAATTAACGGATCAGTTACCTTTGAACTGTTCCTTGGTGGATAGTAATTTGTATTACCACCACTACTTGAACCATTGTTTGGTTCACCTTCAGTTTCGTCTTGTTGGGTTTCTTCTTCCTGTACGACATCTATGATGTCTTCACCAGTTGTATCTCCAGTATTATCATCAAGATTTTTTGCATTTTGAGCAAAAATAATCCCAATTATAAAAACTAGAGCGATTATTGCAAAGAAAATAACCTTTGCTAAAGTTGTTACCTCTTTATGAGCACAAAGTGCTATAAAAAGGCCAAAAATAAATGTTGCTGCAATAACAGCAAAAACATTATGAGTTAATATCCATAGCAAACCAATCACAGCTACTGTGACTAGGTTTGAGATATAAACCCGTGGTATTGAATATACCTGCTTCATAGCAATCCCTCCTATAATTTTTTTCACGAAAACAGAAACTGCTCCAAATTTGCTTTTAATTACGTAAACTATCCTCCTTATATTTATCAAAGTTACTGCATTTGCAAATTTGCTTATGCGTTTTCTAATTTCGATACATACTAATTATAGCACACGAAACTCTGTTATGCAACAATTTTCTAATATTTTTGTAAAAATTATGTAATGTTATAGCAAAAAAATAAGCTATAGACCAATATTTTGCTCTATAGCCTACCTTATTTTCTTAATAATTAGACTTATTTGCTTTTCTCCTATTTTTGAACGTACATTTTTTATATATACTATAAATCTCCTTATTTTTTCTACAAATTGTTTATCAGAAATCTTCTCTTTCATATCTATAGTAAAATACCAATTAGATTCATCCTCATATATAATTAGCTTAATTTCATTTTGTTTTTCATCAATAAGTAGCTTAAGTAATCTGCAAATTACAAATATCACATCATTTAATGGTCCACATATATATGAGCCAACTTTAATTTTCTCTTCTATTATTAGATTAATATCATTATTTTTTAGATATTCATCTAGTATCTCAAGAATAATTTGCTTAATCTCACTACAGTGCATTATTGACTCGTTAGAAAGACTTGTTACATTTGATATTAACTGTAGTAGCATATTAGAATTATCAAGTGCAGTAATATTTTTCCCATATAAGCTATCTAGTATCTCCTTTTTTTGCACATCATCTTTTAGGTCATTACTAAGTAGCTTAATTACATCTTGACTTGCACCTAATACTAAGAGATTAGCTTGTATTTTATGTGATATACTCTCAACAAGATTTCCTACTATTTCTAGTTTATATTTTTCAAAATCAATTTTTTGCTCGCCTTCAATTATCTTTATTGTATATACAATTTCTGTCATTAAAGCTTCTATGTTTATGTCTTGATTATTAAAAAATATTGGTTTTGTATACTCTTTAAATTTATATAAATGCTCTAGCTCTTCTTTCTCATCAAAAAGATAAATTAATATTTTTATTTTTCCTTTTTCAAGCTCTGTTAATAACTTATCTATATTATCAAATTGCTCTGTTTTAAATCCTTCTTTTTCTACTTCTTCTACTATATTATTTAATATATTTTTATGCTTAGAATAAATAGTTATTTTAATATTTTTCTTTACATTATCATATATTATCATATAAAATCTCCTACACTTTGATTATATATGATATACAAAAAATAATAAAGTATAATTTAAAAAATAATTATACTTTATTATAAAAATTATTTTCCATATCTATATATATCCAATATTAAAGCAGCATCATCTGAGTTTATAATTCCATTTTCATCTATATCTCCAATTAAAATATCTTCATCTGTTGCATTTCCATATCTATATAAATCTAGTGCAATAGCGGCATCATCTGAATTTACTGCGCCACTATTATCTAAATCTCCAATAATTAATCCAAAATGAACTTTTATCTTGCAAACAGCTTGTACTTCTGGATTTGATTTTAATTTGCACACAATGTTACAACTACCGTTACTTACAGGGATAACCTTTCCATTTTCATCTACCGTTGCGATATCTTCATTATCAGAAGAATACATTATATCTTCTCCATCTAATACTGCTGTATCTGGTAATACGCTAGAGATTACAATATATTGTTCTTTTTCTTCACTAAAATTAAGCTCTGTGGTATTTAAAATCAAACTAGTAATAGGTATTTTAGTATAATTTATACTAACTTTAGAATCCTCATTAAATTTATACTCTTCATTAATTAAATTACCATCTTTGTCTTCAATTCCGTTATATATATAACCTTCTTTAGCATACTGTGGAATATAGTCTATTGCCCCATTCTTGTTTGCACCTATTATATCAACTACTTGTCCATTATCTATGACTTCTACCTTTACTCTGTCATTCATATACATAATGTCCATATCAACATTGCCTTGATCATTGTCTGCTCCATCTACAGAACCCTCAAAAGTATATTGCCACATAATAGGAGAAAGCTTTGTATCTGCTATCGTAATTTTTTCACTAAAATCAGGTTCATCTTTAGGAGATGCATACCAGTAATTATATGCTAGAGCATTTAATTTATCTAAATCTAAATAATTTGTAAAGAAGTCTCTATTTGAATAAATAATTGGTGTATATCCTGCCTCGTATATTTTATTGCAAAAAGCAATTGCAATCTCAGTAACTTTCTTCATTCCAAGATTTGCTCTATCTGCGCCTTCTATGTCATATGCAATAGGTAGAGTCATATTTTCTTTATATTCTTTTCCATACTCATTTAATGCATTTAAAACATAAATAGCTTCTTGCTCTGCCTCTTCAGCATTTGTTGCTAAGCAGAAATGATATATTCCAAATGACATATTATTCTCGCTTGCACCCTTTAAATTATTTAAAAACTGTTTATCAAACTGAAAATCATACTCTTCTTCTTTATCTAATTCTTCGTCATACCACCCAAGTGATGACCTAATCATAGCAAAATCAATTCCCTGATTTTTTACTTTATCCCATTCTACTTCACCATTAAAACTTGATACATCAATTCCGACATAATATCCTGATGAGAAGTTACAAGTATCACTCATTGTACCATCTGTTACAGTAACACTAAATTCACCAAGCCCTTTAGTAAATATAATTCCATCTTCTGATATATCTGCCACACTTGAATCTGAAATAGTATATTTTAAATTATCTTTACTATCTGTAGTAATAATCTGTGATATATCAAATTTTTCATATATCTTTAGAGATTTTCTACTCACATCAAAAGATGTTGTAGCATAAATATTTGATTTTAGCTCTAAAGCTATAATAGTTCCTAAAAATATAACTAAAATTTTTCTTAAATTACCTTTCATTTCTTTACTCCCTAATTGCAGAAAAAGACTAAATTAGTTATACATTATTAACTAAATTTAGTCCTTTTAATTTTTATTTTAATATGCCTGTAAACATACAAGCTAAAACTATTAATCCAAGAATAATTCTATATACACCAAATGCTTGGAAATCGTTTTTCTTTATATAGCTCATTAAGAATTTTATTGCAATAATTGAAACTATAAATGCAGTGAGTAATCCAACAATTAGTATAACCCACTCAGAGCTTACCATTACAAAGCCTTCGCCAATAAACTTTAGCATTTTAAATAGGCTTGCACCTACCATAACAGGTATTGCTAAAAAGAATGTAAACTCTGCAGCAACTCCTCTTGATACTCCAATAAGTATAGCTCCAAGAATTGTAGCACCTGATCTTGATGTACCAGGTATTAATGCAAGTATTTGAAATATTCCAATGATTAGTGCATCTTTAATTGATATAGATTTTAAATCTTTTACTCTTTCTTCTTTTCCTTTGTTTCTACGCTCAACAATAATAAATAATATACCATAGATAATAAGCATTAAAGAAACAGTTATTGCATTATATAAATAAGTATCTAAAAGATCATCAAATAGTAGACCAATTATTCCAGCAGGAACACAAGCAATTAATACTTTTCCCCATAAAATCCATGTATCTTTATTTGATATAATTTTATTTTTTCCATCTACTTTTTTAAATTCAAATGGAAATAATTTTTTAAAATATAGCACTACAACTGCCATAATTGCACCAAGTTGTATTATTACAAAGAAAAACTCTTTAAAATTTTCTGATACAGCAAGCTTTATAAATTCATCAACTAAAATCATATGTCCGGTACTACTGATTGGTAGCCATTCAGTAATACCTTCAACAATTCCTAAAAATATAACTTTAAGTATTTCAATAAAATCTATCATTTTTATCTCCTTTAATTTTCAAGTAATGTTGTTGTTACAATTTTATTATTTGAAGTCCTTAAATATACCACATCATCTTTTATTGCTTCAAAAGTAACATATTTAGATAGTTTTGCGACTCTTTTATATGGATTTTCACCTGTAATATTTAAAATATACGTTGGATAAATTAGATATACATCTCCATACTCATTATATGTTGCTACAATATCAGTATCACTTAAGTATATTGTATCAATTATTTGAGAGTTTTGTACAACATATACTTTATCATTTTTAGTTGTATCTAAAAGATATAATTTCTCATCATCATCTGAGCTTTCAAGATTTGCATTTATACCAATAAGATCAACGTCTGCATAACCAACTAAATAATTAATTGTTGCACCAGATGTGTAAACTCCACCATCAGTATCACCATAATATAATCTATCAACATGTTGTAACATTCTAATTGTACTTAATATAGTTCCACTTCTTACTCTTGACATAGAGTTAAATAAGTCGATTTTATATACTGTATTATTTGTAGACATGCCTGATTTTGTCTCTATATTTATATATATAACACTAAGAAGTGGTGACATTGTAATATCTTTTACTCTAGAGAAGTTTGTTACATCTATATCATTATATTCTGTTATTTTCTGTGTATTTATCTCATATGTCTTCATTGTTAATGTTGTATAAGCTCCAGTTGTGTCCTCAACAAAATACATTATTGAATTCTTATCATATTGCATATAAAAATAACAAATTGGATATTCTTCAGTAACAACAGAAGCCTCAGAACCATCTTCTATATTATTTATATGAATACTACCATCTTCTAGATATGCATAATACTTATTATTATATGAAAATTGTAATTGTGTAGCATTTTCTGGTATAGTTAGAAGTTCTTCACTTTTTATTTCTGTTTCAGTGCTAGTTCTGTATGTCTCAGCTGTAACATAGCTTGATTGTGATACTTTATATAAGTAACCATCTACAAATTTTAAAGTTCCAAAAGTAATTAAAGTTCCAACCAGTACACAAACAAATAATTTTACTAAAAACTTTTTCATCCTTCTACCCCTTTAAACCTATTTAACAATAAATGCTGTAGGAACATAACGTTCTCCTGCAAAGTCACTTGGACTATTAACAAGTGCACCATCAAATACCATAGTAGTAGATGCTCCACCATCTAAATTAAATGCATTATATGCTCCATAATTTAGCAATATATCTTGTGCATTTTTAAGTGTTGCTCCTAATGTATCTGTTTGTCTTCCGTCAATAACTAAAAATAGCACTGTTCCATCTTGTCTTTGACCTATACATGTACGTGGATTAACACCCCAACCAGTACCACTACTTATTCTAGGTTGACCATTTACAATTAAAACTGGTCCAAATGAAATTGCACATCTTAAATTTAACTGATCAATTTCAGATTTAGTTATGTTGTCTGAAACATATAGCTTATTATCTTGTGTAAATCCACACATACTTACACTTTGACCATAGTCAAATTCATTATCAAAATACTCTCCACTAACCATAAGAAGACCTGTAGGCATAGCTCCTGTTCCATAAGTATCATTTGCAAGTCCACCTGCATTAATTCCAGCTACCGCATCATATTCTTCAACAATCTGAGATGTAGTAGAACCAACAATAGGAACGTTTGGTCCTGTAACTAAATCTACACGTGAAGGGTCATCAATTATCATTAAATATGCTTTAAATGTATCTGTGCTAACATCAACTACTTCTATTCCTTCTGTACCTTTTTGGTTTTTAGACTCAGAAATTTCTACATCTTCAAGGCTCTGCTCTTCTGTTTGATTTATTCTTCTATTAGCTTCTAGAATCTCATTTATTTTTTCATCAGATAAAAACCATGTAGCAAAGTATTGATGTGTCATAGTTGTCATAGCTGTAGTTACTATCATATCTCTTGTTGTAGTAAACATCTCAGTATAATATATCAAATAGATACCTAAGCCTAGTATATATACTAGCTCAAAAACTAAAACTCCTAATACTTTTCCAAGTTTTTTTAAGAATTTTTTCATTTCTTTCCCTCTCTTTACAATTTCAAAAAAATATTTTTTTGACTTATTCTTTTTTTATTCTACCAAATAATACTTTATTTTGCAACTTATATGAAGTTTTTTTCACCAAAAGTTCACATAAAGCCATTTAAAAAGCAAAAGTAGCAGTATTATTTACATAAATATTATAATACTGCTACTAAATATTATTGAGCTACACCATTTCTATAAATTATTATTCCACCATTTCCAGAGCCAGAATGATTTCCATTACATGTCTCTGATGGTTTCATATATGCCCAGTCAGCAGAAAATACTCCTTGTGATGGTTGATAGCTTCTTGTAATACAAGATCTTCTTGTTGTACTTCTACATGCAGAAGAAGCAACCTTCCCTGTAACATTACATATGTTTACAAATTCATGAACAGTACATGTATCTGTTGGAATTGAATCCACTGCTACATAATCACTAAGTACTCTTGAACCTCTTGGATCTGCTTTACAAGCATCAGTAGCTACCTTTCCAGAATCTCTACAAAGCTCTGCTCTTGTAACAGATGATGGCTGTGACATTAATGTTGCAGAAGGCTTATCTGCACATATAGCATTCATAACAGTATTAAATAACTTAGTTGCATCATATGGATATCCTCTACCAATTGTTCTTGCTTGATCATATCCAGTCCAACAAGCTATTGTGTAGTATGGTGTAAAGCCACAGAACCATCTATCTTTATCATCATCTGTATTACCAGTCTTACCAGCAGTCTGTATTGCGCCACCATTTGTTCTAACAGCACCATAAGCAGTTCCTGCTGGATCCTCTGTAACACTTATTAAACAGCTTTGAAGCATAAATGCAGTAGAATCTGACATAGCTTGTTTTGGCTCTGTTACTGTATTATCTAATACAACTTCTCCATTTCTATCTACAACAGTTGTATATAATTTTGGTTCTATATAGTATCCCTCATTTGCAATTGTTGCATAAGCACTAGCAACCTCTAAAGTTGTAAATCCTTGAGTAACACCACCTAGTGCAAGAGATGCAGCTGTCTTATCTGCTTCCACTAAAGAATGTAAGCCACAATTATATGCAAAATTCCAACAATAGTCTTCATCGTTTACAAGTAAGTTTGCTCTAACAGCAGGAATGTTTTTAGAATCAAGAATTGCTTCTCTTACTGTTACATAGCCATTATATGAGCCATACCAGTTTACTGGTGTCCATCCTCCAAGTGTCATTTGAGTATCATCAAGTCCAGAACCTGGAGATAATAATCCTCTTTCAAATGCAGGTCCATAAGCACCAAATGGTTTCATACAAGAACCTGGTTGTCTATATGTTTGTGTTGCTCTGTTTAGTGTTAATGCACCATCTTTTTCTCCTGCGCCACCAATTAATCCTCTTACTTCTCCTGTTGTATGGTCAATTACTACCATAGAACCTTGTATATCATCATAGAATATACTTGTATCAGTAAAAGCATTATCTATTGCAGATTGAACACTTGGGTCTTGAGTTGTGTATATCTTATATCCATCAGTATATATCATTTTTAAAGCTATACCTCTAGATACATTCTTTTGCTCCATTAGATCTTCAATAACAGCTTCAACTACAGCATCTACAAAATATGTCTGTGTTCCGCCATACTCTACATCTTTAACCTTAAATTCAAGTTCATAGTCTACAGCCTCATCATGCTCTTCTTGACTAATCATACCAAGTTCTAGCATTTTATCTAAAACAACATCTTTTCTTTCTAATAATCTTTGTTTTGCTTCGTCACTTCTATATGCATTTGTTACCTCTGGTGATTGTATCATAGCTGCGATTGCTGCAGACTCAGCAAGATTTAATTCACCAACAGACTTTCCAAAGAAATGGTTTGAGGCAACTTCTATACCATATGATCCATCACCATAGTATATTGTATTTACATATGATTCAAAGATTTGGTCCTTATCAAGTTTTGTTTCAAGAGATATTGCTCTATACCATTCTCTTATTTTTCTTTGCCAAGCAACCTCGTCATCATCAGTAATATTTTTTACCAACTGTTGAGTTAGTGTACTACCACCATAAGATGATTCTCCACCATTAGCAAGATATGTTACAATTGCACCTAGAGTTCTTTTTATATCAATACCGTGATGTGAAAAGAATCTCTCGTCTTCTATTGCAACAATTGCATTTACTGTATCTTCTGGTATATCTTCAAATGATACAACAATTCTGTTTTCACTATCATATAACGATGCCATTTCATTACCATTCATATCATATACAAATGATGTTTGAGGTAAAAGCTCAAGTTCTTCTAAGCTTATACTATCTGTATCGTCTATTATTCCAGAAATTACACCTAGTACTACTCCTGCACCTACTATACATAAAGCAAGTCCTACCAAAAGCACTACTCTAAATATTTTCCAGCCTAATTTTTTATTCTTTTTCTTATTGTTTGGTTCCTTATTTTTTGAATTATTATCACCTTTTTTTCTTACTTTTTTTATGTCACTACTTGAAGAACCTCTCTTTACTTCTCCTCTAAGTCTAACATTTAAAGGTTTGTTATTTTTCTCCATTTTATCCTCCCGAATATTTAAATTCAAACTTATAGTATACCCATACCACGAATATTTAAATTCTTTTTTATTGCCTCCTTTACCTTTTCTAAGTCCTTCTTATCTGCTTTAGTTATTTTAGCAAGAAGTCTAGTTTTATCTAATGTCCTTATCTGCTCAATAAGCGCTATAGACTTTTTTTCAAGTCCATTAGTATTGTCTAGTGCTATATGAGTTGGTAATTCTTTTTTAGACAAACTAGAAGTAATAGGTATAACTATAGTTGTGGGGCTATATCTATTTCCCTTATTGTTTTGTACAATAAGAACAGGTCTAATTCCGTCCTGTTCACTTCCAATAGTAGGAGTTAGAATAGCGTAAAATATATCTCCCATTTTTATATTCAAAAATATTTTACCTCCTTTATTATACACTATTATGTATATTTAGTAAATACTTTAGATGTTATTTTTTGACGTTAAAAGACTCAAAAATCATTGAGTATAGTACTTTTTCACTTAAATTATACATTTTTATTTCAAAAATTTTACAATTTTCTTTTAATACACAAATTTCTATTTTATTTATCTTTTCAATATATTCTTCTTGAGTAGTTATTTGATATATATATTTATCGTCTTGCTCTATTCTTGTAATTTTCCCGTCAAGCTCATTTAATGATATTCTTTTAATACATTCTACTATACTTGAAAACGAAATTGGATTATTTAATATAATATCTTTATTTATATACTCATAACTTAACCCTTCATTTTCTATTTTTGTATTGTTTGAAACAACATTTATTTTCAAGCTATCATTAATTACTAAATTATATATGTTGTTTTCAAAATCTATGTCTTCATAGACTTCATATGTATTAGAATTTTTATTACTATTTACAGTAACACTATATTTTGCATCATATGCTAATACATTTAGCATATCCTCAATAGAATTTATTTTTTCTTCAGCTACTTTAGATTTACTATTTATACAAATATAATAAAAAGAATAGATAATTATTGTAATAGCAACAATAACACAAACTATAATTAAAATTTTAACTTTAGTATCAAAAGTTATACTAAAGCATTTAAAATTGTTTTTCATGATTTCACCACTACAATTATATGATAATTATATAAAAAAATAACTAACATTGCATCTTAATGTTAGTTATTAATATTAGTTTAAGTTTCCTCATTTACTCTATCTATAGAATTTTGTACTTCTCTTAGCTTATTAACTATTGTCTGTAGATATTCTGTATCAACATCACTCTTTAAGTTTCTCTTAACATTATTTGTCATAGTATCAACTTCTTCCTTAAGTGAAGTCATAAGCTCAAGAATATTATATCTAGTTGCTTTATATGAATTTCTTCCATCAGAAAGTAGATTTCCATTCATATCATACTGCTCTTGATAATTTGGTATGCAACAATTAATTTTAAAGCCCTGCTCAATATATTCTTCTAATACAGTCTGAGCATCTTTTTCGCCATGAACTATGAAAATCTGCTCTGGCTTTTTACTCATTGCTCCAATCCAGTTTAAAATTCCATCTCTATCGGCATGCCCTGAAAAAGCATCTAAAGATTTAATCTCTGCATTTACAGCTATCTCCTCTCCAAATATTTTTACTAATTTATCTCCGTTTAAAATCTTTCTTCCTAAAGTTCCTTCTGCTTGATATCCAACAAAAAGAATTGTACACTCTGGTCTATATAAATTATGCTTTAGATGGTGCTTAATTCTTCCAACTTCACACATCCCACTAGCAGAAATTATAACTTTAGGAGTCATATCAGAATTTAATGCTTGTGACTCCTCACTTGTTTCAACAAAATGCAAATTATTAAAACTAATAGGATTATCTCCTTTTAGAAGAAAAGATAAAGCCTCTTCGTCATAATATTTATATTGTTCTTCAAATATATGTGTAGCATTAACAGCAAGAGGGCTATCTACATATATAGGAATATTTGAAAGCTCTTCTCCTATTTCTTTGTCTGTTAGACTTTTATTTATCTCATATAGTATCTCTTGAGTTCTTCCGACAGCAAAAGATGGAATAATAACATTGCCACCTCTTCTTATTGTATCAAGAAGAATTTGAATAATTTTTGATGTCTGATCTTTTATACTACTATGTAATCTGTCTCCATATGTTGATTCAGTAACAAGAACGTCAGCACTATCAATATTTACTGGATCATTAATTATTGGTAGATTTAAATTTCCTAAATCACCAGTAAATACAACTTTTTTCTCTTGACCTTCTTCATTTAAATATAACTCAACTATTGCAGAGCCTAGCATGTGTCCAGCATCTTTTAGCTCAAAAGAAATATTATCATTTATTTTTATTCTTGTATTATATTCTAAGCCTTTAAAAAGCTCTATACTATCGATTCCGTCCTGTTGAGTATATATTGGCTCATTTGGAGCTTTACCGGCTCTCATCCTCTTTCTATTTACCCATTCAATTTCTTTTTCTTGTATATGACCACTATCAGCAAGCATTATCTTACAAAGCTCTCTAGTTGCATTTGTACAATAAATAGGATTTCTGTAGCCATCTTTATATAGCTTTGGTATTCTTCCACTATGATCAATATGGGCATGAGTTAATATTACAAACTCTACATCTTGTATATTAAAAGGAAAATCTTCATAGTTTAGCATTTGCTCTGTTAAGCTTCCTTGGAAAAGACCGCAATCAATTAAAAACTTGTGCCCTGCCACTTCAACCATGTGACATGAACCAGTAACAATTTTTGCAGCTCCATAAAAAGTTATATTCATTACACATCAACCTCTCATTTTATAATGATATTATATTATTTAAATTTTTTCAAGCATTTTAAATAAATGTAGGATTTTTTGTTATAGATAACAGAGTATTGCTTTTCTTTTTTGAATTGTATATTTTAATCTTAGCATAAATTTTACTATAAATTTTTGTATTAAGTCTTGTTTTAATCATAACATTAACTCTAAATCTATTGTTTAGCTTTTGAATATATGGTGATTTAGGAGAAAAAACTCTATATTCATTTTGACTATCAAAGTTTAAAATATTATATAATTTTTCTGCATCAATTTTTACATCTTGCAAGTTTGCTCCGCTAACTTCAAATAGCAATATATCTATAAAAGGAGGATATCCAAAAGTTTTTCTGTATTCTATTTCTTTATCAAAGAAATCTCTATAACTATTATTTTCAACTGCTTTTATAATATAGTTTTCTGTATCACTTGTTTGAATTAACACTCTGCCCTCTTTAGTGCTTCTTCCAGCTCTTCCTGCGACTTGGAAAATATTTGCAAAAGCTCTCTCAGATGCAGAAAAATCATTCATTGCAAGAAGAGCATCTGTTCCTATTATTCCAACAAGAGTTACATTTGGCATATCATGTCCCTTACTTATCATTTGTGTTCCAATTAAAACATCAATATTATTATTTTTAAATTCATCTAATATTTTTTGCTGTGAGTCTCTAGCAACAGTTGTATCTGCATCCATTCTAAGAACAGAAATTCCTGGAAAAATCTCTTTTAGTTCCTCTTCTAATTTTTCTGTTCCTAAATTATAACTTGAGATCTCTTCAGAACCACATTTAGGACAAATATTAAATTTTCTTTCAACATGTGAACAATAATGGCACAAAAGTAGATTATTGCTTTTATGATATGTCATAGCAACATCACAATTTGGGCAATTAAACACATATCCGCACTGCTTACATGTAAGATATGAATTATATCCCCTTTTATTTAAAAATAGCATAGTTTGCTCTTTGTTTTTTAAATTTTCCTCAATAGCTGCTTTTAGTTTTAATGATATATTGGATGTATTTCCCATAATTCTATCATCTCTTAGATTTACCACATCAATAATGGGTAGCTTTGCATTTGCTGCTCTTTTTTTCATCTCAAATAGTTCTACATTTCCATTAATTGCTTTATTGTATGTACTAATCTCTGGAGTTGCACTTCCAAGAACAAGTACAGCATCAGCCTCTTTACATATATACGCAGCAATGTCTTTTGTTGAATATTTTGGCTTTGTTTGTGAATAGTAACTTGTATCATGCTCTTCATCTATTATAACTAATCCTAAATTATCTATAGGAGCAAAAATAGCTGATCTTGCACCTATTACTATATTTACTTTTCCCATTTTTATTCTTTTATATTCTTCTTTTCTTTGAGAAATAGTCATTTTGCTATGTAAAATTGCAATATCGTTACCAAACCTTGATACAAATCTTTCAACAGTTTGATATGTCAAAGATATTTCTGGAACTAAGACAATTGCCTTTCTTCCTTGGTCTAAAACCCTCTCAATTAACTGTAAGTACACCTCAGTCTTTCCACTACCAGTTACGCCATGTATTAAACACTGTTTGTATTCTTCATCATAGATATATTTACTTATACCATCAATTACATATTTTTGCTCATCAGTTGGTACAAGAGCTTTTGTTCTTTTGACATTTAAATCTTTTAGAAAATCTTTTTCTTTTTCTACTTCAATAATATCTATATATCCATTTTTCTTAGCAGTATTTATTACACTTCTTGAAATAGAGAGTCCATCTATTATATCGCTTATTAGTACATTATCAGTATACATTAAAAATGATAATAACTGTATTTGTTTTGCACTCTTTATAACGTTTGTTTCAATATCTTGCATTATCTCATCTGCCGACTTAATTAAAATGACTTTCTTGTCCTTTTTTGTATCAAGACTTTTACTACTATTTTTAGATCTTGTTCCTGGCGGTAGCATTAGTTTTAATGCATCGTACACATTACAAAAATACACATATGCAATATATTTTGCAAGCTTTAACCTTTTTTCATCTATATATGATACATCATCTAAAATCTCACTTATTTCCTTTACTTTATATTTTTGTGGCTCATAATCTTCCTCAAGCCTTACAATTATTCCCTCTTCTAAATTCTTTCCTCTACCAAAACTTACTTGAACTCTTTTTCCAATTTCTACCTGTGGTATTAATTCTTCTGGGACTATATAATCATATACTTTATTTAGTGAATTTACTGATGTATTAATTAATATTTTTGCTATCATTTCACACCTCTTGTAATATTATATATTACTAAAAATTAAGTGTCAAGAAGAATGAACAAACGTTTAAATAATAACAAAAAAAATACTTAAGTGAAAAACTTAAGTATTTTTATTCTTTATCTTTTAACCAATTTTTATATTCTTTTAAAATAATATTTGCTACTTCCTCAGGCAATTTATTAGTAGTGTCAATTACTAAATCATAATTTGACATATCATCACGTCTAACGTTATATGTTTTTAAATATCTCATATTTTCTTGCTCGTATCTATATTTAATATCTTTCATTGCCATTTCAATAGATTCATATTTTTCTGTATCTTTTCTTAAAGAATCATTATATGCACGCGTTGCTGCCTCTTTTAAATCAACTTTTAAATAAATTTTAAAAGACTGTGGCACAGCATAAAACCCAAGTCTTGCATCTATTATTAAATTATCATGTTCTTTAGCATAAATCGAAGCACTCTTTTCGACTTCTCGATCTATTTCTTCATGAGCATTTAAATATTCTTGGAACTCTACAATTGACATATTCATTTCTTTTGCAAGTTTCCTTACATATTCACCATTTTTATAAACTTCATATCCCAACTCTTGTTTTAAAAGAGATGTAACAGTACCTTTCCCACTTGCTATATCTCCTGCTATAGTTATAATATGTATATTCATAAAACTTACTCCTTATTTGCTTCTTGTGCTTCCCTAATTTCCTTTTCTAATTCTACCTCTGGTGTTACTGCATATTTTCCATCTATTTTTATATATATTTTTCCATCAGCAATCTCTTTTGCTGCTCTATCTACTGCATCAAAAACGTATTCTGAGTAATCTTCTTTTCCTTCTTTAATTCTGTCTTTATTTTGATTGAATTTTTCAAGTCTATCTTTTTCTATTTTTCTTGCTCTTTTTGCTATAGCTAAGACTGATTGATATCTGTTTCCAACTTTAGGAACTATTTCTTTAACGTTTGGTTTAGATAACATTTTTTATTTCCCCCTTTTAAACTATAATATATATTATATAACATTTTTTAACATTTGTAAATACGTTATTTATATAATAAATTCACTAAAACTCACATATTGTTGTTATACCACATGGTAAAAATTCATTTGAATTTTTTTGCTTTAATCCAATTTCATCAAAAGATATATCCATCTTTCTATCTTTTATTGCGTGTCTTACAACATTAGAAATAATAGTGCCAGAAAGACCACCAGTATATGTATTAATCATCATAAACATTGCATCATCAGATAAAAGACTAGAGCATAGCTCTATTAGCTCATAAATGTTCTTTTCTATACTCCATACTTCTCCATTTTTTCCTCTTCCATATGAAGGTGGATCCATTATAATACATTCATATTTATTACCACGTCTAATCTCTCTTTTAACAAATTTTATTACATCATCAACAAGAAATCTTACGGGTCTCTCTCTAAGTCCGCTTGAAGCTAAATTTTCTTTAGCCCAATTTGTCATACCTTGTGACGAATCGACATGACAAACACTAGCTCCTGCATAAGCACATGCTACAGTTGCTCCTCCAGTATAAGCAAATAAGTTTAAAACTTTAACTTCTCTTCCCTTTTTTACCTCTTTTGATATTTTTTCTATCATATAATCCCAATTTACAGATTGCTCCGGAAATAGTCCTGTATGTTTAAATCCCATAGGTTTTAAATTAAAAGTCAAGTTCTTATACCTTATACTCCAACTATCATTCATCTTTCGTAATTTTTCCCAGTGTCCTCCTCCAGTAGAGCTGCGAATATATCTTGCATGAGCTTTTCCCCATAAATTAGGATTTGTTTTATCTTTCCATACAATTTGAGGATCTGGTCTAATTAGAATATAATCTCCCCATCTTTCAAGCTTTTCTCCATTTGCCATATCTAGCAGTTCATAATCTTTTAATTCTTTGCTATAACGCATATTATTTTCTCCTTTTTCATAAAATTTATTATGATTAAACTTAATACCAAACTTTTAAAAGTATTTATGTTATTTGTTTGCTTAATTTGTATTTTTACTTTCCAAAAAAGCAACTACATATCAATAAGAAATACAATTGGTATATTTCTTGATTCCGTAATGCCGTCGCTTTTTCCATTTATCCTCTTTACCAATGTTCTAATATTAAGTGGATTGTCAAAATCTATCATTAGGTATTTTAAAAAATATGGTAATCTAATATATGTAGGTGTAATAGGATTTTTATGTGGATATCCTATGGGAGCCAAAGCCACGTATAGTCTTTATGCAGAAAATAAAATAACAAAAAAACAAGCTACTTTTTTAATGTCTTTTGCAAATAACTGTAATCCAATATTTATATTATCTACAATAGGAATCTGTGTTTTAAATAACTTCCATATTGGACTAATACTCTTAATAAGTCATTACATTGCTGCAATTATTATATGTATATTCAATTTTTCACATAATGATATTATACACGAAAATTTACAAAAATCAAATAGTTTTAAGGAAAAAGAGGATAAAAAGTTACATAAGAGTGGTTTTGAAATAATAGATACATCTATAAAATCTACTTTTATTACTCTAGGTAATATACTTGCCTTTATTATAATATTTAATTTACTATTTTCTATTGTAGAAATACTACTTACTAAACTAAATCTTCCAAAAGACATTATTTATACATTATCTGGATTATTTGAAGTAACAAATGGTACTCTACTTATATACCTAAATACAAACTTTGGATTTTCTTTTACTATAATATTGATATCATTTATGCTATCTTTTAGTGGCTTTTCAATTATATTTCAAGTATATTCATGTATATATAAAGCAAAAATAAAATTATGGCATATAGTTAAATTTAAATTAATTCAAGGAATTATTTCAGCTTTTATAACATACTTGTTACTAAATATATCTACTCTGCCAAAAATCGATTATTCAAAGCTCATTAAATTTAACTCAGCATCATACTTTATGATTTCTGTTTCTTTACTTTTTATATTTATATTTGCACTAAAAAAAGTAACTCGAAAATAACTAAATTTTCAAGTTACTCTATATAAATTAAAGAAGGGGGGTAAACTTTAAGTCTACACTAATATTATATACAATTTTAAATTTTTTATTCATAAAAAAATAAGGAGGTGATAAAATGGATAAAAATCAGCCTTTTTTTGACCCGTATAATTTTAATATGCAACCTAATACTATAAACCAACAAAATATCGATCCTGCAATAGAGCAAATGCCAAATCCAATGATGTATTATGAGCAACAATATATGTACTATAGATATTTAACACAAGTCTTAGAATATAAAATAAAATTAAAAGAATATGAAAATTTAAATAAACAAAATTAAAAAGAGCATTGACTGCTCTTTTATTTATATAACCAAGCCACCATTTGGACTTATTACTTGCCCAGTTATATATCTGGCCTCATATGAAGCTAAAAATTTAACTGATGCTGCAACATCTTCTACAGCGCCAATCTTTCCAAGTGGAATTTCATCTTTTAAAACTCTCATATCATCATCAGATAAAGTACTTAACATGTCAGTAGATATTGCACCAGGTGCAACAACATTTACTGTTATATTAGAAGGAGCAAGTTCTTTTGCTAGCGCTTTACTCATTCCAATTATTGCAGCTTTTGATGTAGAGTATGCAACTTCAAGAGAAGCTCCAACCATTCCCCATATTGAGGAAATATTTATAATTGTTCCGTCTTTTCTTGGAAGCATTGATTTTTTTAGAACTGACTGTGTCATATTAAAAGTACCTAGTATATTTACATTAAGCATTCTCTCTAACTCTTCTTGAGAAATATCAATAAAAAGCTTATATTCACTTATTCCTGCATTATTTACTAGAACGTCTATATTACCAAAAGTTCCTATGACATAATCTACCATTTTATCAACTTCATCTCTTTTTGTAATATCTGCTTGATATATTATTACACTACAACCATCTTTTGCTAACTCTTCACAAAGCTCTTTTGCTTCTTTTTCAGATGTATTATAATTTACACAAACATTATATCCACTATATGCAAAATCTTTTGCAATAGCTCTACCTATTCCCTTTGCAGCACCAGTTATAATTATTGTTTTACTCATTTTTCTCCCTCACTTTTTATATACATTATTTATTGTATCATAAAAGAACAAAAAAAGTACATACTTTTTAGTATGTACTTAAAATTTGTTATCTTTCTTTATCTTCATTTGTTTTTTGCTTATCTTCTTTTACCTGTGCATTTGACTCCCTTTGCGCATAAGACTCAGCTCTCTCTTCAGGAGACTTAACTTGACTTTTATAGTTTTCAAACATATAATTTCCCACAGCATCCTTTGCTTGTCCAGCTTTTTCTACAATAGTATCTTTTGCTTGTCCAGCTTTTTCTGCTATTAACTTAGGAGAATAAGAACCTTTTTTAAATAATGCATCTTTAAAACTATTAAATCTTGTTTTTAATGTCTTAATTTTATTTGTAGATTTGCTAAAATCAGATACATTTCTTACATCATTATATCTAGCATTAAGTTCGTTTAATTCGTTTTCAACATTTGCTCTATCTGCATCATCTAGCTCCCCATTTAATCTTTCTTCTAATTTATTTTTCTGTTGAATATACTCGTTATTTAAATCATTAAATTGCTTTTTTATATTATAGTAATCAACATCTTTTCCCATTGATTGTATGGCCATTATTTTCATATTTTGACCAGCAAGCTCTAAAACTTTATTTCTTGTTTCATTAAATTGTCTTGCCTTTAGAGGATTCAAATTATTTCCAGCTACTTTTAACGAACTTTCAAGTAAATTCTTAACTTCTGGATTATTTAACATCTCCATTCTTTGTCTATCTGTAAATTTTTCGTCTTTTGCAAAATTTCCTAAAACATCACATGCATAATCAAAATTCATAGCTCTATCAGCATCAAATCCAAGTTCAGTTAGGTAATCAAAAGGCTTCTCTGTACCTTCTCCAGTCTCTGGTGATACCATTTCACCGCCTTGTCCAGGTCCTGCCATTTGTTGAGCAGCTTTAGCAGCCATTGCAGCTTTTGCAAGATTATTTTTCTCTTCTTCATCTTTATTTTCGTTCTGTTTTTCATTACTATCTTTTTCTACCGCTTCAAAATCTCCTTTTTCTTTCATAAAATCTTCCCTTTGATTTTCAGGAACAATTTTCATCACCTTATCGTTAGCCATAACTCTATCTTTTGGATAAATTGTGGTCATTCCATTTACACCATTCATTCTACCTTCATCATGGTTTTTTATTGCTGCAGTTAAACTTTTTCTAATTGGAGATTGTGCACCTTTCTCAGGACCTATTTTATCCATTAAATCCTGCCATTGATTTAGTTCTTCTTGTATTTTGTTTCTTTCATCTTCTTTAAGCTCTGGGTTTTGCAGCTCATTAGAAAATTTTTCAACCTTTTTTTGTGCTTCAGCATATAAATTTTGAATTCTGTCTTCAAAATTATTAATATCATCATTACGCAAAGTTGTAATTTTTTGTATTTCTTCAGCATTTCCGTCATTCATTTTATCTATTTCCGCTTCAGGTATAACAAAATTTTCTAACTCTTTTCTTTGTGCAACAGTCAAATCATCATATGATTTAATTGTTTTTCCTTTTTCATTTAATTCACTATTAAGCTTTTCAATATATAACTCTTGTTTTCTAGCTTCTAAGTTATCATATGCCTTTTTTAAAACATTTTCAATATCGTTTCTATCCTTTTTAGTATTAGCTTTTAAGTCTTCTACTTCTTTTGAAACATCCCAGATGTTTCCTTGTCCTCCTACTTCTGGCATTTTTCATTCCTCCTTACAAAATATTTAACATTTTAATATTTATTAACATACTGTTTCAAAGATTCAATAAAATCTAAATGAGCATCTCTTTCAACCTCAGCGTTAAAATCGTTTATATCATTTTGTAATTTTTCAAATTCAGCTCTTGCCTCTTCTATTGTCATAAAAACAACCCCCTATAACATCTTATAATTAAATAATAAAAAAAAAAAAAATAAAGTCAATAAACTTGACTTTATTTACTATA
>CALXAR010000009.1 GCA_944386345.1 uncultured Clostridia bacterium
AGCTCAAATTTACAATTTGGTATTGGTGTTGAATCCATTGCATCTAGTTTCTCAAATGTTACTGTTGAGTCTTTTCTAAGGTTTTCAACTACTATTTCTTCTCCTGTCCACTCATAAGTTTCTTCATCATATGATGCTACAAACTCATGTGGCTCTGTATTTAGTTCATATATATCAGGTGCTTTTACTTCTGTGTATGTGTATTTCTTTCCATTTTCAAATAATGATACTGGTATATATCCTACACCTTGTCCATCTGTCACTGATTTTAATAACAATTCTCCATCTTCATCTCTAATCTCAAATACACAATCTTCTATTGCCTCTCCTGTAAATACGTCTATTTTTGTTAATAACGCTTCTATAACATCCTCTTCTACTAATGCTTGATATATCATTGTATCTTTATTTGAAATATCAAGTGTTATCTTTGTAACTTCATCTGATAATTCATATCCATTTGGAGCTTCAATTTCCTTTATATAATATTCTCCTAATGGCAAATTATCAAGTTCAATTATTCCAGTATCATCAGTTACTATTATAGCTTCTTCAAAATTTCCTGTTTCATTATTTTTTATTTTTAATGGATTTGTACATTCTTCATCAACATATATTCCATATTTAGCTCCTGAAACAAATTTTACATTATTATTTTTGAAATACTCTTTTATTTCATCTTTTGTCATGCCTTTTATATTATTAATAATATCTTGTGTTTTCTCGTCTAACTCACTAGTATCAATTTTATCTCCGTTTAATATTATATTATCAAGTGTTGTTGACGCAATTTTTAGTAAAGTAATTGAAGCACTATCATATGTATTTATTAATTCTGGACCTTCTACAACAATAACTTCCTGCTCAGAGCTTTGATTATATTCTAATACAAAATCTATTGTATCTTGGCTTACTGTATAAGGATATGATACATATAATTCCTTTACATAGTATGTTCCTTCAGGTAAATCTATATTACTTATAGCTTCATTATTGTCATCTGTCCATATTAAATCTACTAGTTTATTATTAGGAATTATTATTTCTCCTTTACTATTACTTATAACTTGTTTTGTATATACTCCAAATAAAGCTTTTGGTTGATTTTCATTTGAATCTGAGTATATATTTTCTTCATATTTTTTGTTAAATGTTAATTTTAGTTTTTGTCTTACATTTTCTAATTCTTTATCATATGTTTCAACAGCCACCATTTCATTGTTGTTTTCTAATATAACATTTTCTATATTTTTATCTACTAAATATCCTTCTGGAGCTGAAGTTTCAACAATTCTATATTCTCCTAAATATAATGGTTTTGTTTGTGCATATCCTTCATCATCTGTTAATATTGTATCCACTACATCTCCTGCATATACATATGTATATCTTCCATCTGGTGATAAGATATCATTTTCTGCTATTATTTGATATTCTACATCTGGTAATCCTTGTAAAGTATAAACTGGTGTAAATTTTTCTTCTTTCTCTGTAGCCCCTGAATCACTTACTTTATATTCTACGGTACTAGATGTTGCTCCTGTTAATACTTCTCCTTTTTTCTGTATATTCAATTGTGCTTTTAACACTGTATTATATATTTCTACATCAACTGTTAAATTTAAATCTGGGTCATATATTGTTCCATCTTCTATTCCAGTTGCAATTGTATCTATTGTAACTTTTACTCCACCTTTTGTTACATCACCATAATCAGCCTCATTTTCTGGCAATCTATATGTCTCATCTAAATAATATCCTTCTGGAGCTTCAACTTCATATACTATATAATCTCCAGCATATAATTTTTGTGGTGTATATAAATATCCCTCATCATTTGTTTCAAATACATTTATATAGTTTCCTGATGGACTTACCATTTGAGATACAAATTCTCCTGCAGTGCAATCCCATATCATATATTTTCCACCAGCTATGTGAACTTCTTCTTTGCTCTCTGAATCTTTTTTAATTATTTTTAAATATGCAGAAATTGGTTCATCTGCAACTATTCTAAATTCTTCTTTATGATCCTTATCTATTGTTATCTGCTCAGGATTCATAAAGAAATATGTATGTGTTCCATTATTACTTGCCCTTACTTCGTCAATTTCATACACTCCATATGGTATTGTATATTCATCATCTGGATTTAACTCTTTATATTCTTCATCTATAAATTCTGCATAACCATTTTCATCTATTGTTGCGTAATATGTATTTCTTTCC
This sequence comes from uncultured Clostridia bacterium, assembly GCA_944386345.1. GTDB lineage: Bacteria > Bacillota > Clostridia > TANB77 > CAG-465 > CAG-465. The sequence goes on from CALXAR010000009.1 coordinate 2,230, forward strand.
TCTTTATCTGTTCCTATTGCAGATATCAATCTTAATCTCAATACTGCTCCAGTTGAAGGCTCCTTATCTGTATCATTTTCAGTTTCATCATTATTTTTGTCGTTATTATATTTTACTACTCTTCCTCTACCTGTCATTCCTTCTTCTGATTGTGTTACACTTTCAAGTCCTAAATCTTCTGCATACATATCATCATTGTCATTTTCTACTTCAACATCAATTATTTCTTCATTTATATTATATCCTTCAGAAGCATATAATTCTTTCCAATAATAACTTCCTACTGGTAGTCCATCTATTGTTTTATTTAATTGCATACTATATACTTCTTTAACTACAGGTGTATATCCATTTACATCTGTTGTTACTTCTGTAATCTTTTCTCCATTTCTAAATATTAAAGTATCTCCTTCATATATATCTTCTGCTGCATAAAGACCATATCTTGCTCCTTCTAATTTAGAATCTCCTTTTGGACTATCACCCCAATATAAATCATATTTTTTTAATTGTGTCTGTCCTCTTTTATAGTCGTTTTCTGCCTCAAATTGTATTGTATTTGTATATCCACTCTTTACTTTATATGAAATATCTTGTGTTGAATCAGGAATGTATAAATTTCCTGGAGCATAAATTTCACTTATTGTATAATCGCCAACTCGTAAATTATCTATTTCTGCCACGCCATTATAATTAGTAGTAATTTCAAAGCTTACATTATCTGGTCCCCCAGTTACTAAAAAAGTAGCGCCTTGAACATTATTTCCATGCTCATCTACTTTTAGTAATTTTAAGCTTCCTACTGCAGTTAAATTAAATGTAGCTTCTGTTCCTTGTCCATATATTGTTTCCATTCTTGGTACAATTATAGTTTGTGAATCTGGTTTTCTCCACACCTCTGCAGCTCCGTATATTTGCGCACTTGTTGTACAATTTGATCTTAAAGTAAAACTAATATCTCCAGTAACAGAATTTGCAGGTACAATAATTCTTACCCCATCATAATATGATTCAATTTTAGTTCCTGCTGGAGGGTTTACTAGCTCTGTTGTCCCATTTGAAACAATTATTTTATTTGAAACATATGCATCAAGCGATTTATTATATTTTAAGCTATAATCTCCATTTTCAACAAATATTGTTGCATTTGGAGCAACTATTCCATTATTACAATTATTGGCTTCGTTAATTAAATTATCTAAGTCTGCCATATTTCCATGAAGAGCTTCTACTGTATTACCAGGTGTTAATTTCCAAACTGCAGCTTGCGCAAGTTCTCTAGATATCCTTCTATTTTCAGCTGCATACATAACATAGCTTAAAGCCCCAGGATTTCCAAAACCATTAGTTGTTTCTCCATTAAAGCTATATTCACCATTATCTAACATTTTTCCAGCTTCAATACAATAAGCCCATCTACCATCCAGTAAATATTCATACGTTGTATAGTCAATTGGCACTTCACTATCAACGCCATACCCTACAAAAAGAGAGGTATCTTTTACATAAGAAGTATCTAAATCTAGGTTTGTTATTTGTGCATACGCTGCAAAAACCTTATAATTAATACTTCCAATTAATACAAACATAACTACCAAAACTGGAATTATACTTCTTCTTTTTCTCATTTCCATCCTCCATTTCCAATATATTTTTTCTAACATTATACATTTATTATATAATTTACTATATTGTTATTAAATATTTTATGTCTATTTATATATAAAAAAGTAGTATTATTTCATTTGCTTTGCAGTTGTGTTGCGCTAGCAAAAAAAGAAAAAGACATTATTGTTACAATAAAAAAAGGCACTAATTTGTATCTACTTTCATTTTACCACTTCAACTATCTAGGGTTTTTCTATAAACAACAAAAAGCAGACACAATTTGTGTCTGCTTCTAAGCTAACATACAAAGATATGGTCATCCTCGCATAGTATAGCAAAATCTAGATGCTCACAAGGCATTCCCATCCTCTCGGTACGAAGAAGAAGAAACTTTTTGCCTTTAGCATCATGCGTGAGTACGACGTCTATCACAGCGTACCAATTATGTAATGGCCACGTCTTTATCATAGCATCACGTTCTACAAATGTTGCTATGCACTTGTCAACGTGAAGAGAAACGTGCCTTAAAAGACCATGTTCATCATCCTCACTATATATGAGTGAAAAATCCAAATCAGTCTTTGTTACGGCAACATACTCTTTTCCTTGGTCGTCGTGTAATAGTTTACCCATATTCCTCCTTTTTTATTAATTACGGGTAAGGAGTAACAACTCGTCTATTAAAACAAGTTTTATTAAATCTCCTATGTATAAATTATATCACATTTTTAATTTTATGTCAACCTTTAGTGGCTATTTTTTAAAGCATTTTAAAAATTAACTACGCTTTTTTTATTATAACAAATACTATTTCTACTGCACATATTGCTGCTACAGATGCTATAGCTATTACTACTATATCTTCTGTCTCTGGTGCTTTTTCATTTGTTACTTATATCTTAATCATAAAATACTTTTCTTCTATATTTTGGTGCAAATACTATATGATACTTGCATTCTCACGTTGTATATACTAAACTTTATGTGTATGAATTTTTCATACGAATCACTCTCCTTCTAGTTAATGTTTGGTTGTCGGACCAATTACATTATACTACAAGGAGAGTTCTTTTTTTCTGCTACTTTGTGCAAAACTATAAGTTCTTTTGAACCACAGGCATGCTGAACTTGTCAACAAAAAGCAGACACAATTTGTGTCTGCTTCTGAAATGCTAACCGACGAAGATATAATCGTCGTATGGAATAGCAACATCCAAACGTTCACAAGGTATTCCAGCCAGCTCGGTACGAAGAAGAAGATACTTCTCTCCATGAATATCGTATGCAACTAAGACATCTCTTACAATGTACCAAACATTTGACGGAAGCGTCTGTACTATCAGATGAGCTATACATATTTTTATCAGCACATCTATAGGAAAAGTACAAGGATGCGTTGAAAGACCACATTCATCATCATAGAATCTGAATGAGAAATCCAAGTCCTTCTTCGTTATTGCCACGTACTCTTTACCTTTGTTGTCGTGTAATAGTTTACCCATATTCCTCCTTTTTTATTATTACGGGTAAGGAGTAACAACTCGTCTATTAAAACAAGTTTTATTAAATCTCCTATGTATAAATTATATCACATTTTTAATTTTATGTCAACCTTTAGTGGCTATTTTTGTGATTAATTTATGATAATGTCACTATATAAATAGTAATTTTTATTTTTCAGAAATGTCACTATAAATTATGATAAAATTAAAGAATGGAGAAATATATAATGACAAAAAAAGACTTAAAAAGATATGGAGTAATTAATGATTTAGTAAAAGGAAATTACACAGTAGAACAAGCTTCTAAATTACTAAACATCTCTTCTAGACAAGTTTTAAGATTAAAAAAGAATTTTACTAAAAAAGGAGTTGATGGAATAATACATAAAAGTCGTGGTAAAAAGCCTAATAATTCTAAACCTGATGAACTTGTTAAAAAAATACTTGAATTAAAGAAAGATTTTAAATATGAAAAAGCTAATTTTACTCATTTTAAGGAACTTCTAAAAGAATATGAAAATACTGATATATCTTATTCTTGTCTATATTCTATTTTAACTAAAAATGGTATTAAAAGTCCCAAAAAACATAAAAGAGTAAAACTACATCATAGACGTAAAAGAAAGGATTATTTTGGCGAATTTGTACAAACAGATGGTACTCCTTTTGATTGGTTTGGTACTGGTAAGAAATATACAATTCATGGATATATTGATGACGCTACTGGTATTCCTCTTGCTCTTTATATGTGCGAATCTGAATGTCTTTTAGGTTACTTAGAGATTACTAGACAAATGCTTGAAAACTATGGCATGCCCGAAACAATTTATTCAGATAGGTTTAGCGTCTTTTTTCCTCCTAGCTCTGCTAAACTAACTATTGAAGATGAACTACAGGGCTTAGAACGTCCTAAAACACAATTTTTAGTATTTTAGAATCCCTTAATATTAATTTGATTGCTGCCGGTTCTTCTCAAGCTAAAGAAGGTATACGCCAAAAAATTCGGTGTAGCTCCTCAGAAAAAAGAAAGTAAATTTGTTAAAGTTCCTAAAGATATTAATCTTGATACTCTACTTACTACTAAATTTACGAGATGTATAGATAATTCTGGTTGCTTTTCTTTTTACAACAAAAAATTTCAAGTAATTGCAGATAATATTCCACCAAAATCTAAATTAACAGTCTTGATGAGCAAAAAAATTGGTATTAAAGCTATGTATAAAGATACACTTTACAATGTAATAACTTGTGAAGACTTACCAACGCATAATACTTCAAAAGATTTTAACAAAATATTCAAAGAAAAAGAAGTAAATAATATCACTTTTGCCACTTATATCTTATCTTTAGATGCCAAGAAAAATTCACCTTTGCTAACATCTTCTTAGTTAGCAAAAGGTGACATTTCTGAAAGTTAATTTACTACTTTTTATGTGACATTTCTGAAAATTATTGACACTTTAATATAACTTTACATCATCTATTCCTTTAAACTCTTCTACAACAATATGCTTAATTTCTTTTTTTAATTTCTCACTTAAAAGATTATAACACATATTTTCTTCACCACCTATACTACTACAGTTATCTTCAATTAGTATGTCTGGTAGCTCCTCTTTAATTAAAGTTGCATAATCTTGATTTTTTTGCCTGTATCCAACCATTGAGCCAGTAAATCCGAGTTCATCTAAATGCTGAGCCATCTTCATAGCCCCTCTTCCTTTAAGCGATGTAAGATAAATAATTTCATATCCTTCTTCTTGCCATTTTTTTAAAGTATTAATTGCATTATCTATTGGAATATAATTTGTCATATTAATTCTAGAAAAAAAATTATTTTTATGTTTTGGCTTTAAAATAGTCCCCTCAGTAAAAATCATTATTTTTTTGTTATTATTTTTTATTTTGTCTATTATTATAAATCCCATAGAATCACCTTATTTCATATTTTTTAATTCTTCAATAAAATCTCTAATTGTTGCTGCTTTTTCAAATTCATATTTTCTTGCGTAATTCATCATTTCTTCTGTTAATCTTTCAATTGATTCTTCTATTGATTCACCTTTTTTAACATTTATTTCTTCTTGCTCATCTTCCTCTTTAAATGTAGCTTTTACACTATCTCTTACTTCTTTTACTATTGTATGTGGAACAATACCATGTAATTCGTTATATTTCATTTGGATCTCTCTTCTTCTGTTTGTCTCGTGTATTGCTTTCTCCATTGACTCAGTAAGTTCATCTGCATACATTATAACACTTCCATTAGAGTTTCTAGCAGCTCTACCTATTGTCTGAATTAGTGATCTCTCACTACGTAAGAAGCCTTCCTTATCAGCATCAAGAATTGTAACAAGAGACACTTCTGGGATATCTAAACCTTCCCTTAAAAGATTTATTCCAACTAAAACATCAAATTTCCCTAGTCTTAAATCTCTTATTATCTCAAGTCTATCAAGTGCCTCAATATCTGAGTGCATATATCGTACTCTTATATCTTTTTCAGATAAATATGCAGTAAGTTCTTCTGCCATCTTTTTAGTAAGAGTTGTAACTAAAACTCTTTCTCCTCTTGATACTACATCATTAATATTTTGAGTCAAGTCTTCTATTTGTCCTTCTGTAGGTTTTACAATAATTTTAGGATCTAAAAGCCCGGTTGGTCTAATTATCTGTTCTGCTATAACTTCTGAATGTGCTTTTTCATAATCTGCAGGTGTTGCACTAACAAATATAACTTGTTTTACTTTTTTCTCCCACTCCTCAAATCTAAGCGGTCTATTATCAAAAGCTGAAGGTAATCTAAAACCATTTTCAACTAAAGACTCTTTTCTTGCTCTATCTCCATTATACATTCCTCTAATTTGCGGAATTGTAACATGTGATTCGTCAACAACAACTAAAAAATCGTCTCCCATATAATCAAATAGAGTGTATGGTGTAGACCCCTTTCCTCTTCCAGATAATACAGCTGAATAATTTTCTATTCCTTGACAAAAACCTGTTTCTTTTAGCATTTCAATATCAAAATTAGTTCTTTGTTCAATTCTGTATGCTTCTACTACTTTATCTCTATCTTTAAAGTATTGTATTCTCTCTTTAAGCTCCTCTTTTATTTTATCAATTGCAGAATCAATCTTTTCTTTTTGTATTACATAGTGAGATTTTGGATATATAAACTCATGCTTAGAAGTAGCTTTCACCTTTCCAGTTATAGCTTCAATAAGACATACCCTATCAATCTCGTCTCCAAAGAACTCAAGTCTTATTGCTTCTTCTCCATTTCCAGCCGGAAAAATATCTAAAACATCTCCTTTTACTCTAAACTCACCACGTTTAAAGTCCATCTCACTTCTTGTATACTGCATCTCAATTAATCTTTCAAGCACTTCATCTCTATCTATTTTCATACCAGGTCTTACAGATAATACCATAGAGCTATAGTCTTCTGGAGAACCCAAAGAATAAATAGATGATACAGATGCAACAATTATAACATCCTTTCTTTCAAAAAGAGCAGCTGTTGCACTATGTCTTAACTTGTCTATCTCATCATTTATTTGACTTTCTTTTTCAATATATGTATCAGTAGATGCAATATATGCTTCTGGTTGGTAATAATCATAATAAGAAATAAAGTATTCAACTGCATTTTCTGGAAAGAACTCTTTAAGCTCACTATATAGCTGTCCTGCAAGAGTCTTGTTATGTGCCATAACTATAGTAGGCTTATTTACTTTAGCAATAACGTTTGCAATTGTAAATGTTTTACCAGAGCCAGTAACACCTAAAAGAGTCTCTCCTTTATATCCTTTTTTTATTCCATCCACTAAAGTATCTATAGCTTCTGGTTGATCGCCTGTTGGTTTATATTTAGAATGTAATTTAAACATTTTGCCTCCTTTTGGCTTTACTTTTCGAGTTATTGTATAAATCATAATCTCAATAAATTTAAAAATATAATAATTTAACAATAACTAATATTTTTTTCCATATAATAATATCATTTTTTTTCCTAAAATACAAGAAATTATTATATCTATATATTTTTTGATTATATAAAAATAATTGTATATAATTATATTTTTTTCCATATTAAAGCTATTTACAAAAAAATAAATTAAAAGAAGCTAATTTATCTCTAAATTAGCTTCTTTTTAAAACTTTTTATTTAAAATAAATTTAAATTATATTTACTTTTTATATTCTAATCATTTTTTTCATTATTATCCATTAAATACATAGCAAGACATACAAGCCCAATACCTAACATTATAATTGATGATTTTATCTCTATAGAATCTAATATATTTAGTACAACTACTGCTATCCCCATTGCAATAGCTACAGCTTTTAGTATTACATTAATTAAATCTTTTAACTTGCTATTAGAATATTCCTTATTCTTTGCTTGTAAAAGCTCATCAACTGATGTATCAAGTACATATGCAAGTTTTGATATTGTATTTACATCTGGACAAGAAAGATCTCTTTCCCACTTTGAAACTGCTTTATCTGTTACATTCATTTTTTCTGCAAGCTCATTTTGTGTCATACCTTTTTTCTTTCTTAAAGAAGCAATAGTCTCTCCTATACTTTTCATTTATAATACCTCCTTATCTTTTATAAAATAATTTTACCAATTTTTTTACTTAAAGTAAACCAACAATCAGTTTAGTTTACTCTACTATTAGTTTATAAATAATAAAAATGTATAGTTATAGACTATTACTTTATTGAAATATATTTGCTACTTCTAGCTATAACATTAAAATCATAGCTACAGTTAAATTAATAATTCAAATGACTTTTTAAAATTATTTAAACATATCAAAGACAATCAAATATTTTATAAAACATATTTTAAATTAAATAGAGATAAACATTTTATTATAAAAGAATATGATACTAATTTATCTAAAATTATGTATGACGATGAATATATAGACTACCATATGGAATTTTCATGGCAGGATTAAATGCAATAGTAAAAAATGGCTAAACAATAATTGCAAAGAAACACCAGAAGAAATAAATAAAATACTTCAAGATGAGTATAAAATGAAGAATATATAATAAAAACTACACATTCTAAAAAAACAAAAATGGTAAGATATAAAATTCTTACCATTTTTCCTTTAAATTTTAAGATCTTAAAAAACCATTTTCTAAATTATCAATATTCTCTAAATTAGGTTTAACCACTATTTGTATTCCCATTTTATTTAGTAAATCTTTAACAATAGTTTTTGTTTGATTATCTCTTACATACATTTTTTTAGGTATACCATATTCTATGAAGTAATCAATTAGTTTTTCTAACGATTCATAAATATAATCCTTTTGACTTTTATAATTTTTCTTATCACACATATCTGCAATTAATATCATTCCTGATTTTTTATCTGCTAAAATTCTTGCCAATGGATAGTAACGTCTTCCATCAGAATCTACGCTATCTCTTATATATAATGGTAAATAATTTAAAAAATCATATTCAATTTGATTTTCTGTTCTTTTTACACCTTTTAAATCATTAATAATATACTTATCTACTAAGACTTCATCGCACATTCTTTGTGGTAAAATAAATTCCTGTATCCTCTTTATATACATATGTTTTTCTTTATCATAAAGATTTACCAGAGTATATCCTTTTTCAAAATCTACTTTTATCTTTTCTTCTACTATATCTTTTATCATTGAATAAAAAGCGTTTAATACTTCAATTAATTTATCTACTTGCTTAATATTTAGTTTACTTGGCATATATCCTTTTTTAAAATATTCAAATGATGTCCATACTCCTCTATACTTTTTCCCAATTTCTTTAGCAATATTTAAGTTTTCTTTTAAAGTCTCTTCTCTAGTTATATAATTGCACAAAAAATAATTTTGATAATTCAAGAACATATGTGAAGGATAATTATTACTAGCATAATCAAAGAAATCATATATATCTTCACCCTCATAAATTATTATAGCGGTGTGTGTATCTTCCTTCCCAAGTACACTACAATAAAAATCAATATTATATTTTTTACTTATATATACCAAAATATCACTTGCATACAATTTTCTCCACGGCTCTAGTAATTTTATCTTGTCTGCTATATCATATAGTTCTAACCATTTTTTTCTCTCTTTTTCATTCATTTTATTTCACCTTTTTCAATTTAAAATATTTTGCTACCATTTGTGGCTTTTTTATTTGGCTCAAGTAATATTACTCCTTTTTCAGACTCTATTCCCAAAACTAGTACTTCACTTTTTACTTGAGATATTCTTATTGGTTTAAAGTTTATTACTGCTATAATCTGTTTTCCCACTATTTCTTCCAAAGTATAAAGCTCTGTTATTTGCGCAGAAGACATTTTTACTCCAATATCTTCTCCAAAATCTATCTTAAGCTTATATGCACTCTTTTTTGCTCCCTTATTAAAACTTGCATCTATAATTGTACCAACTCTCATATCTACTTTTTTAAAGTCTCGAATCTCAATTGTTCCTTTTTTGCTATTTCTTATATATTTAATTGCTTCTGGTATATACTCTATTGTACTAGAAGCTGTCATTGAAATATCTGTATACTTTTCTTGCGCTAATTCTCCTGCAACGCCTGTAAGATATGCACAAGCTGCTACCGACAATACATTTGTATTTGTGTATCCTAAAATACCAGCAAGTATTCCAGATAAAACATCTCCACTTCCTGCTGTAGCCATACCAGGACATCCACGATTTACTAAATATGTAATATTTCCATCAGTTACTATTGTTGTATTACCTTTTAAAAGTAATATAACTTGATACTTCTTAGCAAATTCTATAGCAATATTTATACTATCATTTTTTATATTCTCTACATCTATTTTACTTAATCTTTCAAACTCTTTTAAATGTGGTGTCAATACTACCTTTGCTTTTGTCTTTTTAAGTATGCTCATATCCATATTAGAAAGTGTATTAAGTCCATCTGCATCTAATATAACTGTGCCTAAAAATGATGTTAATATTTCTTCTAATATTTTTTTATTATCTTCTCCATCTCCAAGTCCCATACCAAAGGCTAAAGCATCTAATTTATATAATGCCTCTTTTACTTTTTCTTTATTATATATCATGTGTCCATCTTTATCTGAATCCATTAAAAATAATGTCTGTTCAAGAAGATGTGGTGCAACAGAATCTTTAATAGTACTTGGTATAATAACACGTGATATTCCACAACCAGCTCTTAGTGCACAAAAACTCATATTAGCAAGTTTTACTGCACCAGAATAATTATTGCATCCTCCCATAATACCTACAGTTCCAAAATCTCCTTTATTTGAGTTTTCATCCCTGGTGTTAAAAAATTCATTTATGTCCTCTAACTCAATTTCAAAAATATTATCTTTTATTTTTTGCATATATTTTTATCTCCTATTTACTATACTACTTAATCTTTAAAAAAATTATAACACAGAAACAAAAAATACTCTATACGTAACGTATAAAGTATTTTATTATATTTATTTTAAAAAAATTTTAAAAAATTCTTCTATTTTATCAAAAGGGATTATATCTAAGTTATCATATAAAGTTGGATATATTTTTGTGATAACAAATATTTCTTCTCTAGGTACACCTGAATCTCTAATTGCTCTTCCTATTTCTTCTTCATTGTGATACATATATGCTGTATCAATTAGTCTTACACCTGAATTTAATGCACTTATTATTGAATTATAACATTCATCTCCAGTTAAACTATATGTTCCTATACCGTTTAGTGGCATTTCATAACCACTATTTAAAGTTACTGTTCTTGTTTCAAAATTAAAAACAGGTGCTTGTGCCATATCTTGATTTTGTTCTGTATAATTTTGATTATTAACTTCTTTCATACTATTCTCCCCTCCTTTATTATTTATTATAAAATAAATTACCATTCCTATTATTAGAATAATTATTATAATAGCAATAATTACATTTTTTTACTCACTTATTCTTGTCCTCCTTTTTTAGTTTATATAAAAAGAAATCTAAATAGTCTATTTGTTTTTGAAATTTATGTACAGACTCTAGCTTTCCTTTTCTATAATTATCCATTATCTCATAAATATAACTTATCTTTCTCTTTTCACATAGCATTAATATTTCTTCAATTTGTTCAAAGCTAAGTCCTACATCTTTTAAATTTTGAATAATTTGTTCTCTTTTCAAATTCTTCTCCTTATTCTTTTATCTACCTTCTAAAATAATTATATCAGTTAAATTATACTATAGCAAATACTTATTTTGCATAGCTTGATATGCTTGGCAGCTATATCAAAATATAATAAAATATGATAAAAAAGGATATTAATAAACTTAACATTATAGCTACATACAATCTTGTGTATAACGCATCTATTTTGGTAAATAACGGACTAGGATATGCTCTAACACTAGATAAACTTATAAATTCAGATGATTTTTCTAATTTTAGATTCAGACCATTAATGCCAAAGCTTGAAACAGAAATAAATATTATATGGAAAAAATATCAAATATTCTCTAAGCCTGCAGAGCTTTTTCTAAAAGAACTTGAAAAAGAAGTAGATACAAGTAATTAAACTTGATACCTACTTCTTTTTTATTTTGCAAAAAGTACTTTTTCAGATTTATACTGTTTTATTATATATACCAAAACAACACTTATATAAATTATCGTAGAAATTATCATAAGCAAAATATTTAATATATTAATATTACCATTATTAATATCTGTAAATATTAAAGTAAAATTTAAAAATGGTACTATAGATAATATAGGTGTTGTTGTTACTCCAATCATAAAAGCAATCATCCCAGGAAATAATGATATAAATGTAAGTGGAGTTAGTGCACTTTGTGCCTCTTTAAATGTTTTAGAAGTGCTTGCTATTGCAATACATAGACCACTTATAAAAAAAGAGTATGCAATTATTACTAAAACAGCAAATATAATGCTAATTGGTGAATACATTATATCTACTCCTTCATATATTGTAAACATATTTTGAGTAAATGCTAACGATATTATTGCCAAAACTAAGCTAATAATACCAGTTACTACAGATGACATTGTTACACCTAAGAATTTTCCTATAATTATATCTTTGCTCTTTATTGGGAAAGTAAGTAAAGTCTCTAAAGTTCCTCTTTCTCTTTCTCCTGCTGTTGTATCTGTTGCAGGATATGTAGCAGATACTGTTATAGCCATAATTATAAATAAAAAAGCATAATTTTTTATATAATCTGCAAAAAAATTGTCTTGCTCTATTACATTTTCTTCTACTGTTATTATATCTAGCACTTTATTTGCATCTATGTTATTTTCAGTTAAATAAGTTTGCTGTAAATATTCCTTATATACATTAAAATATGATTCTACTAGAGCCGTTGAATAAGAGCTATTATCAGAGCCATCACTATTTATAATATATTTATTTTCATCCTTTGTAACATACAAATCAATCTCTCCATTATCATATTTTTTTACTAATTCTTCTTCACTTTCTATCACTGCATCTATATTCATTTGATCTGCAATACTTTTTTCCTCATCAGTCATTTGATATGCAAAACCTATTTTATTATACTCTTCTACATCTTTATTCATCTGAGATTCAAATAAAGCAGACATGCCTATAACCAAAAGCGGTATAAAAATAGGTATTATTAGCATCATAGCAAGAGATTTTTTGTCCCTAAATACTTCTCTTATCTCTTTTTTTAATATATTAAATAAATTATTCTTCATCTAAAGCACCTCCAATCATATAAAAGAAAGCGTCTCTTAAATTTGTAGTATTTGTATCTTCTCTTATTTGATTAGGTGTTCCAGATTTTATAACTTCACCCTTGTTAATCATTATTACTTTATCACAAATATTTTCTGCTTCTTCCATATAATGTGTAGAATATAGTATTATTTTTCCTTTTGACTTTTCTTTTTTTATAAAATCCAATATAATTTGACTAGAAATTATATCAAGACCTGTGGTAGCTTCATCTAAAATATAGTATTTGGGATCATGTATTAAACATCTTGCAATATTTACCTTCTGCGTTTGACCTGTTGATAGATTTTCTATTTTATTGTATAAAAATTGATCCATATTTAAAACTTTAGATATCTCTTTTATTCTTTTTTCACATTCTAAGTCTGATACTCCATATATGTCACAACACATTTTTAAAAGCTCGTAACAAGACAATGTATCATATAATTTTGTGTTTCCAGATAAATATGCAATATTTCTTTTTATTTCTATTTCATTTTCTTTATAATTTAACTTATCAAAAGTAATATTACCTTCACTTGGTTCTAAAATTCCAGCAATCATTCTTAATAATGTTGTTTTTCCAGCACCATTAGGTCCAAGTATTCCTATTATTTCGCCATCTTTTGCTTCAAAAGATATATCTTTATCTGCACAAAATTCCTCTTTTTCTCTTTTATTTTTATATCTTATAAATTTTTTGGTAACATGTTCTACTTTAATCATTTTTCACTCCTAAAAAAATATATTTTTCTAATTATATCAATACTAACATAAATTTTATATATTCTCCTTCAAATCTGTATAATATAAAATCTCTTTACCAAGAGACTTAGCATATTCAATCTCAGATTTTGTACTTTTTCCAATATATCCGTCTACATTTACAACAAGTATTGCATCTGATAATTTTATTTTTTCCTTATGCATTTGATCTATTATAGTAGCTTCTTCTTTTGTATATGCCTCTTTATTTTTTCTTGAAAGTTCATTAGGCATAAGCATGCAATTTCCTTTTAAAGTATAATATTCTGTAATTTTAATCATTTCTTTTTTAAATTTATAACTACCACATACTGTTATTATTTTCATAACTTCCTCCAAAAAAACATTACTTCTTATTATTCTTTTTTATTTTTTCTTGCAATATTTGCAAGCTTTATAGCATCATCCTTAGTTTTGGCAGTACAAATAAAGCATGCTATATGACAAAAAGCAGCTGTCTTTACACCAGTGATTTCTTGTAGTTTTTCGTCTCTAAGTCCAGCCCACTCTTTTGGAAAATTTTTTCTATTTTCAAAACTTCCCTCTTCTTTAGGTACTGCATAAACGTTATATCCTCCTCTATTTGAAGGAAAAACAACAAATAATATATCCTTAGCTTTTTTTAGAGTAGATTCTAGAACAAATTCTTTCCAAGGCATAAACTCATCTAAAATCATAATATTTTCTTTTGAGTTTTTTATTGCATTTTCTACTTTAGATTTAGCTTCTAGCTTTGAGATCTCAGAGTTTATTTCATTTTCAAGAATAATTTTTGCAAAATTTACAGCCTCTATAAACTTATCATCAGCATCATCATTTTCATTCCATCTAGGGTTAAATTGTGCAATAATATTTGCTAAATTTACATACTTATATTCTGTATCTATCTTAGGTGTAATACCATTATCATTTGCATCAATAAATTGTATAAAGCCTTTATCAATTTGTGTTTTTAAATACTCAATATCTTCATCTTTTATTCCTAACTTTGATAAAAGCTCACTAGAATATGCATTCCAGATCAAGCCACAAGCAGCATAAGATACACCATTGGCTCTTTTTCCATTTCCTCCTACTTGATGATGATCAAATTTTCCAAGTCCGACATCATAAATTACCACATCATCAATTTTTTCTCTCAATTCATTTACTCTTAACACTACAATATTGTCTATAATTAATGATAAAATTGCTGTAGCAAACACTTCGTCTGCATGAAAAGTTCCACTATGTGTTATACAATTTGCTTTGTTAATATCTTTAGTTGTTTTTACACTACCAAAATTTAGTTTCATATACTACATTTCCTTTCTCTTATGATAATTATGAATATAGTATATCATTTAAAACTATCTTTGGCAACAAAAAAAGCTAGTACAAAATATACTAGCCTTTTATATTAGTTAACTTTAGCTTTTAGCTCTGTACCAGCTTTAAATGCAACTGATTTACTTGCTGGTATTTTAATAGCTTCACCAGTTCTTGGGTTTTTACCCATTCTAGCAGCTCTTTGAGAAACTCTAAAAGTTCCAAATCCAGCTACAGCAACTTTATTTCCTTTTTCAAGTTCTTCTTTAACAACTTCAAAAACTCCATTAAAAGCTCTTTCACTGTCTGCTTTTGTCATTCCAGTTTTTTCAGCTAATGCTTTTACCATTTCTGCTTTTGTCATATATTTCACCCCCTAAAATAATAATATTCTTCATCATTTCAAAAAGATTATAGCATAATTTATATAATAACACAACAAAATTATAAGTTCAGACAATATTTTTTACCTTTATTTGGTAAATATATCATTATCTTTGCCATTTCATTACATATTCATACTCATTATTTTCTTTTTCTAACATTTTTTTATATATTTTAAATCCCTCTCTTTTATAAAATTGTATGGCTCTTTTATTTTTACAATAAACATTAAGACTTAATCTATCATATTTACCTTTACAAAAAGTAATAAGCTTCTTACCTATACCTTTAGAGCGATATTTTTCATCTACAAAGATTCCTTGAATAAATCCTTCTTCAAGTCCGATAAAGCCTACCACATTATCTTTAATTTCGTAAACATAGACCTCAGATTTTTGTATGGACTCTTTAACAAATTCAAAATTATCATAAAAATAATTGCTATTAATAAAATTATGTGCATTAATATTAGATCTTATCCATATATCCATGATATTTATTATATCTTCTTTTTTGCTATTTCTAATCATATATAATAATTTCCTCCATGACTCCAGGGCCCAAAATACTATTTTCAAACTCGCCAATAACTTTTCCACCCATATGAATATAAAAGTCAAGACTAGGATTTCCCTTTAAACAGTTTATACGCATTTTATTAAAGCCAATTTTATTAAGTTCCTCTCTTGCTCTTTCGAATAAAGCGCGTCCAAAGCCTTGTCCTTTAAATCCTTCCAAGATATATAAAGCTTTAATTTCTCCGTAATTTTCGTACTTTTCATCATCACATTTTCCAAAACTTACAAAGCCTATAACTGTATTTTCTTTTTTTAAGACTATATATTCTCTTTCTGATTTAATTCTTTCTTTTATTCTAGCCTCAGAAAGAGCTATATTCTTTATTCTTTTGTCTATAATTTTTTCATCAATAAGTCCGCTATATTGAGTCTTCCAAGTATAAACATTTACTATTGCAATACCTAGGGCATCACATTCTTTTGCCTTTTCTATACTAAACATACACCAAAACCCTCCTTTAAATATTTATCCCTTCAAGTTTTAATAATTTTCTTTTTTTGTCTATTCCTCCAGCATATCCTGTTAACTCTCCATTTGATCCTATTACTCTATGACAAGGTACTATTATAGATATAGGGTTATGTCCAACTGCATTTCCAACGGCTTGAGATGACATGCTCTTTATATTTCTTTTTTTAGCTAAAATTTTGGATATTTCACCATAAGTAATTGTTTTTCCATAAGGAATATCTACTAATATTTTCCATACACTTTTTTGAAATGGTGTTCCAATAAAAGAAATACTCAAGTCAAAATCTGGTTTAACTCCACTAAAATATATGTCAAGCCATTTTTTTGTTTCTTTAAAAATTTCTAATTCCTTCTTCTCAAACTCTTCATTTAGTGTTGATGCAAAATACTTTTGCCACTTAAACCATAACCCAATCAAACTATTCCCGTCACTTGCCATAAGCATATCTCCTAAAATAGAATTATATTCACTTACATAAAGCATTACCTTTTCTCCTTATTTTACACAGATTATATCATAAAGTCATAAAAAAAGCACTCCATTTAGGAGTACTTATAGTTTACTCAAACGATAATATAAACATTGCTATTAAGACTACTCCAATTATTGCGTATTGTATCTTTGTTAATTTTTCCTTTAAAAATATTCTAGAAAGAAGAATTGATACAATACTGTATGTTCCTATTAACGGAGCTGCAATAGCTGGAGCTTTAGCTAAAGCAAAAACATATGTAATCTGTCCCAAAGCCTCACCTATTGACTGAAAACAGAACCACTTATTCGAAAATAAATTATATACTTTCTTTTCTCTTATACTTACATATATCCACGCTAATATGCCAACAACAAAAAATGTTAGAAAATAACATACAGTGACTTCATTTTCAGTCATTATACTATCATTTAAATACATTGCATCTAAAAAAGAACCAATTCCATCTAATATACAATATAGCAAAGGAAAAGACAATGCTACCAGACTCTTAGTATACTTCTTATCTGCATTCTTTTGCTCATCCTTATCTACAAAAGTATAACCCAAAAGTATAATTCCTAAAACAATACTTATAACGGCAACAATTTGAAGCGGAGTTAATATCTGATCTAGAAATATTACACAAAGAATAGAAGTAATACCACATGAAGCATTTGAAATTGGTGAAGATATAGATAACATTATGTATCTTAATCCCACATATCCAAAAATCATTGATACAATATAACATAATGAAATAGGTAAATATGAAATTATATTTGAAATAGAAACATCTGTATGTAAAACAAATATATATACTAGAGCTAGCATTCCCATTGCAAAACCTACGCAAGAAGTAATTTTCCAATGACTTAGCTTATCACTTGTATCTTTTGAGCCTATTTTACCAAATAGCTCAGTACATGCCCACGCAATTACTGTAAAAAGACAAAAAAATGTCCACATAAAAAAATTCCTCCTTAAACACAAAAATTATAACATTAATTATCATTTTTTGCAAATTAATAAATATTATATTTACACATATAAATTTTTGTGTTAGAATTAATCTCCTAAATATTTATAAAGGAAGTGATACTAATGATACCTTCTAAGTTTTTACGATTAATTATATCTAAAAGTCACAAATTAAAATTAGGGAATTTGGCTTGGAGCAAAGAATTTGAAGAAAAAATATTCAAGATTAAATTTATAGATGGCCATAAAGAACTAACTCTAAAGACTATATTCAAAGACGGATATAACATTGGGAATTGTCTTTTAACTTCATTCTATGTATCATCTATACTAGAAAATCCTCTAATATGTACAGGAAAAGTAGAAATACTTAAAGGAACAAAAAATAGTCCATCTGGGGATCATGTTTGGATAGAATCAGATAATAACATAATTGATACAACACTTATGATAATAATGCCCAAAACTCATCCATATGTAAAATACTATAAAAAGGACTCTGATATATCTCCACATTTTTCTCCAGAAGATATAAACTATCAAAATGATATCTATCAAAGAAAGAATAACTTTAATGAGTACTATATAAACCTGTATAAAATAAACTTCTAAAAATACGAAGAACCTTTACATAGATTCTTCGTAATTTTTTTATTTTATATTGTTTTGTTCAATTGTAGCTTGTACAACATTTTCAAGCAAAGATAAAACTGTAGTAAGTCCCACCCCACCTGGTACAGGAGTAATTTTACTACAAACTTTTAGTGAATTATCTGTATCTACATCTCCTATAATTTTTCCATTTACTCTATTGATACCAACATCTACTACTATCGCTCCTGGCTTTATCATATCTTTAGTTACAATATGTGGTTTTCCAACAGCAACAACAAGAATATCTGCTTGTCTTGTATAGATAGAAATATCCTGTGTCTTAGAATGACAAATTGTAACCGTAGCTCCTCTTTTTAAAAGTATTTGAGATATAGGTTTTCCTACAATTCTACTTCTTCCAACTATTACAGCATGTTTTCCTTCATAATCTGTGCCTATGTCATCAAGTATTGTCATAATACCTTTTGGCGTACATGGAATAAAAGTTTCTTTCTCTCCAATAAATAGTTTACCAAGTGTTAGAGGATGAAAGCCATCTACATCCTTTTTATCAGATATAGTATCTAGTATCTTGTCCATATCTAAATGCTTAAAAAGAGGTAATTGAACTAATATACCATTGACACTATTATCTTGATTTAGTTTTTCTACTATATCTACCACTTTTTCTGTAGTAACACTACTATCAAAAATATATTCTTCTTGCTCTATTCCAAGCTCTTCACACATTTTTCTCTTTTTACCAACATAAATTTTAGATGCCTCATCTTCACTTGCTAACACTACTGCAAGTTTAGGTTGAATCCCTAACTTTTTTAGAGATTCAACTTTATCTTTTAATTCTTCTTTCTTTCTTCTTACAATATCTTTAACATTAATCTTTTCTCCCATTATCGTCCTCTCCTAAAATATTCTCTAAAGTTTCTTTAATATAAAGAGCTGCTGTATATGGTGAGTCTTTTGAAGGTATTGCTAAATACCAACTAGTATTAATTCTCTTTTGATATAAATACTCAAAATCTACTCCGCCAGGTGCAGATGCCAAATCTATAACACATACGCTTTTTTTTAATAAGTCTATTTTTTCTTTATCTAAAATAATTGATGGAACTGTATTAAAAATAATATCCATTTTAGGTAAAATACTCTTTATATCTTTCAATTCTACATCATTATATCCCATAGTTCTAATTAATGCAATATCTCTTTTTTTCCTTGCCTCACAATATATATTAGCTCCAAACCCGCTTAAATTTCTTGCTAAACACTTACCAATTCTGCCAAATCCAAGTATTAAAATATTGGAATTATTAAGTGTAAAATCTGTCATCTCAATTGCTTTTTTTATAGCTCCTTCACTTGTTGCTGCTGCATTTTTTATACTAAACTCCTCATAATTCATTAAATCTATTACATCTATATTATTTTCTTTTAACTTCTCCATTACATCTTTTCTTATAGCTCCTGAAACCAAAATTTTATTTGTTCCTTTTATACTTTCTATAAGACTATCAACATATACATTAGAGTTGTTTATAATATTACCATTTTTAGAAAAGGGAATTGGACAAATAACAACATTTGCTTCACTTAAATCTACACTTTCATTTTGATATATCTCTCTTAAATTTTGAGTTCTTTTATCTTCACCTATAATATATACTTTCATAATAATTCATCACCAATAAATTATATAAAAAAAGAAGATAAATTATTCATCTTCTTTAATATTTTTTATTAAATAATATACTGCGCTTTCTATTCCTTTTGCTTTTTTCTCTCTTTTTGACACTATTTTTTGAGCTCTAATAATTAAATCATCAAATGTATATATTTTATTTTTAGAGACATTTCCTTGCTCTGCTATATATTCAATTATACTAACAATTTGCTTTTTAAAAGATTTAGTATTAACTCCACATACTGCCCTGCATAATTTATTTAATGCTCTATTTAATGCAACATCAATAATATTATCACCTATTTTATATGATGTCTTACAAAGCTTTACAAAATTTAAAGAAAAACTTGGTGTAAATAGCTCTTTTATATTTTTAAGTCTTTCCTCATCAATATTATATATTGCATATTTATATCCATCAAGCTTATCTATCTGTTTTATTGTATCTATATAGCCATATTTTAAAATCTTATTTAATGTCTTAGTCTCAAAGTTTAAAATAAAAGGTAATTCTTCACTAGGTACAATAATCTTTAAATTTAAGTCTTGTTTTTTAGATAGTTTATAATAATTTCTTATTCTTTTTCTTCTTTTAAATAGCTTTATTGCAATTATATTTTTATATCCTGCTTCATAAAGCATTTCGACTGAACAATTATCATATGCTCCACCATCAAGGAAGCTTTTATTGTCTATTATTTGTCTTTTAAATACAGGAAGATTAGATGTAGCCAGTAAATAATCTACTACTTTTCCTTGTGGAATATCCTCTATAAATAACTTTTGAGGTTTCATATTTGAAAGACAATAAGTGACTAATCCAAATCTTATATTACTATTTCTTAGTTTTTCTTCATCTATGTATTTTTCTAGCAGGCTTCTAATACTACTGGTATCAATACCTTTTTCTTTAAATGCATTAAAAAACTTTCTTGCTATCTCATTTAAAATATCAGAAGAGAATTTCATGTTAGTAATACTCTCTATAAGCTCATTATTAATATCCATTAAATCTTGAAAAGATAGAGTCTGCCATAGCTCCTCTAGTTTATTAATATCACCTTGAGCAATAAATGCAGCATTGATTGCTCCAATAGAAGTTCCGATTATAGTATCAAATTCTATTCCTTTTTTCTTTAAGGCTTTAATAGCTCCAACTTGATAGGCGCCTTTTGCTCCTCCACCCTCAAGCACTAAAGAATATTTTTCCATAAAGCTTTCCTCCTAAAACATTGTTGAAAAAGTTGTAAGTAACGATTCTACTATCTTTTTATAGAATGGACGCTTTATCCAATCCTTAAGTTTAACTTCAATACAAGAATTTTCAATCATATTAATAAAATCATTCTTTATATCTTTTTCTGTTCCAGTATCATATATTAAACTAATACATTCGTAATTTAGATTCATACTCCTATAATCCATATTAGCACTTCCAACTACGCCTATTTTATCATCTGAGACAAATGTCTTAGAATGAATAAACCCTGGCTTATATTCATATACTTTTATTCCAGCTGAAAGCAATACTTCATAGTATGATCTTGTAGACATCTGAACAATCTTTTTGTCTGGGATGTGTGGAAGAATAATTCTTACATCAACTCCACCTCTTGCTGAATTTAAAAGTGATGAAAGCATTTCCTCAGAAATAGCAAAATATGGAGTAGTAATATATACATAATCTGTGGCAGTATCTATTATTTTCATATATACTGCTTCTACAGGATTTTTTCTGTTATTTGGCCCATCAGATAAAGCCACTGCAACTCCTTTAGATATATTAGTCTCTATTTTTTGCTCTAAACTAATTTTCTTATATTTATCAAAATCTATTTTTACATTTCTATCTATTAGCCTTAAGTCTCTTAAAAACATTAGGCTAAAATTCCATGATATATCTCCTTCAAACCTTATACCAGCGTCTTTCCAATGTCCAAATTTTTCCTTTATGTTTGCGTACTCATCTGCAAGATTAAAGCCACCTGTATAAGATACCTTTCCATCTATTGCTACAATCTTTCTATGCATTCTGTTATTAAAATATGTATTTAAAAATATAGTAAGTGGATTAAAAGTGTAAACTTCTACCCCAGCTTCTATTAAATCCTCACGCATTTTTTTGGTAAATTTTCCTATACAGCCATAAGAATCATATATTATCTTTACATCTAATCCTTCTTTTGCTTTTTGCTTTAGAATTCTAAATGTTTCCTGAGCAATTTCTCCTTTATCTATTATATAAAATTCCATAAAAATATAGTGCTTTGCTTCCATTAAATCTTTACGTAAATCAACAAAGACTTTATCTCCTAAATCATAATATTTACTTGATATATTCTCACATACAGAGTAAGATGTAATATTTTGTATATATCTTAACATATTGTATACATGTTTATCTTTATTTTTTATCTCTTCATCTATTTTAAAAGAATTGTCCATTAAATAATTTGTATCATTTTCGATTTCTTTTATATCAACTTGCTTTTGACGTCTAAGTTTACTATTTCCCCAAAGAATAAATACACAAATACCAAGTACAGGCATAAACATGATAAATAAAATCCATGATAATTTATATACTGCAGAATCATGCTTGTATAAAATATATACTACAGCTCCTATCCTTATTGCATTATATATGAAAAACTTTGAAGAATATACTGTTCCGGTTGCCCTCATTAAAGTTAAAAATACAATTATTTGTAGAGCCAATGCTGCTATAACAAATAAAGCTTTAAAAATTGTTCTAAATATTAAATTTTCAGACTTTCTTACATGTCTTTTAAGTTTTCTTGACTCTTTATCCATAACTATTATTTCACCTTACTTATATATTATTTAGTATACCCATATTTTTTGTAAAATTCATCTCTAAATTCTACAAGTCTTTCTTCTTTTATAGCATCTCTTACATCTTCCATAAGTTTCACTAAAAATCTAAGATTATGAATAGATAAAAGTCTTGCTCCTAATATCTCTTTGGTTTTAAATAGATGATGTAAATATGCTCTTGTATAGTTTTTACAGCAATAGCAATCACACTCATCATCTAGTGTTTTAAATGCTTTTGTATGACAAGCATTTAAAAGATTTACCTGTCCATGATGCGTAAGTGCGCTACCATTTCTTGCCATTCTTGTTGGAAGTACACAATCACACATGTCAATTCCTGCAAATACTGCCTCAATTAAATAGTCTGGTGTTCCTACCCCCATTAGATATCTAGGCTTATTTTCTGGTAATTTAGGTGTAATATACCTTAAGATATCTAAAAATTCTTCCTTAGGCTCTCCTACACTTATTCCACCAACTGCATAGCCTGGAAAATCTAATTTAACTAAATCCTCTAAGCTTTTATCTCTTAAATCTTTATAAAATCCACCTTGAACAATACCAAATAAAGCTTGCTTATCTGTGGTTGTATGATAATCTTTACAGCGCTTTGCCCAACGAGTAGTTCTCTCCATTGATTTTTTTACATAATCATAACTTGCACCATATGGAGCACACTCGTCAAAAGCCATCATTATATCTGAACCTAAAGCTTCTTGTATCTCCATAGATTTTTCTGGAGAAATAAACTGTTTAGAGCCATCAATATGAGATCTAAACTCTACTCCCTCTTCAGATATTTTTCTTAATGGTCCTAAGCTAAATACTTGAAAGCCACCACTATCAGTTAGAATATTTCTATCCCAATTCATAAATTTATGTAGTCCACCAGCCTCTTTAATTAGCTCATGCCCTGGTCTTAAGAACAAATGATATGTATTAGACAATATAATATGGCTATTGATCATATCTTTTAACTCATCAGGAGTCATTGCTTTAACTGTTGCTTGTGTTCCTACTGGCATAAATACTGGCGTTTCAACATCCCCATGTGGCAGATGCAAAACACCTAGTCTTGCACCTGTTCTTGGATCAATCTTTTTTATTTCAAAATTTAATGCTTCTTTTTTTTCCATATTAAATTCCTTTCTATAGCATCTTTTCTACTACTGTAAATATTGTAGCTGACAATATTACAGCAACCAAAAATGTGTAATCTTTAAATACAAACAAATTCTCTATAATATTAAGTTTTACTTTTCTATAATCTAACTCTTCCTTTAATTTTTGTATACTCTCTTTGTCCTTAAGCTCCATTACCTTTTTATATAGCATATATATTAATATACAAAAGCCTATAGCATTTATAGCAATTATACCATAAGTAAATATTTCCATAAATGTCATATAATCATAAAATAACACCTCTATTACTGCTATACCATTATTTAAAAAATGAAGTATCATTGTAGGATAAAGCTTTCCTGTTTTTTCCCTTACTATTCCAAATACTATACCAACTAAAAAAGCAAATATAAATTGAGAAATATTCATATGTATTGTAGCAAAAACTAATGCAGAAACAATTACTGCAAATATTGCTCCTTTTTTTCTTAAAATTCCAAATACACCTTTACGTACAAATAATTCTTCAAAAATTGCAGGTAAAATAGCGATTTGTATAAATAGTAGTATAGTTGCAAGCTTTCCGCTATAGTTAAATAGTCCTATTGAACTACTAACATCAGCTCCTAGCCCAATTTTTTCAACAGCAAATGAACATATCATTTGAATAACACTTATAATAGGTATTGAGACAATAATATACTTAATACATTTTACTATTGATACCTTCTTTTCCTCTTTAGATATCTCTTGTTTTTTTTCTTCCCTAGGAAGATATGCTTTTAAAATTAAATAAGGTATATAAATTGATAATACAAAAACTATGCACATAAGTATTAGATATATACTGTCTTGTGAAATAAATGTTATTTTTTGACTTATTGGAGAAATAAAAGCGCTTATTAATAATCCACCAACCACTTGCAATATAATTAATAATATTACCGCAAGACCAATAGTTAGACCTTTTTTAGAGCTTTCTTTTCTATCTATCATTCTTTCTTGATATTCTCTTGTTGCAATTATCTTTTCTATTCCTTCTATCTTTTTATTCTTTTTAGGGCTATAGTCTAATATTGCATTTTTAAATGGTTTTTGAGCAAGTATCAAGCTCAAAGGTATAGATGCAACAAGTATTATTAAAGAAATTATAACTTGAAAAATATTTGCTTGCCCTATTACAAACATTGCTGGAATAAAATACATTGATGCTATTGGTAGTACTGATACAATATATGCTATAACAGATGCTGACTTAAGTGGAGAAATCATTACTGTTACTATTGTATATAGTACTAAGTTTAGAGTAACTAAAAATATTGTTGCATTTCCAGCTTCTTGAATATTTGTTGTTTTAGCTGACATTACACTTTGTATTACTCCTTGTAAAAATGTTGTCAAGCACATAAATACAAATGTAATTGCTATATATCCTACTAGCTTTAATGACATAACTCCTGATATATCGATTGCTTGTGCACCATCTATATTAACACTACTTAGAGTAAATAGTGAAGATATCATAACAGCTATTAATAAATATGCAAGCATGAATACAAACTGTAAAACTACAATTAAACACATACTTAATACTTTAGATATAATATATTCTTTTGTTGTAATTGAAGTAAGAATATACTCTATACTCTTTGACATTTTCTCTTGAGATATAGTATTTGCAATCTTATTTAAACATAATAATAGTATAAAAAATATCAAATAATTTGAAATTAATTGAACAATTGATGTAATCTCATTTGTATCTATGTTCTCTGACAAAATAACTCTATTTACATTTACATTATCTTTTATTTTTTCAAGTTGACCATAGCTTATCTCTTCATCTTCAGAAACAATTCTATCTTTTGTAGTATTTAATACATTCTCAATTTTTTGAATATAGCTAGCAGATATTGTCTCTTGTGTGGTAATAGATGCTGTAAGATAGTCTACATCAGACCTTTCTACTTCAAGTAGTATTACATCATTTCCAAGCTCATCATTCTTATACTCATCTACAGAATCTTTTTTCTCTACTTTTACTTCTTCATTATCTTTAAAAGTGTCTCTTAATTCCTCATATACTAAATCATCATTATCTTCTATATAAATTAGCATTTGATTTGAAAAATCAACTTCATTTTGTTTTAATAACGCCTTCAAATTATTAAAGTTAAGTCCAATAACAGTTACAATTAATAAAAGAAGATTTAAAATAACAAACCATTTATTTTTTATACTTTTCTCTATTTCATTTTTTATTATTGCACTAATTTTTCTATTCTTCATATGCAGTACCTACCTTATCTAAAAATATGTCATTTAAAGATACATTTAATACACTAAATTTAGTTATATCACTTGTATATAATAGTCTAAATACATCTCCTATTCTTTCTTTATTGGCTAAATTTACTAAATATCTATCTTTTCCTTTTTTCTCTATTTTCCCAAAAATAGCTATTTGTTTTAGTGTACTATCTGCTATCTTTCCTGTAATATCTAAAGTTTTACTTGCATATTCTTGTTTTATTTCTTCTAAATTACAATTTAAAATAATCTTTCCTTTATCAATAATTATTACTTCCTCGCAAAGCATTTCTACTTGACTCATAATATGTGATGAGAATACAATTGTTTTTCCTTGCTCTTTTAGCTGAAGTATTATCTTTTTAAAATACTCTACACTAACTGGATCAAGTCCTGAGAAAGGCTCATCTAAAATAAGTAATTCTGGATTGTGAAGTAGTGAAATAATAAATTGTATTTTCTGCTTATTTCCTTTTGACAATTCTTTTATCTTCATATTTGCATACTCTACAATTCCAAATTGCTCTAAGAGCTCAAACATATTATTTTTTATATCCTCAGATTTCATTGATTTCATTTTTCCATAGTACATACATTGCTCATATACTGTATATGAATCTATTAAAGAACCAACTTCTGGTAAATATCCTATCTTATCTGAAATTGAATAGTCTATTTTTTTACCATTATATAATACTTCTCCTTCATCTGGTTCAAGTATATTTAATATCATTCTAAAAATTGTAGATTTTCCTGCACCATTTTTTCCAAGTACTCCAACAATATGTCCATCCTCTACTTTAAAAGATACATTATCTACAGCCTTTTTTATTCCAAAATATTTACTTAAATTTTTAATCTCTAACATATTTTTTTCCTTTCTATAATATTAGCATACAATCTCCAAAACTAAAGAATCTATATCTCTCTTCAACTGCAATCTTATATGCTTCCATTATTTTATCTTTTGTTGCAAGTGCTGAAACTAACATTATTAATGTAGATTCAGGCAAATGAAAATTAGTAAGTAAACCATCTAGCATTTTAAATTTATATCCAGGATAAATAAATATCTTTGTCTCTTCTGCACGAGGATAAATTATTCCATCATCTCCAGTTGCACTCTCTAATACTCTACAAGAAGTTGTTCCTACAGCAATTACTCTTTTTCCTTCCCTTTTTGTCTTATTTATAACGTCACACGCTTCTTTTGATATAATATAATATTCACTATGCATTTCATGCTTGGTAACATCATCTACTTTTACAGGTCTAAAAGTTCCAAGACCTACATGTAGCGTAACATATACTAAATTTACACCTTTATCTTCTAGCTGTTTTAAAACTTCTTTTGTAAAATGTAGTCCTGCAGTTGGGGCAGCTGCACTTCCTCTATTTTTGCAATAAACTGTTTGATATCTATCTTGATCGTCAAGTTTTTCTGTAATATATGGTGGTAGTGGCATAGTTCCAAGTTCATCTAAGATCTCATTAAATATACCATTGTATTTAAATTTAACAACTCTTTGCCCATCCTCTAATATATCAATAATCTCTAAAGATAATTTGTCTGAAAACTCAATAACTGTACCTATTTTACATTTTTTACCAGGTTTTACTAAAGTCTGCCATCTATCCTCTGTAAGCTCTTTTAAAAGAAGTATCTCTATTTTTTCTTCTTTACCTGGTCTGTGCCCATATAGCCTTGCTGGTATTACTTTTGTATCATTTAATACTAAAGTATCTCCTGGGTTTATATAATCTATAATATCTTCAAAATGCTTATGCTCTACGTAATCCTTACTTCTGTCTAATACCATCATTCTAGATTTTTGTCTGTCCTTTAATGGTGTTTGAGCTATTAACTCATGAGGTAAATCATAATAAAAATCACTTGTCTTCATTTTTAGCTTTTCTCCTTTTTTAACTCTCACATTATATCATAAAAGGACAAAAAAAGATAGGTTACGTCACCTATCTTAATAATTTTTATTAAAATATTCCATTCTCTTTATAAAATTTTCCTATTAAGCTATTCTTAGCTGGTTCAAACATTTGAAAGAACCCAAATCCAGTTGAAGTATTTCCTTCTATTACAGTTATACCATCATCTGTTACTACTATATCCCAAGCAACAAATTTTATATATGGAAATTTTTTTGCAACTTGTAATATTTTATTCTTTACTTCATTCCAATTTGGAACAACTACTCCGTCAATTTTAGCTCCAGTATCTGGATGATTATAATATATATCATCTGTTAAATAGCTTTTACAAGGACCTATTTTTCCAGTTTCTATATCTATTACTGCAAATATTCCTCCACTACAAGCATTATCAACTGGCTTTGATTTTTCTGTACCAAATCTATGAAGCGCTATTGGAATAATACATTCTCCATTTTGCATTTGAGCAGTTACAATTCTTATTGTGTTTACTGAACCCGAAAATATATTTGCTGAATATTCATGCTGAAATACATATTCTGTTACAATGTCATCACACTGAGTCTTTAAAAATTCAATAGTATCCTTTTTATCTAACTCTTTGCCATTAACATCATATTTTCCATTTTTATATATAACTACACTTACAAATTTTCCACCGCCACTATTTGTTGGTCTAAAAGCAAGTCCCTTATATTTTTTTATATAGTCTAAAATATCTTCTACATTTATTTCTTTTTGAGTCTCATAATCAGTTATCACATTATGTTTAATATATAATACTGTTTTAGGAATTTTTATATGAGATGAAAAAGTCTCATAAAATAGTCTTTTATCATCTAAGACAATATTATATTCTCCATTTATATCTCTAGATTTCCATCTTTGATTCTCATTTAAATAATCTTTATAATTATTTTTACTCAAATTATAGTTTACATATGCATCACTATTAAATCCATGTATATACATATTTATTCTTTTAAGTAATGGAACATCTTTATACTTTTTAGCATTTACAATACAGTACCACCAATCAGAAAAAGCCTGATGTTTGCGTAGTTTTCTTGTAAGCCTTTCCTTTCTTTTATTTATATACGTATCAATTATATTTTTCCCCATACAAAACTCCTATATTAAATATTTTCTATTTGCCAATCAATTGGCTTAATATTATTCTTCTTTAAAAACTCATTTGCTTTAATAAAATGATTACAACCAAAAAATCCATTTCTTGCAGAAAAAGGGCTCGGATGTGCAGCTTCTAGGACTAAATGATTAGGATTTGTAATCAAATATTTTTTAGATCTTGCAAAGTTCCCCCAAAGCATAAATACAACAGGTTGTTCCTTTTTATTTACCTCTTCAATAATTTTATCTGTAAATATCTCCCATCCTTTTCCCCTATGAGAAGCAGGCATGTCCTTTTGTACTGTTAGCACAGAATTTAAAAGCAAAACACCTTGTCTAGACCATTTCATTAGATAGCCATTATTTGGAATATAGCAACCAAGTTCATTATTAAGCTCTTTATATATGTTTTGAAGAGATGGTGGAATCTTTATTCCTGGACACACAGAAAATGCCATTCCATGCGCCTCACCCAAGCCATGATAGGGATCTTGTCCTAATATTACAACCTTTACATTCTCATAAGGTGTATATCTAAGAGCTGCAAAAATATTCTTCTTTTCTGGAAAAATAGTTTTCTCATCATATTCTTTATACACAAAATCATGTAATTTTTTATAGTATTCCTTTTTACTTTCCTCTTCAATTATATCTTTAAAATGATTCATTTTATCCTCCTATTTAAGTAGTTCATCTAAATTTACTCCAGCAACATGCTCTAATAGCTCTTTTATTTGTGGATATGTGTCCTTTATATTTATATTTGTTAAATTATGACCTGGAAAAATATGTACATCATTATAATTCTTATATAAATTATATAGTGAATTTGCCATATCTTCTATACTTGCAGAGTCTAAATCACATCTTCCAAAGCAATCTGAAAATAGTGTATCACCCGTTAAAAGAATTTTTTCATCTTCAATATAATAACATGCACTACCTTTTGTATGTCCAGGAGTATGTATAATCTTAATATTTATATCTCCTATATTAAAACATTCACCATCATTTAATAAAATAAATCTACTTAAGTCAAAAGGAACTTGACTTAACCCAAAGACATCAGAGCAATCATTTACTTTTCCTTCAAGCATTGGTGCTTCATCTACGCTTGCTATTACTTTAATATCATAATTTTTTAATAATTCATTAAGAGCAATTGTATGATCCTTATGAGCATGTGTAAGCATAACATATTTTAATTTTAAGTTTAAATCTCTAATATTCTCTATAATTTTTTGAGCATCATCTGCAGGGTCTACAATTGCTGCCTCTTTAGTTTTTTCATCCCATATAATATAGCAATTAGTAACATGATAACTTCTAAGTACATTTATTTTTATAAGCTTTATCATTTATTTAATTCTCCTTACATCAAATACACTATCTATTTTTCTTAATGCTTTTATTACTGTCTGTAATGTATTTATATCTTTTATATTAGCACTTAAATTTGTTATATTCTCTCTATCTTGAGTAACTTTTGTACTTATTTCAGTTATCTCAATTTTTAGCTCTTTCATTGTTTTTAAAATATCTGCAAGTACACCATCTCTATCATTTGCTTTTACAACAAGTCTTGCATTAAACTCAGCATGTGTTTGCTCTTTCCATTTTACGTTTATAGTTCTTGCACTAGTATCAAGATTTTTTAGATTAGAGCAATCTTTTCTATGAATTGATATTCCATTTGCAAAAGTAATATATCCTATAATCTCATCTCCTGGTATTGGAGAACAGCATCTTGCAAATTTTACCAAACAGTTATCTATTCCCTCTACTTCAACTAAATCACTACTGTTGTTCTTTTTCTTTTTAGATACAACTTTTAATTTTAAATCTTCTGATGGAGCTAAGCTATCCTCATATAACTCAACTATTTTGTTAACAACTTTTACTGGTGATATACTTCCAAACCCTATATTTTCATAGCAATCATCAAGTGTTTTACAATTAAATCTTCTTAAAGCTGGTATCAAAAACTCATCTTTTAATAATTCATCTCTTGAATACTTCTGCTTTTTAAGAATTTTCTCAAATAATTCTTTACCACTTTGAATATTTGTTTCTCTTCCTTCTTTTTTTAGAAAGCTTGTTATCTTATTTTTGGCACTAGATGTTTTTACATATTTTAGCCAATCTCTATTTGGACCTTTTGAACTCTTACTAGTTACAATTTCAACCACATCTTTATTTTCAAGCTTAGTATTAAGTGGTACCATTCTTCCGTTTATTTTTGCTCCCACCATCTGTTCAGCAACTTTTTGGTGTATTGAATATGCAAAATCTATAGGAGTAGAGCCCTTTGGTAAAGACTTTATTTCACCTTTTGGTGTAAATACAAATACTTCTTCACCAAAAATCTCAGTTTTTATCTTATCCATATTTTCTGTATTATCTGTTAATTCTTTTTGTATTTCAAGTGTCTTTCTAAGCCAGATTATCTTTTTATCTGCTTCAGAAATTTTTTTGTTTTTCTCTTTATATGAAAAGTGTGCAGCAATACCACGTTCTGCAACATTATGCATATCCCATGTACGTATCTGAATTTCAAAAGGTCTTCCGCCTTCACCAAAAACAGTAGTATGTAGAGATTGATACATATTAGTTTTTGGTACTGCAATATAGTCTTTAAATCTTCCAGGCATTGGCTTATACATGTCATGAACAATTCCAAGTACACTATAACAATCTTTTATTGAGTTAACAATTACACGTATTGCAATAAGGTCAAAAAGATCATCTACATCACATGACTTTGCTTTCATCTTTTTATATATACTGTAGAAATGTTTTGGTCTACCATAAATTGTAGCCTCTATTCCTTGCTCTTTTAGCTTCTCAGATACTTCTTTGATTCTAGCATCAATGTATGCTTCTCTTTCTTCTTTCTTTTCATCAATTTTTTCTTTTATATTATGATACTCCTCTGGAAGCAATACTCTAAATGACATATCTTCAAGCTCTGATTTAACTTTAGACATACCAAGTCTATGAGCTATTGGCGCATAAATCTCTAAGCATTCTTTTGCAATCTGTTCTTTTACAGCCTTATCTAGAGATCCCATTCTTCTCATATATGATAATCTCTCTGTAATTTTTATTATTACAACTCTTATATCTTTAGCAATAGCCATAAACATATTTCTTAATGTTTCAGGATTTGTCGCAATATTTATTTTATCAGAAGGCTTATAATGTTCTTCTAATTTTTTTAATATTAAAATTAATTCTGCTGTCTCATTACTTGCAACTTCCTTTAACTCTTTCTCATCAAAATCATCATAATCAGCTATTGGATATAATAGCGCAGCATATAAAGATTTGTCATCTAGACGAAGAGTTGCAACTTCACTTGCAACTTCTGTTACAAAGTCTATTGTATCATCATCTAAAATCTTTTTCCCACTATGTTTTTTTTCTGCATAATCAACAACTCTTTTTAACTCATCTTCATTATATTTTATATTTTCTTTTTCTAAAAGTTCTTTTATTTTATCTAAATACTTATTACTCATTTAGCATTTCTCCTCATTTAATCAACTGATTTTTTAAAATCTTGTAGGACAAACTGTATAGTCTTAGGTGTATTGTATGTATTTAACTCAATTGTCCCTACAACATCTATTTTATCTCCTATTCTAATCTCATCTCTTCTTACCCCCATTGAAAAACCAACTGCATCAATTAAGCTTCTATCATCTTTTAAGACTAATTTTAAATGCTTTTCGTCTTTTATTGTTCTAATAGCACTAACTTTAACACCTTTATATAAAAATACTGGAACTTGATTTGACTGACCATATGGCTTCATTGCCCTAATATCTTTTATTATTTGGGCATTTAAATCTTTTCTTTCTATTTGAGCATCTACATTTATTATTTGTTCAGATATTGCTCCTACCCTTTTTTGACAAGCATTATCAAAAGCATCAATAAAACCATCTATATTTTCTTCTAAAATGCTAAGTCCGGCAGCAAGCTCATGTCCTCCGAATTGAACAATATAATCTTTACAATCCGTAAGAGCATCATAGATTGAAAATCCTGATGGACATCTTCCAGAGCCTCTAATTATTCCATGTTCCTTAGTCAAAAGAATTACTGGCTTATAATATAAATTTACAAGTCTAGAGGCAACTATTCCAATTACTCCATTATGCCAAGAGCTATTATATAACACAATACTATTTTTTTTATCCAACTGTTTTTCTTTTATAATTTTTATTGCCTCATCAAATATTACTGATTCAACATTTTTTCTCTCCTGATTTAAATTATCAAGCTCAAGTGCTATTTGCTCAGCCATATTTTCATCTTTTTCAAGTAGCAGTTTAACAGCAGCTGAAGCATTTCCCATTCTTCCACAAGCATTAATTCTTGGCGCCATTCCAAAAGATACCATCATACTATCTATCTCTTTTGAATTTACAAGTCTTATTAAAGCTTTAAGTCCAATATTTTCAGTATGTACCATCATTTTTAAGCCAAATTTAGATATTATTCTATTTTCTCCAATTAAAGGTACTATATCAGATATTGTTCCAATAGATACAATATCAAGAAATCTCATATACTCTTTTTCTGGCAAACTATATTTTTTGGCTACAGCACAAATTGTTTTAAAAGCTACTCCAACTCCTGCTAAAAATTTAAACGAGTATGTGTCATCCTTACGTTTTGGATTTACAATTGCAATTGCATTAGGTAGTTTTTCTGCACATTCATGATGATCTGTAATACAAATATCAAGGCCAATCTCTTTTGCATGTTCAACTTCATCTATTGCAGTAATACCACAATCTACAGTTATAACTAGCGTTACTCCTAGATTTTTTATCTCATCTAAAGCATTATTATTTATTCCATATCCTTCAAGCAATCTATCTGGTAAATAATACATAACATCTGCACCAAGTTTAGTTAAAAATTGATACATAATAGTTATACTTGTTATGCCATCTACATCATAATCTCCGTAGATACAAATTTTTTCTTTATTTGTTATAGCTTTATCTATTCTATCTACTAATTTATCCATATCTTTTATTTTATATGGATCTTTTAAATCTTCTAAGTTACCATTTAAGAATTCATCTATATCATCAAACTCAATATTTCTAGATATTAATAATTTTGCCATTATGTCTGAAATTTTATATGTATCTTTTATTTTATTAACTAACTTAGGGTCATATTTTCTTAAATTCCATATTTTTTGCATATTTACCTCCTTTTTTATAGTATAAATCTATTAACACCTATATTTTATCACAAAATAGTGTAAATTTGAAGAAAATACAAGAAAAGTGAATTAAAAATTCACTCGCACTTCGTGCCTTAAATTTTAAGTCTATCTTTTTTATTGAAGGTAGGCTTATTTTTATATTAATTATATAATTTTATTGAGGTATTTTATGAATTTTTTAGATAATATTTTAGATGAACAATCTCATATCATTGGTCATAGAAATCATATTATTCAAGATATTTTTAAAGATCATTGGGATGCATTTTTAGCTTCTACTCCCAATGTTCGTTTTGTTGTTAAAGAAGAAATTTCTAAATTTCTTCTTTGTGGCTCAATATCCTCTGGTTACTCTGTTTATGATTGTAATGTTTGTGGTAACTATGCCTATGTTCCTTTTACTTGCAAATCTCGCTTTTGCCCTTCTTGTGGTGTGAATTCCTGTATCAACCGTTCTAACCTCATGCCTTCTAGATGTATCGATTGTCCTCATAGACATATTACTTTTACTATTCCTTCTTCTCTTTGGCCTTTTTTTCAAAAAGATAGGTCTTTACTAAATGATCTATTTGATGCTGCTTCCTTTACTATACTTTCTTGGTTTAAGGGAATTTCTAAAATGGATTCTTTTATTCCTGGTATTGTATGCACTTTTCATACTTTTGGTCGTGATTTAAAATGGAATCCTCATATTCACATGATTGTTACTGAAGGAGCTATGGGACGCATTACACATTGGAAATCTTTCGATTTTTTTCCTTTTGATATGCTTCGTAAAAGATTTTTGACAAAACTACTCTATAATTTATCTAAAAAAATTCTCTCTGCTGACTTTAAAAAAATTAAATCTAACCTTTACAAAGAGAACGGTAAAGGTTTTTATGTTCATGCTCCTAAAAAAACAGTTTCTAATGTTTCCTCCATTTTAAAATATATTACTCGCTATACTGGTAGACCTGCTATGGCTGAGTCTCGTATTTTATCTTATGATGGCGATTTCGTTTCTTTTTATTAAGACAGACATGAAGATAACCAAAGAATTGAAGAAAAAATACATGTATTTGATTTTTTCAAAAAACTTATTATTCATATTCCAGAAAAAGGTTTTCATATGATTAGATATTATAGCCTTTATGCTATGAAAAAATCTAAAACTAATATTCTTAAAAGGGTAAAAGAAAAACTTACCCAGCCTCTTAAATGGTTGGATAAGCTTTTCTTCCATTTCAAGTGCAACCCTTTAAAATGCACTTGCGGAAACTATTTAAAATTTCAATACGTTGTACCCGCTTCAAAAGTACAACATCTTAGCAATCTCCTCCGATTTCTAAGATACTTTTAGTTTAACATATTTTATTTTTCATGTCCTTTTTATTTTTCTGATGAACATCTTGTTCTATACTAGGAAAAGAAATTTCCTAGTATACAAGAAAAATACACTCTAACATTTAAATATTAGAGTGTATAGTTTGATATTAGCTATTCATTAGCTTTTCTTTTATTTCTTATCATAACAAATGCTATTCCACATACTGATAGAATTGCTACTGC
>CALXAR010000010.1 GCA_944386345.1 uncultured Clostridia bacterium
TACTTGTTGTATACTCCTCACCTTCATCATATGTTGCTGGTATCTCTTGTTGTAATACTTCTCCTGTTATCTCATCTACATGCTTTACTATTACTTTTGACTGTTTTATATACTTATATGTTACTTCTTGAACATTATCTGGTGACATCTGTCCAGATGTATTTCCTTCAACTTCTACAAATCTATATCCATCAAAATTCTTTTGCTCTGTAGTATAATCATCATATTCATATCCATTTAAGATTTGTGGAGTAATTATATTTTCATTGTTTTTAATGTCAATATAATTTACTTTAACTTGAGCTGGCTCTTTATAATATGTTGTTGTAACTGTACTACTATTAGCATTTGTAGTTTGACCGCCTCTAACTATTGTTGCCTTAGCTGTATTTTCCATAACATAGGAATGATTTTCACTGTCATAATTCCAGCCACTTCCTGTAGTACTGTCTGATTTAAGCACTTCATCATCAAATTCCACAGTAATCTGCCAATGATATGTATTACTATAAAATCCGCTATCATTTGTATTATTAGCAACTGCAGTTAATACATTTTCATTATTAGTAATAGTAAAATTATTAGTTACATCGTTTCCAGCATGATCATATACTTTTGATGATATGTATTTAATATTATCTGGCAAAGTATCAGTAAGCGCAAAACTTGAATAATAATATGATGCACTCTCTAAAGGTACATATTCATAAATATCATAATAAAATACCTCGTCTTTTGATATAGTATTATTCTGAACATTATTTTCATTATCATCTGTTACACTCTTAGTTGGGACTGATATTTCATATGGTCCAAACGCTTGACCATTAAAAAATCCCCATCCTCCGCCAATAGCAGATGGATTATTATTTTGAAAAGCTGTTGCACAATTATTATTATTACTAATCATTCCAGAAGGATTAGCAGCTGGTCTATACCCAACAAAATTTGGCTTACTATAGGCATCTCCTTCACTTCCATACCATATGTAGAAGCTATTTGTATTATTTAGCTCTAATCTTGCAACACTATCTAATCCATTATTTGAATATTGGTTACTTGCAAAAAACCAATCCATATCATCTTGATTTTTATAATATACTATACTATCGTTTCTAGTCTGAACTTTATTTATAGAACCAGAAAGTGCTTTAAATGCAAAATACTGATTAGCATCAATATCTCCTATACTCAAAGACATATTAATATTAATTGGATTCATATCTTTGTCCAATAGCTCATACTTTACTCCATAACCAGTAGTTACAAATCCAAATCCAATAGCCCCTATTTCATAATTAAAATCTGGTATAATAACTGGATATATTTTTTGACCATTTACAACAATATTTTCCCAATCAAATGTACATTTTACATTTATAGTTTGACCATTATATACTCCAACATTATATAAATAGCATCCAATATTTCCTGATAAGCTATCATCAGTTGGTCGTATCATATGTTTTAGACGATTAGTCCCACTCTGGTATCTTAAAATTTTTCCATCATATCCCCAAAACTCAATGTCTGTCTTATCAGTTAATTGAAATGAAAAAGAATATGTTGAATCTGTAAGTACTCCATCACTTACAGTCTCAAACTTATCTCCATAAATGCCACTAGCATCCTTTAAAGGAATTCCGTCGGCTGCTTTTACTAAGTTTAAATTAAAAATTATCATAAATAAAGATAACAGCATTATCTTAAATATTTTATTTTTTTTCATATATCCCTCCATTGCTCTCTTTTTTACAAAACATATTTTATCATAATATGTAGTTTTTTTCTTTTATTTATTACTTTTGTAATATTTTTTTTATTTTTTTATTACAAAACTTTATCACTCATCTGATTGTGTGAACATTATAGCTTATAGATATATGTTTGTAAATAGAATTTTATTGATTTCTGGGTATTTTCGTCGCATTATTAGACACAAAAAAAGCCCTAAATTTTAAACTTTTTGTTTAATATTTAAGGCTAAATAATATTAATATCTACTTTTTATTCCCACTCTATTGTTGCAGGAGGTTTAGAAGTAATGTCATATACAACCCTATTTACATGTTTTACTTCATTAACAATCCTTTGTGATATTTTTTCTAATATATCATATGGAATCTTTGCAAACTTTGCAGTCATAAAGTCATCAGTAATAACTGCTCTTAAGGCAATTAAATAATCATATGTCCTCTCATCACCCATAACACCTACAGAACGTGTATCTGTCAATACAGCAAAATACTGACTAAGTTCTTTTTCCATATTATTTTTAGCAATTTCCTCTCTAAATATATAATCTGCTTCTTTTAGAATGTCTAATTTTTCTTTTGTTATATTACCTATTATTCTAATTGCAAGTCCTGGTCCTGGGAAAGGCTGCCTATTTACCAAATAATCTGGCAATCCTAACTCTTTTCCTACATTTCTAACCTCATCTTTAAATAAGTCTCTTAAAGGCTCTATAATTTCCTTAAAATCTACATAGTCTGGTAGTCCTCCAACATTATGGTGAGACTTTATTACTGAGCTTTTTCCAAGTCCACTTTCAATAACATCAGGATATATTGTTCCTTGTACTAAATAATCTACAGCTCCTATTTTCTTAGCTTCTTCTTCAAATACTCTAATAAACTCTTCTCCAATTATTTTCCTCTTTTTCTCTGGAGAGGTTATACCATCAAGTTTTTCTAAAAACCTTTGTCTTGCATCCACTTTTACAAAATTAACATCAAATTTTTGAGTAAAGATCTCTTCTACTTCTTCAACCTCATTTTTTCTAAGAAGACCATGATCAACAAATATACAAGTTAAATTTCTACCTATAGCTTTAGATAATAGTACTGCTGCAACTGAAGAGTCAACCCCTCCAGACAAAGCACATAAAGCTTTCTTTTCTCCTATTTTCTCCTTCAAATTTTTAATTGCATTTTGGGCAAATATGTCCATTTTCCAAGTAGGTTTACATCCACATATATCTATTACAAAATTTTTAATTATCCTAAAGCCATTTTCAGTATGATTGACCTCTGGATGAAACTGAACGGCATAAAAATTCTTTTCTTCATTTTCCATTGCAGCTATTTTACATGTTTGAGTAGATGCAATTCTTTTAAATCCATCTGGAAGCTCATCTACATAATCAGTATGACTCATTAGACATACATTAGTTTCATCTAACCCGTTAAATAGTTTTGAACTATTATCTATTGTAACTTCCATCTGTCCATATTCACGTTTATTTGCCTTTTTAACTCTTCCTTTTAATTCGTATGCCATATACTGCATACCATAGCAAATTCCAAGAATAGGTATATTAAGTTTAAAAACTTCATCTATACATTTAGGAGCATCATCCGAATATATACTTGATGGTCCTCCAGTAAAAATTATTCCTCTTGGTTTCTTCTCTTTTATTTTATCAATTGAAATATCATTTGGAACAACTTCACAAAATACATTTTGCTCACGTACTCTTCTTGCTATTAACTGATTATATTGTCCCCCAAAATCTATTATTAATATCTCTTCTTTATTCATTGCTATCTCCTATTCTATATCTTTAGTGATTACATCATGAGCTCCACCCTCACGAATACTAACAGCAGATACTATAGTTAGTCTTGCATTTTTATGTAGCTCTTCAATTGAAATTGAACCACAGTTGCACATTGTAGATTTTATTTTTTCTAGAGTAATACTTAAGTTATCTTTAAGCTTTCCAGCATATGGTATATATGAATCAACACCTTCTTCAAAAACAAGATTTGTTTTGTTTCCTCCCATATCATATCTTTGCCAATTTCTTGCTCTATTTGAGCCTTCTCCCCAATATTCTTTATAGAAACTTCCATTTTTCTTAATTACTCTTGTTGGGCTCTCATCAAATCTTGCAAAGTATCTTCCCATCATAACAAAATCTGCTCCAAGTGCAAGTGCAAGAGTTATATGATAATCATGTACTATACCTCCATCTGAGCAAACAGGTATATATATTCCAGTTTCCTCATAATATTTATCTCTTTCTGCTACTACATCTATTAAAGCACTAGCTTGTCCTCTTCCAATTCCTTTAGTCTCACGCGTAATACAAATTGAGCCTCCGCCAACACCGACTTTAATAAAATCAGCACCAGCCTCAGCTAAATATCTAAATCCTTGTGCATCAACAACATTTCCTGCTCCAATTTTTACTTCATCACCATATTTTTTCCTTACAAAATCTATAGTCTTTTTTTGCCATACAGAATATCCATCAGATGAATCTATACATAAAATATCAACTCCAGCATCAACTAAAGCTGGTATTCTCTCTTCATAATCTCTAGTATTAATTCCTGCTCCTACAACATATCTTTTTTCTTCATCTAGTAATGAATTAGAATTATTTTTTCTATCTTCATAATCTTTTCTAAATACTAGGAATTTAAGATTACCATTCTTATCTAAAATTGGTAAACAGCTAATTTTTTCTTCCCATATTTTATCGTTTGCCTCTTTAAGAGTTATTCCCTCTTGAGCATATACCAAATTTTCTTTTTTATTCATAAATTTCTCTATTTTTTCATTTAAATTATCTCTTGATAATCTATAATCTTTATCTGTTACAAGACCTAAAAACTTTCCATTTGATGTCCCATCTTGTGTTATCATTACTGTAGAATGACCTGTTTTTTCAACTAAATTCACAACGTCTCTTAAAGTAGCATCTGGTGTAACATTTGAATCACTTATTACAAAACCAGCTTTACTCTTTTTTACATTTTCAACCATCTTTGCTTGCGACTGAATAGATTGAGAGCCAAAGATAAACGCAATTCCTCCTTCTCTTGCAAGTGCAACTCCCATTTCTTCTCCAGAAACTGATTGCATAATTGCAGAAACCATAGGAATGTTCGCACATATCTTTGGCTCTTCATTTTTTTTAAATTTTACTATTGGTGTTTTTAACGATACATTTTCAGGAATACATTTTTCTGTTGTTAAATTTGGTAACAACAAAAACTCACTGAAAGTTCTTGAAATATCTGTTAATATTTTACTCATTTCTATCCTCCTTCTATAAATTATGTAGTTGTTATTATATATTGTTTTTAATACTTTGGCAATAGTTTTTGCAAAAAAACGCAAATAATTTGCTTTTTTATATATGACTACTTTAAATATTTAGATATATATTCCTTAGTCTTTCTATATCCTAAGTTTACCATATAATCTATTTTAGACATATCAAGAAGAGAAACATTTCTACTTTCTATATCTATTTTATAGTCTGCTTGATTAATCTCATCACTATTTATACCATGTGACATTATATCTATTGCTTTTACACTTGTTTCTACAATATTATTTGGCACCTTGTTATTATCTATTTTTTCAAAATAGACCACCATTAACTTCTCATTATTTTGTTTTAATTTGTTTAATATACTAACAGGGCTATTTACTTTAAGTCCTCCATCTACTAATAAATGTTTTTTTATTTGCTTTGGTTCAAAAACACCTGGAAAAGCAGTACTAGCTCTTATTATATCAGATAATCTACCACCTAAAATATAGCTTGGATTATCTTTAAAAGACGTTGTATTTTCTCTATTTAATACATCAATTCTTTTAGATAAATAATATACTATTTCTCCATTTACTATATCTACAGCTGGTATTGCAATTGGTATTAGGCATCCCGTAATATCAATTATCCCTTTTTTTGAGGTAAAATAATTTACTATGTATTCTATGTTTTTTCCCTTCGCTAAAGACTTTAACTTTACTTTTCCTGTAAAAATAGTTCCAAGCATTTTAAAAGGAATCATGCGATTATAGTCAGTTATACAACTGCAATATTTTTTAAATATATAATATATTTCTCTTGGAGTGTACCCACAAGCATATAATGCTGCTACAATACTTCCACTACTAGTTCCAGAAATTGCAGATATCTTAATCTTTTCCTCTTCTAACGCTATTAAAGCTCCTATGTGTGCGGCTCCTTTTACACCACCACCGCTTAATGCAATACCTATTTGCAAAAAAATACACCTCCTATTTCTAGTTAGTGTATTTTATGCTTTTTATTTAACTTTTGTTATCATACTAGCCTTTTCTTTTTCAATAGCACGTTTTATCATAGCATCTCTTCTTTTTTTATTTTCTTTGTCTAGTTTTTCTGCTTCTTCATATACTACTTGAAGTCTAGTCTTTTCTCCTTTTTTGCTTTTATCTGTACCAGTAAATTCTGTATACATATTATATTGTATATGGCAAATAGCAAGAGCTAATGCATCTGCAGTATCATCTAATTTAGGCATATTCTCAAGCTTCAAATATTTTTTTAACATCTCCATAACTTGATGTTTTGTTGCTCTTCCATATCCGGCAATTACTTGTTTTGCCTGAATTGGAGTATACTCATATATATCAATATTATTTTTAGATAAAGTATTTAAAATTACTCCTCTTGCTTGTGCTACTTTTATAGCAGTCCTAATATTTGTATTAAAATATAGGTCTTCAATAGAAGCTGCATCAATATTTTTATATCTTTTAATAATAGTCTCCAAATCTTGTTCTATTTTGTTAAGTCTTTTAGGAAAATAGCTATTTTCTGGAGTTGTAATACATCCATATTCTATTACTTTATACTTATTGTTATTAAAACTAATAATTCCATAGCCTATTCTTCCAAAGCCAGGATCAATACCAAGTATTACCATATTTCCTCCTATTGTTTAAATCAGCATTATCATCTCTAAAAAGTCAATTATATATATAACAATTGCTTGAATAATTAATATAGCAGTTAATGAAGAATAACTCTTTTTAAAGACGCTCTTTTCCTCATCTGATATCTTCTTATTTATTTTAAATAATACTCTAAACACTATATACCAAACGAGCATGTTCAATATCAAGTATCTTTCTACAACTAAAATTTTAGATTCTCCTTCAATATCATTAATAACAAGTCCATTTTTGTACATTTCATCAATATTTTTTTTAGTACTAATAAAATGATTTAAAGAAAATATAATTGTAAATATTATACAACCAACAATACAAATCAATTTTAAATACTTTATTTTTGATTTTAAATTTATTAATAACTCCTTTTCCGACTCACTTAAATTTTTATAATTTTTTCTTACTTTTAAATAAATTATTAGTAAAGAAAAAATTAATAATGCTATACCAATTATTTCAAGCACTAACAAATCGTTTGACTCTTTAGTATATTCCAAAATTGTATCAGTCATATATAAACCTCCTATGTTTTTACATAAACATATGGTATAGTCTTACCATCTCTGCATTTGTAAGAACATCATAGCTCATCGAATCTATTGATATACCCTTTTCATTATATATCTTTTTCGTACCACCATTAACATACTTTCCAACATCTTGTAATAATTCCTTTACCAAATTAAAAGAAATTTTTTGTGATGCTCTAGTAATTCCTGTAAGTCTTAAATTTGCCTTAATAAAATGTGACATATATTTAGGATAAATCATACCATTATACTCTGGTGAGTATTTTGATACACTTCTTAGTCCATATGGTGTATATAATT
Source organism: uncultured Clostridia bacterium (assembly GCA_944386345.1). Lineage (GTDB taxonomy): Bacteria > Bacillota > Clostridia > TANB77 > CAG-465 > CAG-465. The sequence continues at coordinate 7,575 of CALXAR010000010.1, forward strand.
CTTTAAAAACAGAGTCTAATAATTTGTTTGGTATCTCATCTTTTACACATGGAAAAGATAAACTTAGGGTATAAAGCATCTCAACATTTGCAAAATGCTCTTCATCTCTTAAATCTCTTTTCATAATATTTTTTTCGCTTATCCAAAATTCACGTTTTATTAAATCAGTAAAAAATGTCTCTTGTATCTCCATTTGCTTATCAGTATCACCAATCCATGTTAAAATGTTTAAATATACTTTTATAGCATTTAGCATTAAAGAAGTTATTTCAATTGTTTTAAAGCATGTTGCTCTATTTTCTGGTTCAATAAAATAATAAAGAATTTCTTTTATCGAATCCATATATAGCTCAATTCTGCCTTCTTTTTGCAATACTCTATTTACTGATTCAATATACCATAGTTTTAATACATTTAGTCTTTCAATTTGATGAGACGAAAGCTCTATTTTTGACAACTCCTTAATAATCTTATATACATTAAGCACTGTCCTTTTTGCCTCTTTAATCTTCTTATAGAACAAATATTGACCTTCTACAGAACGTGTTATATCTATTAATTCTTCGATATCTTCATCAATCTGTTTTGAAGGAAGCTCTGGAATTGTTTTTATAAATTCTTCATTATATTGTTTTTTATATGGAAGTGTAGGAATCATTAATTCATCAAAATGTGTATTTAGTATAGATTTTGACAAATCCATAAGTTCAACAAAGTTTTCATCTAAATCAAAGGTAATATTTTTATTTCTTGCTTCAATATTATTTAGTATTGTAAGAGGATTAACATCCTCTATATTAAAATCTTTACTTGATACATAAACATACAATTTTGTCTCTGATAATCCTTTAATATCTGCAGAAAAATGTCCACATATTATTAAATCTTCATAATATACTTCTTTCTTTATATCTTCCGTTATCATCTCATGCTTAATATCTCTTAAAACATTATTATCATTTTCCCATGCCATCTTATCAGATTTTAGCACTAAGTTTTCCTGATTTAATACACTTAATGCAACAAAAGTACCATCTTCTGTATCTCTTTGATTAAATTTTAGCATACTTGTATTTTTCATATTAAAAAAATCTCTATATGTAACTAAAGGAACAACTTTAAATTTTATATTATTTCTAGAATTATTTTTTATAGTATACTCTATACAAAGTATTCCATTATTCTCTTCAAATGCAAATCTTTTAGCAAAACTAATGTCTGCAAAATTATATTCAAAAAGATTTTTTTCTAAATCTATATTAATTAAATAATCTCTTGTCATTAGCTCTCTAGATTTTGTATCAATTTCAATTAATTTATATGTTGTATTATCTATTTCAAATGTTTCCACAATATTTTCAAGTAATACCTTAGAATCTTTTATATACATTCCATGATATGGTTTTCTTGTTTGCAAAGTACCAGATGTACAAAAACAAACTTTTGAATTATCAGAAAATGAATACTCTAGTTGTTTTGCTTGCTCGTAATTATTAATTTCTCTTTTGTACTTAAACATTAATTATTTCTCCTTTGAGATCTCCTCTTTTATTTTATTAATTGTTGCCTGAGACTTCTCGCTTGTTTTTACCTTTTTTTCTTTTTTCTCTTTCTTTTTTGGAGACTCATCTTTTAGTTTTTCTGCCTTATTTTGAGCTCTCTTTCTCTTTATTTCTTGTATTTTAGTCTTTATTACCCTTTTATTTGTTAGCATTTGCTCTTTTTTCATATGCTTCCTTTTCATTGAAACTATATTCAAATCTCCAATAGATTTTGTTAATGATAATGTCATTATTATTTCTGCAAGTCTATCAGCATCATGTATTAATGCATTCTTTGCTGTTAAAACAAAGTCTTCTTGAATTACACAGATTGCTCTATTTTGAATATTTTCTAAGTCTATTTTTACAGCTGTAGAGTCTTCTTGATTAAAGTCTTTAATCATTTCTGGTGTAATCTCTCCATTATTTACTATTGCATAATCTAATACATGCTTTCCTAAATATCTTTCAATCTCATTTATATATCTTGCAAGTGTATATCCTTCTGTTTGTCCTGGTTGATTCATAATATTTGCAACATATACTTTCTTTGCTTTTGATTTTACAATTGCTTTTGTAACTTCATCAAAAAGCAGATTAGAGCAAATTGATGTATATAATGAACCTGGTCCTAAAACAATTATATTTGCTTTTTTAATTGCATCTATAACTTCAGGTACTACCTTTAGGCTTCCATCTTTTAAAAATATTTGCTTTATAGATGATCTTGTTTCTCTTACTCTTTCACTAATATTTTCTTTTCCAACAACTACTTCTCCATTCTCAAGACCTGCACATAAAATCAAATCATCAGTTGTTACAGGATAAATATCTCCTTGCACTTGAAATATATCTGAAAGCTTGTCTATTGCCTTAGGAAAGCTTCCTGTTATATCTGTCAAGGCATTAATTACTAAATTTCCTATAGATATTCCTTCTCCATTTTCTGTTTTATATGTAAGTAGTTTAGAGAAATCTGATTCAAATGTTGAAAGAGCAGATACACATTTTCTAATATCACCTGGTGTAACTCTTTCTTCTTTTGACATTGCTGAAGTTAAAGTATAATCATCCGCTGATACGTTAACAACAGCAGTAATATTTGAAGTATATTCTTTAAGTCCCTTTAATAGATTTGGTAATCCAGACCCTCCACCAATAACAACAACTCTTGGTCCTTTTTTTAGTCTTGGATCTCCATAAAGCAATTGTCTTATACGAATATTTTTATTTCTTCTAGAAATATTTTTAAGTGATACCAATAATATATTTCGTTGTGCTAAAATAAACGAAAAAATTATTCCAAATATAGATAGAGTAATAAGTAATACATAAGCAATTAGCATAGTAGGTGTTAAATCACTTGTTCTACCTAGACTTATTCCACAAAATATAAGTAATAATATTGAAACAAGTAGTGTAAAAATATATCTCTTAACTCTGGAACCTGGTTTTAGCCATTCGATTAAATCTCTCATATTAATTTCCTCCTAAAATAACAACCTCTTCTTGAAGTCTAACGCCAAATTTTTCATATACATTATTTTTTACGTAATCAATTAAATCAAGAACATCTTTGCAAGTTGCATTACCTGTATTAATAATAAAGCCTGAATGCTTTGTTGAGACTTGAGCTCCACCAATACTATACCCTTTAAGCCCACAATCATCAACAAGTTTACCAACAAAATAACCTTCCGGTCTTTTAAATACACTGCCAAAATTAGGATATTCTATAGGTTGTTTTTCCTTTCTAGAATTCATATTTGTTTCCATCTTTGAGCTAATTTCTTCAATATCTCCTTTTTCAAGTTTAAATACAGCATAAACAACTATATACTCTGGATGCTCAACAAACATGCTATGACGATAAGAAAACTGAGCCTCATTTCCTGATATTTCAGTTAATTCACTTTTTTCATTCAAATATCCAATTTTATCAACGATATTTACCATTTCACCGCCATATGCTCCAGCATTCATTCTAATTCCTCCGCCAATACTTCCAGGAATCCCACATGCAAATTCTAAACCACTTAATGAATTCTGTTTAGCAATTTGTGCAAGCTTTGGTACTGAGCATCCAGCTTCAGCTTTAATATAGTCTCCATTAACCTCAACATTTGAGAACTTATTTGTTAGCTTTACTATTAAAGCATGAATTCCCTCATCTTTTACTAGTAAATTGCTACCATTTCCAATAACATAGTATTTTATGTTATTTTCTTTTGCATATTTTAGTACTTTTTGAATTTCCTCTATACTAGTTGGCTCTACTAAGCAATCACATGGTCCACCAACTTTTGTTGTAGTATGATTTTTCATTGGCTCATTATATTTTATATTAGACTTATCTAATATTTTCTCTAACCCACTATAAACGTTCATAACAACCTCCTCTATATTATAGCTTCAACAAAAGACTTAGCATCAAATCTTTCAATGTCGTCTATTGTCTCACCTACACCTATATATTTTACTGGTATTTTTAACTCATCTACTATACTAAATACCACACCACCTTTTGATGTAGAATCTAGTTTAGTCAAGAAAATACCACTTACATCTGTTTTCTCTAAAAATAGTTTTGCTTGAATTGCACCGTTTTGTCCTGTAGTTGCATCAAGCACCATTATAGTCTCTTTATAAACATCATCAGATATATTCTTATCTATAATTTTTTTCATTTTTTCTAGCTCATCCATTAAGTTCTTTTTGTTATGAAGTCTTCCAGCAGTATCACAAATTAACACATCGTAATTTTCTTCATTAAATTTTTTAGTTGCATCATATATTACTGATGAAGGATCTTGCATCTCTTTACCAGTACATATATCAACATTATTTCTTTGTGCCCATACTTCAAGCTGTTCTATAGCTCCAGCTCTAAAAGTATCAGCTGCTGCAAGTAACACTTTTTTGCCAGCTTTTGTATAGAGCTTAGTAAGCTTACCTATTGATGTTGTCTTTCCTACTCCATTTACTCCAACAACAAGTATTACTTGTCTTTTATCTAAATTTATACTATCAACATTATTTATATTATCAGATAAAAGGATATCTGTCATTTCTTTTCTTAATAGTGTCTTTATTGCATTTTCATCTTTTTCAACTTGTTTTTTTAAATCTTCTCTAAGTTTTGTACAAATTTTTGTGCTTGTCTCATAACCTACATCAGATAAAATAAGAGTTTCCTCTATTTCATCTATTATCTCATCTATATCTTTCTTATCTGCAAAAATATTACTCATTTTTACATCTAAAGCTTCTTTTGTCTTTTTTAAATTCTCTTTTAATTTGCTAAAAAACATATTCATCCTCCAATATACACTAATTCATATTAATTATATCATATAATGGTAATATTTCAATACACATAACTTTTATGAAACAAAAAAAAACATCGTTAAAAAATAACGATGTTTTTAATATTATATCTCTTAGGCTGACTTTTTCTTGCGTCTAAATGGATTTTTAAGTCCTTCGCTTGCTGTTGGTAAAACTCCGATACCTAAGACTAATAACAAGATTGAACCTATTCCTGCAAGACATGCATTTCTCATGTATTCACTATTTAAGTTAAAGTTCCAGCTCTTTAATCCATGTTGTCTAGTTAAGTTTTGTTGATAATACAAAATCTCTTTAACTACTCTTGCATCATTGTCTATACCTTTCTTTTCCTTATCTACTACATCTTTTGCTGTATCATTAATATTTGTAGTAATATACATAGTATCTGTATCAGCAAAGTATGTATAAACTACATAAGGTTGATTCCTGTACACATTTTTTACAATATTACCTACAGTCTTATCAATGTAGCTATCAGTAATTTCAAAAGTTGTTAATTGATAATCTAAAACAATGGCAATCTTATTATCTTTTGATGCTTTACTTATTGCATTTCTTGCATAAGTCTTGTCTGGATCTGACATAGATCCACTCAAATCTTGTATATATTCTGCGTCCTTTTGTAATGGCAAGTTTGGAATAACTATTGTGTTAAATAGATTCCACAATAAACCCCCCGCTAAAATGATTAACCCTATTCCTACGATTAATCTACTAATAAATTTATATGGATTTGGTCCCATATTTTTCTTCCTCCTTTTTAATAATAATTTTTTTCTTTTGCAGAATTCCTTTTAAACGCTTTTTACATAAAAGCCTCCCTTCTTATTCTTTTCATTATGCAATTCATTAGACGTTTGCATTTAAAAAAACTAAACTGCGATTTAATTATAGCACCGTTTTATTTTTATGTCAAGTTTTTTCTTACTTTTTGTTATTATTTCATCAAACAATAACAATTTAAATTTTAAAGCATAAAATACAGTATGGTGGTGAAAATATGAGTATAATTGTGCAAAAATACGGTGGAAGTTCAGTAGCAGATAAAGAGAAACTTGAATTAGTTTGTAACAAAATAATAGAAGAAAAAGATATAGGAAATGATGTAGTAGTCATAGTATCAGCCCAAGGAAAAACAACTAATAACCTTATATCTAAAGCTAAAGAATATGCATGTAACGAAAATAGTATACCCAAAAAAGATTTAGATTTCTTGCTATCAACTGGAGAAATGCAAACTGCAGCGCTACTTTCAATAATGCTTAATTCAAGAGGATATAGTAGTGTATGCCTTACTGGTTCTCAGGCAGGAATAATTACAGACTCTAACTTTGGAAATGCTAAAATACTAGATATTTTAACAGAAAATATATTATCATACATACAAGAAAGTAGAATTGTAATAGTAACAGGATTTCAAGGAATTGATAAATTTGGAAATATTACTACACTTGGACGTGGAGGCTCTGATCTAAGTGCAGTTGCTATAGCTTGTGCACTAGGTTCAAAAAAATGTGAAATATTTAGTGATATTGACGGTATATTCTCAGCAGATCCTAAAGTAATTCCTAATTCAAAATTATTAGATAATATTTCATATGATGAGATGCTTGAAGCCTCATCAGCAGGAGCAAAAGTCTTACATAATAGATCTGTTAATTTAGCAAAAGAATATAACTTAGAAATAAATTCTAAATGTACTTTTAGCGACTCAAAAGGAAGCAGAGTTCAAAACGAAGTAAAAGAAGATTTTGGAATTCATTTTATAACAAAAAAAGACGATGTATCCAAAATATGTATAGTTGGTCCTATGATGCTAAGTAATAAAGAAGCAATCTCAAAAATATTTAAGATTGCAAGTGAAGAAAATATTCAAATATATATGATATCCCTTAGTGAACTTGCCATAAATATTATAGTAGACACTTCTAAGTCTCAATTTTTCATGCAAAAGCTACATGAACTACTAATTGAAAAAGGGAATAATTAAAAAATTATTCCCTTGCTTTTTCTTTATGTTTTTTTAAAGATTTTATCTTTTTTTTATTATCTTCATCTGTATCAAAATTTATATTAAACTTATACTTAATAAATATTTTTACTAAAGCTAAAACTGGCATTGCTATAACCATTCCTATTATTCCAAATAATCTTTCAAATACAAGCATACCACATATTACTATAACTGGATGTAGTTTTACAGATTTTGCTATAATATTTGGTTGTAGTATATTTGCATCTATCATCTGAATAATAAAAGAAGCTACAAAGGTAATAATTGCAAGCACTGGTCCACCTACAGTAAAAGCATACAAAGATGTTATACAATATGATATTACAGCACCAATATATGGAATTAAATTTAACAATGTTATCATAATTCCAAAAATAACAGCATATTTTAACTGTAAAATCAAACATAATATTGTAGTCATTATTCCAACTATTATACTATCTAGCAATAGCCCTCTAATATATGAGTTTAATATCTCATCCATTTCTACTAGCATTTTATACCTATTTGCATTTTTTCCATTTTTAGATGCAAGTACAATAAAACTATTTTTTGTTCTATCCATATCTTTTACCATAAAGAAAGAAATAATTATAGCTGTAACCACACTAATTAAAAAGCTTCCTGTCTTTTGAGCCGTATCTATAGAATAATTTAGTACATTCTGTATCATATCTCCAGATAGAAAATCAATTTCTCCCAAACTAGAAGGTAATTTATATTCTAAATTAAATTTCTCCATTAAAAAAGAATTTACTTTACTTGCAATACTAGTGTACATAGATGGAACTTCTTTTATAAATTGAGTTAGCTCTGATACTAATACAGGAATAATATATGACAATGCTAAAATTATTATAGCAAATATTATAATTAGCGCAATTGTTGCAGATATCCCTTTACTTAAGCCCATTTTTCTTAATCTATTAGCTAGAGGCTTTGATATCCAGCATATTATTACTCCTATATAAAAAGGTGTAAGTGCTACCAATAATTCAACAGCCTTATCAAGCAAGCCAAAAGCTTTAAGCGCTAAACATAGTAATATAAAAGCACCAACATACATGACTTTATTTAAAAATTTAAAGTCAAACTTATTTTCGTCCATTTTTCCTCCTATATTTTATATTATTATTATTTTATAATTTAAAATTCATATTCTACTATTTTATTGTTTTTTAAACTTAATTTTACATCTATAGCTCTTTGATTTGAACTTCCTCTAAACAATAGATTATCATCCTTTTTACTCTCATCAAACTTTCCATCAATTAATATATCAGTTTTATCTAATAAGCTAAAGAAATCATTATCTTCATTTGCCTTTTCTAAAATTTCTTCGATAGTAAATCCTGTATATGTTATAACATCCAAATTGTCATTTAATTTAGATATAAGTTTTACTAAAGTTTTACACTGCATAAAAGGTTCCCCTCCGCTTAAAGTAACACCTCTAAGCAATGGATTTGAGTTTATTTTTTCTGCAATAGAGTCTATATCAATATATGTACCCAAACTAAAATCATGTGTCTGAGGATTATGACAACCTTTGCAATTATGAGGACAGCCTTGCGTAAAAACTACAAATCTAATTCCTGGTCCATCAACAATAGATTCTTCTATAACTCCAGCAATCTTTAACTTGTCTTCATTATTATAATAGCACATCATGTTTTACTCTATCTTTTTCTTCCGCTCTTTTTCCATCATTAAATCTATCTAATGTTCCAACAAGATACCCTGTTATTCTTCTAATTCTTTCAAATGGCACATCATTTGCTAGTGTATAACTCAAATCTATAAAATCACCATTTACATTTAAATTTAATTCTGCAATCTCTTTACCAGGATTCTTTTCTTTAACATAATTTACATATTCATCTATTTCTTCTTGAGATATCGATTCACCTTTTGTATTAATTACCATATATTTACCCTCCTTTAATATATCTAAATTATATCAATTTTTATTTATTAAATCAATTAAAAAATATAGATAATTTTTTATATAACACTATTCGATTCGTTTTATGTATTCTATTTTTACGTTTTTGTTTGATTTTTACTATACTTTATGATATAATTCAATATACTAAAATATATAGAAAGGGTAGATTAATTATATCTACAGGGTGGAATTTATGAAAAGTAAAGTAAATTCGAAATACACACTTACTTTAAAAAGTATTATTGAAGATTTAAATTACCAAATATTTTATTCTTTTTCTCGCGGAAAAAGTTGTACATTATATATAGCTCTTTTCGATTCTAATGCAAAATATGATATTTTTTTAAATGATTTACTACTATATAGCGGTACCGAATCAATGTGTAAAAAATTATTTAATGATATAAAAAAATTACTAAAAAAAGGAAAATATAACTTAGATGGTAATTCAAAAGAATTTATAATAATAAAATACAAAAAAGAACCAAAAGCACTAAAACTATAAATATAGATTTAGTGCTTTAAATTTACCTATTTACATACTTTTTATCTCTTTTTAATCTCTCAGTAACAAAGTTTGCTTCTTCAAATTCTTTTCTTCCACAGCAAGGACACATATCTTTTATAATTCCAGTATAACCACATATTGGATCTCTATCTACAGGATGATTTATTGAACCATATCCTATTCCAGATTCTTTCATACATCTAATTATCTGCTCAAAGGCCTCTAAGTTCTTAGTTGGGTCACCATCAAGCTCTACATAGCTTATATGTCCACCATTTGTAAGCTCGTGATATGGAGCCTCAATTTTAATTTTATTAAATGCACTTATTTTATAATATACAGGAACATGAAAAGAATTTGTATAGTATTCTCTATCTGTTACTCCTTCAATTATACCATATCTTTTTTTATCAATTTTTACAAATCTTCCAGCAAGACCTTCTGCAGGAGTGGCAATTAATGTAAAATTAAGTCCATCTTTTTGTGACTGCTCGTTCATTCTTTCTCTCATATGAGAGATAATTTTTAATCCCAATTCTCTTGCTTCTTCACTCTCGCCATGATGTTTACCAATTAAAGCTTTTAAACACTCTGCAAGCCCTATAAACCCTAAAGTTAAAGTACCATGCTTTAATACTTCTCTTACTTTATCCGTATTTTTTAATTTTTCCGAGTCCAACCAAACATGTTGTCCCATTAAAAATGGATAATTATATACTCTTTTGTTTGCTTGAATTTCAAATCTTTCTTTTAATTGATCAATTACAAGATCTATCTTCTCATCTAGCATTTCGAAAAATCTTTCTACATTTCCATGTGCTTCAATTCCAAGTCTAGGTAAATTAATTGATGTAAAGCTTAAATTTCCTCTTCCACAAGTAACTTCTCGTGATCTGTCATATACATTTCCCATAACTCTAGTTCTGCATCCCATATATGCTACCTCAGTATTGTAATCTCCCTTTCTGTAATATTGTAAATTAAAAGGAGCATCTATAAATGAAAAGTTAGGAAATAACCTTTTTGCTGAGACTCTACAACTTAACCTAAATAAATCATAATTTGGATCTTCTTTATTATAATTAATCCCCTCTTTTACTCTAAATATTTGAATTGGAAAAATTGGAGTTTCTCCATTTCCAAGTCCAGCCTCTGTAGCAAGTAAAACTTTTTCCATAACAAGTCTTCCTTCAGGAGTTGTATCAAGTCCATAATTTATGCTACTAAATGGTACTTGAGCGCCAGCTCTAGAATGCATTGTATTTAAATTATGAATAAAACTCTCCATTGCCTGATAAGTTGCGTTTTCTACTTCTCTATCAGTATACTTAACTGCAAAATTTTGAATTTTATCTATTACTTTATTATCTATACCATACTTAGATAAATACTTCTTTTCTATTTTTAAATATCCATTAGAATCTTTGTATGATGCAACAATGTCCTTGTCATACTTTATTGACTTTACAACATCCTCTCCTACTTTTTGTGCATCTTCAATATCAGTTAAAAGCTCAATGGCTTTTACTAAATTTTTAAGATATTCTTTTTTATATGATACCCTAACTCCTTTTGCCATAGCATATTCAAAGTTAGGAATACTTTGTCCTCCATGCTGATCATTTTGATTTGACTGAATTGCAATTGCTGCAAGAGCTGCATAGCTTCCTATACTCTGTGGTTCTCTTAAAAAACCCTCACCAGTACAAAAGCCATCCTTAAATAGCTTTATCAAGTCTATTTGGCAACAAGTTGTTGTAAGAGTTAGAAAATCTAAATCATGTATATGAATATCTCCACATTTATGAGCTTGTGAATGTATTGGATTTAACACACACAAATGATAAAAATTCTTTGCACCTTCTGAGCCATACTTTAACATAGTACCCATAGCTGTATCTGCATTTATATTTGCATTTTCTCTTTTAACATCATTATTTTTTGCATCATCAAAAGTAAGTCCTTTATATATTTTTATTATATCCGAATTTCTTTGACGAGTCTTATCTCTTTCATTCCTAAACTTTTTATATACATTTAATGTTGAAATATGACCTTCTTTTTCTAAAACTTCTTCTACAATATTTTGTATATCTTCAGATGATATTTGCTTGTTATGTTGTATTTCTTCTAACCTACTATATACTATTTTTGAAAGTTGCTCAGACCTTGAGTAGTCTTGTCCACCTATTGAATTAGCAGCCTTATATATAGATTTTGCTATTCTTTCTACATTAAAATTTACTCTTCTACCATCTCTTTTTAATACTTTTGTTATCATATATAATTCACCTCTTACTACTAAAACACTTTGCAATTATATCATTGTATTTAAACGATTGCAACAAATAATATCTAGATATAATGATTAACTATTGCTTCAACTATTGCATTTATATATGCCTCTTTATCATTTTTTAAATGCTCAATATCATTTATAGAATTTATAAATCCAAGTTCTAATAAATACGCCTCTGTAGATATATTACTATCATAGTATGGATTAGAATCTAAGTTAGTATTTCTTCCATCTACATACGCATGTGTCATAATTCCACCTGTCTCTCTAATTACAAATAAATATGGAGTTTCAGTCGAAAGACTCTCATATGGCTCATATCCCAAATCATTTGCATATTCTATTGCATCTTCTATTTCACTTTCTGAGTATGTTCTTACATAAACACCATCTAGTACTTTATGCTGATTATTAGGAGAATAAGTTGTACCAACAAGGTTAACTATATTATCTGCTATATTCTTAGCAAACTCTAAGTTAGCATTATTGGATGCATATACTTCTACTCCACCTTGTGGATTATCTTTTACTGTGCTATTTAAATGAATAGATATGAACAACTTTGATTTAACTTCATTTGGGATTACAGCCCTGCCATCTTCACCATATGATTCTATATATTCATCCTCTTCTCTTGTAAGTTTAACTTTATAGCCTAATTCCTCTAACTTATTTTTTAACTCAATAGAATATTCTAATGTATACTCTGACTCATAATTATCATCATAAATTGCTCCTGAATCACTTCCGCCATGACCTGGATCAATTACAATATCATATACATCACTAGGAAGATTAGTATCCTCAGCTACAATATTCATATAATCAAGATTTATATCATCTTTATTATAGTTTGGAAACGTTATATCTATTTTTAAATTTGCATTATTTTTAGTCATTGTATAGTATTCATTACCTGTGTAATCTGTTATATTTTTTATACTATAATATTTTTCATCAGTATTTTCGTTTTCAGATAAAGTTATTTTTAAAAATACAAAGTAATTTCCCTCAGTAAGCTTATCTAAATCAATACCTTCATTAATATTTTTAGATAGTTCAAATATTATATTTTCACTCTCTATATTAAATTCTAACTCATATGATGTTTCATTTAAATCAAGATCTCTTAATACTAAACTTACATTATTTAAAGTAAAATTCTCACCAATTATTAAATTTGATATATATCCTCCAATATTTAAATGATTTCCATAGATTGTATATTTATCTATATATGCATAAGTTTCTTTCTCTATAGTATCAAATAGAGCATTTGTCTTTTCTTCATTTATTTCTTCTTGTGTTATTGCCTGCTCTACTTGAATTATATTACTATATACTATAGCTAAAACAATCATGGCAACAATTACTACTACAATTTTTATTATTACAATTTTTTCCAACTTCATATATCGTTCACCTCTATTTTTCACTGCTACTTATGATTTAATATTTTTATCGCTACTTTTATACCATCTATAGCTGCAGTCATTATTCCACCAGCATAGCCTGCACCTTCTCCACAAGGATATAGTCCATCAATATTTGACATTAACGTATCACTATCTCTAGTTATCTGTACCGGAGAAGAGGTTCTTGTCTCTACAGCAGTAAGGACTGCATCATTATCCATAAAGCCTTTTATCTTTTTATCAAATGCAACTAAAGCTTCCTTTAACGCTGAATTTATGTGCTCTGGAAATAACTCATTTAGATTTGAAAAAGTATATCCAGGTTTATATGTTGGTATAACTTTTCCTATATGCTCAGTTTTAATATTCTTAATGTAATCTTCAACTCTTTGAATTGGAGCATAATAATTTTCTCCACCCATTACATATGCCTTCTTTTCTAATTCTTCTTGAAAATACATTCCTTTTAGAGGGTCATTTCCATTTAAATCATCAACTAAGACATTTACAAGTAATGCGCTATTTGCATTTTCGCCATCTCTACTAAACTTACTCATACCATTTGTAACTATAGTTTTCTCATCAGATGAAGACGCCATAACTTGTCCGCCAGGACACATGCAAAATGTATAACAAGTTCTTCCATTTTTAGCATGATATACAAGTTTATATTCTGCTGGTGGTAGCTTAAACTTAGTATTTTTACCATATTGTGAATTATTTATATCACTTTGAAGATGCTCAATTCTTGCTCCAACAGCAAAATTTTTCGGAATAATCTTAACTTTTCTCTCAACTAATTTTTTAAAAGTATCTCTTGCACTATGTCCTATTGCTAGTACAACTGTATCTGTATCCAATTTACCAGTATCATAAATTATACCTTTTATTTTATCATACGTTATATCAAAATCTGTTACTTTTGTATCAAATAAAAACTTGCCACCTTTTGATATTATATACTCTCTTATATTTTTTATAATCTCTACTAAATTATCTGTACCTATATGGGGCTTTGCTATATACATTATTTCTTTAGGAGCACCAAATCTAACAAATTCTTCTAAGACTTTTCTTGAATATATAGATGAATTTCCAGTAGTAAGCTTGCCATCAGAAAAAGTTCCAGCTCCACCTTCTCCAAATTGAATATTTGATTTTGTATTAAGTTTGCCTGTATTAACAAAAGTATTAACATCTTCTACTCTTTTTTCAACTCTTGACCCCTGTTCAAAAATAATTGGCTTTATACCATTTTCTACAAGTGTAAGTGCAGCAAATAACCCTGCAGGTCCTGCACCAATTATAACGGGATTTAAATTACTCTTTCTATTTACTAAAATACTTGGAAATACTTCTTTTTCTATAAATGTTGCTCCATTTATCTTACAATCTTTTATTAGGTCAATATCTACTGAATAGTTAAAAAATATATCATTTTTATTTCTAGCATCAATTGATCTCTTATAGATATAAGCCTCTTTTACATTATTTTTTTTAATGTGATATTTTTTTAAAGCATAATCTATTACTTCGTCTTCTGTATAATTATCTCTTATCTTTATATTACTTAATCTATACATATTTTCTCCTATAAATACAAATTATATTTTCTACTCTCGGCCCTCTTAAATCCAACGTTTTCATAAAAAACATGTACTTCTTTTTCGCTTTCTAAGCAAGTCAAATGTATTGTTTTATATCCATTATCTTTTGCGTAATCAATAACATATTCAATTAAAATCTTTCCTAAATTGTGTCTTCTATATTCCTTTTTTACTGCCAAATTAAAAAGCTCTATTGTTGGCTGAAAAGAAAAAGTAAATAGATTAAGTTTGTACATTGTAACAGTAGCTACTATATCCTCTTTTTCTTTTAATACAATAACTTGATATGCACTACTATTTTCATCATAACTTAAATATTTATCTAGCTCTTGACTACCATCGAAGGCCTCATCAATTAGAGCCTTATATTTAGGTAAATCTTCTCTTTTTAATCTTTCTACTACCATAATAAATTCTCCTTAAACTATGAACATATTATACTATATTTTTATGATAAAATAAAGAAAAAAACTTGATGATTTACACCAAGTTTTTTATCATATCAAGTAATGTATTTAATAAAGTCTTGCATGATTTTAAATATAATGTTTCATTTACAGTATGAACATCTTCTACATCAGGGCCTAAAGAGATCATGTCTAAATATGGTAATTTTTCAAAAATCATTCCACACTCCACTCCAGCATGTATTGCACATATAATAGGATTATTTCCGTTATGATTTGCTTTATATGCTTCAATATATATCTTTTCTAATTTTGAATTCTTGTTATATTTCCAACCAGGATATGCACCATATTCACTTATTTTAAAGCCTAAAGACTTTGCGATTTCATTATTATAGTCTTTTACACTATCTTTTTTTGAGTCTATACTTGATCTTAAAGACTCTATAATTTTAATTTTACCATCTGAAATATTCACTACTCCTATATTTCCAGATGTCTCTACAAGTCCTCTAACATCCTTACTCCATTCAATAACGTCCTGTTTAAGATTTAGTATTAATTTTAATACATCAATACTATTTTTATTTGATATTGACATAAATTTAGCTTTCTTTTTATTCTCATGAACACTAACAAGCATTCCTGCATCTTCATCTGTAATATCTAAATTTTCAATTATATTATTCATATAATCAATAGGATTATCAGTTGCTGTTGCAAATATAACAGAAGTCCTATTTGCAATAGCATTATCTTTTGTTCCACCTTTCCACGAAATTATTTCAATATCTTTTATTTCTTTTAAAAGTCTTGCTGCCAAATAATTTGAGTTAATTCTCCCTTTATCTATATCTACTCCAGAATGTCCACCATATAAACCGCTAATATCTAATGTAAAAGCTCGCTTCCCTAAATATTCTCTTATCTCATCTTCTCTTGTATATTCTATGCTTATGCCACCAGCACATCCAACAATTGCTGTGTTTTCCTCTTCGCCATCCAAATTTATTAGATATCTAGCTTCTATGTCTGAATAATCAAAATCTCTTGCGCCATTCATTCCAATTTCTTCTTCAGTAGTAAATAGACATTCAATTCTAGGAAGTTTTAAATCCTCCTCATCAA
Organism: uncultured Clostridia bacterium; assembly: GCA_944386345.1. GTDB lineage: Bacteria > Bacillota > Clostridia > TANB77 > CAG-465 > CAG-465. Next base: position 23,793 of record CALXAR010000010.1, read on the forward strand.
GTAGTAGCATTAAAAAGGCAACACCTATTCCATCATCTGCACCTAAAGAAGTATCCTTTGCTTTTAAAATTTCATCTTGCTCAATAATCTCTATTGGGTCTTTAGAAAAATCATGATTTGAGTCTTCTGTTTTTACACAAACCATGTCGGTATGTGCTTGGAACAATATTGTATCTTTAGATTCATATCCTAAAGATGCTTTTTTCTTTATTAGTACATTATTATGTTCATCTTTTCTATACCATAAATTTCTCTGTTTAGCAAAATCACATAAATACTCTGCTATTTTATCTTCATGCTTAGAGTTTCTGGGTACAGCTGATAATTCTTTAAAGAAATTTATTAATTTATAATACATTTTTTCTCTATCCATTATTACCTCCATCAGTATTTATCTTTATATTATTATTTTTCTTTCTACGTTTTTTTATTCCTTTTATCACATAAACAATCAATGCAACAATTAATATAACAATTGCTATGATATATAGATAATAGTCTAATATAAATGCCTTAACTCTATCCCAAACAGAGATATCTATTTTTTCTGGCATCTGAGTAATTTTTCCTGTTACAAGTAGTCTATGTGTGTTTATATTCTTAGGAGTACATGTCACGAGTGTTACAAGTGTCTCATCTTCTACAATTTGAAGACTATCTGTCTCATCTGGCAAAACTACTTTAATATCAATAACTTCATAATTATTTGTATTACCTAAGTACTCTACTAAAAATTCATCTCCTACTTGTATCTCATTTAAATTATCTAATATTTTTGCTCTTGTAAGTCCACTATGTCCTGCAATCACACTATGTGTACTAGGCTCTCCAGTAGGATAAGATGTATTCTTTAACAGAGATACACCTTTTTGTAAATTATCATTTTCAATCCCATCATATATTGGTAATTCAACATTAATTTTAGGGATTATAAGTGTACCAATAACCTCTCCAGTATTTAAAAAATCAAAACTACTAACACTCACATCAACATTAAAGTTTTCGTCTCCAATATTTATTATTGGACTTTGATCTGATAACTCCTCATTATATTTATTTGATTTATCAAGTTCATTTTCTTTTTCTTCTTGTGACATATTATTTGATGTATTTTCATAACTATATATGGCTGTAGTTTGATTAAGGTATGATATTACTCTAATTACAAAGGGAAAAATAAATATTAAAAATCCAACTAAAAATAATATTTTTGATATAACTTTCCTCATATTATTTTTCCTTCTTTCTTTTTCGTAGTTTTTGGACTATTGTTAAAAGAATTAACAATACTATAATAATTATAATAAATATAGCCATACTTTTATTTTTCTTAATGAACTCCAAAAACAATACAAAATCATTTTCTTTAAGATTTTTTTCATTATCTAATAAATTATTATCTTCTACTACTTGGATTGTATTATCTGTATCTTCAACTTTTTCTCCAGTTACTAGCAGTCTATGTGTATTTACAGTTTTAGGAGTACACGTTACAAGTGTTACTAAGCACCTATTATCTTCAATTTTTAAACTACTTGTTTCGTCCGGAAGAACTACTCTTTTATCTATAACCTTATATTTTGTCATCTCTCCTAAAAAAGTTATATAAAACTCATCATCTAAATTTAGCTCATTTAGATTGTCAAAGATTTCTGCTTGCGATATACCTGTATGTCCTGCAAGTATAGCATGTGTACTTAAATTGCCATTTGGAAGAGATGTATTTTCCATATGAGCTACACCCTTTAATAGATTATTTGATGTTACTCCTTCATATATTGGAAGCTCTAAACTAATCTTTGGTATATTAATTACTCCAATTAGCTCTCCCAAATCTAAAAAGCTATAAGTACTTTGCTCTTCTGTAGGCTCAATATCGTTTGGGTTTATAACTTTTACTTCTGATGAATTTTCTATATTATATTCTTCTGCCTTTTTTTGCTTATTTTCAAGAATTTCTTTATCCATAGCTTCTATCTCTTGATTATAATTAGTAATAATTTCTGTTTGACTTTTAAATGATAGAAACTTAGAATATATAGGATAAGCAATACAAAAGAAACCACATAAGTATAACATTATTTTTAATATCTTTCTTTTCATTTTAACACCTATATAGATTATATATCAAAAAAAAGAGAATAACTAGTATTTAGCTAATTATTCTCTTAAATATTCTCTTTTAATTATTAGTCTTTTACTTCTTCTTTTTTAATTGATTTTGCTACAACTATCAATCCAACACCTAGTACTGCAAATAGTACAGTTCCTATTCCACCAGTTAATGGTAGTGTTATTGGCTTTTTATTTTCAACTTCAATTTCTGCAGTATGTGATGTTCCATTTACATTTACAGCTTGTGGTTCACTTAAAAGTGTATAAGATTTAGTCTCGCCCTCTTCTACATATGTAGGAGCTTGTGTCTCAACTAACCAATACTCTCTAGAAGTTTCATCATCATTATATTCTAAACCATTAATCTGAGCATATCCACCAACTGTTGTAACTTCTATATCTTGTCCATCAGTTCCTTTTATAAATACACCATTTTGTGCATTCTCCTTAGTTGTTGCTATTTTAAATTTAGCACCATCTAATAATTCGTCTTCACTATTTATTTTCTTTATATTTAATCCACCAGTTACTACCTTTGATGAATCTTGTGTAGTATTTGTATCTTCTTGCTCTCCATCTGTATTTACTTTATTAGTATACTCAAGAGTAGCTGTATTTATGTTTCCATCTTCACCTAATGTAGCATTTGTCATATCAAGTTTTGCAGTATAAGTTATAACTAAAGTAGTATAATCTTCCATTTTTGAAGTATCAAAATCTAATACAAAATTTCCTGTTTTTGTATAATCTGTATCTTGAGCTAATTCTTTTTCTGTATTTTGATCTCCAACTAAAGCTTTAACTTGAAGATTTTCAACATTTGAAAGTCCTGCTGGTAACTCATCTGTTAAAGTATATGTCTCCAAATCTTGTATAACAGTTGGTACATCTACTGTTATTTTAAATGTTAATGTATCAGTTAAACTTGCACTTGTTAGATCTGCATATTCTCCATCTTGATTTAATACTTGTTTTACAACCTCAGGCTTTTCATTAACAATTTCAATTTGTCCAACTTCTGCAGCTGGTGCAGCAGTATTTGTTCTAGTATCTGTTACAACAACAGTACCATCAGGTTGTACCTCAATTTCTGATGGATATTTATTATCCATTATATACTCTTCTCCAACAACTGTTTCAACTACTCTAAATTTTGCTGGTTCACCATTGTATGTAATTGGAAGATTCTCAAGTGTAATCTTACCCTCTTCATTAGTTGTTAAAGTTAAAACTTGTCCATCTACAACGTAGTCTGACCATGCGCCCCAAGCACCATCTACAGAAGTGCTTATTTGAACTTTAAATTCAACTCCTTGCATTGGATTTACGCCATCAGTTTTTGTTACAACAGCCTCACCAGATGCAACTTTAACTTTTGGAAAAACTTCTATATCATATACCCAACCATCACCAGTATCATTTGTCATTGGTACATCTACTAAAAATGATTCTGGTACCTCTGATGTTCCTGTAGGAACGTCTGTTACTTTTACATAGTATCTTCCTAAAACAAGCTCATCAAAAACTACTATTCCCTCGCTATTTGTAACAAGAGTTTCAACTGGTTGAGCAGTTTTAATATATTCCTCTGCTTGCTCTTTAGTTGTTACTGTTGTTCCAGCAACTTCGTCTACTCTATATAGTGTATATTCAACTCCTGCTAATGGTTGTGTCTCATCTAATACACCATTTTTTTGGCTTAAAGTAGTTACTGTAATTGACCCTTCTCTACTAGTATCAACTATTGTATCTGTTACTGCTAAAACAGTATTTGAAATAGTTACAACAACTAGCATTAAGATCATTGCTAAACAAATCTTATTTTTCTTCATATACCCTTTTCTCCCCTTTTTTTCTAGATTATCTATCCAATCTCTTCTATATTATACATTATAATATATTTTTTTACATTAATTGTAACAAAAATTTAACATTAAATTATATTTTTTAATAGCAAAACTATTATCCATATCATTAAATATAATAAAGGAGTAAATTTAATGAATATTATTTCAATAATTTTATATACAATCTCTATAAATTTAGACAATATTCCAATAGGTATATCTTTTAAATTAAAGAACAAAAAAAGCAAATTTAATGAAATTTTTAAAATATCAATATTAACAAGTTTAATTACTTTTATATCCATGATTATTGGTACAAATATATCATCTATATTACCAATAAAATTTGCAAATCGTCTTGGTGCTTCTGTGCTTATTGCTTTTGGAATATATTTATTAATAAAAGAATATAAATCAAAAGAAATTACAAATAATACTCAAGCATCTGAAATATATGAAATTGTCCTTCTCTCTATAAATAATATATTTGCTGGTATAAGTGCAAGTATTACTGGCATAAATTATTTTTTTGCTTCAATTTTTAACTTTATATTTAGTACCATCTTTTTATATTTAGGAACTATAATTGGTAAAAAGATAAATAGCACAAAATTAGAGCTATACTCTAATTATTTATCTGCAATTATACTAATAATACTTGGTATTATTGAATTAAAATAAAAAACCTAGAATTAAAACTACATTCTAGGTTTTTTTATTCAAATTATATTATTGCTCATTAGCTTTTTGCTTTTTATTTAAAACAATTGCTCCTCCCATAATAGCTATACCTGCAATAGCAAATATTGCAATACCAATTCCACCAGTTGCTGGTAGAGTTAATCCTTTTGAATTTTGGATTTGGATAGGTAAAGTATGTGTTGTTTTTCCAACTCTTACTTCTACAGGTGATTTTAATATATTATAGTATTTTGTTTCTCCATCTTCTTGATAACTTGGAGCTTGTGTTTCAACAAGCCAATATGATACATCAGTACCATTATCTGCATAAGCAAGTCCTTCTATTATAGCTTGTCCTTGAGCATCTGTCTCTACTTCAATATCTTCTCCTGTACTATTTTTTACAAAGACTCCATTTTTAGCATTTTCTTCAGTTGTAGCTATCTTAAACTTTGCTCCAGGTAATCTATTATCCACATTACCTTTTTCAATCTTTTCTATAGATACTGCTCCTGTATGCACTTCTGCAGAATCTGTAATAGTTGTTGTGCTTAATTCTACACCATCTTCACTAATATTATTTGTATATTCTAGTGTTGCTGTATTTATATTTCCATCTCCACCTATTACTACATTATTTGAATCAAAAGATACATCATATGTAACTACAATAGCTGAATACAAATATAAATTAGCACCCGCATTAAAATTAATCTCTAATCCAGTATCAGATAAAGTATATAGCTCTTCTGGAATAACTACTTTTCCTGTTGGTGTCATACCTTCAACTACTATGCTATCTCTATCTAAAACAAGACCTGTAGGAATATTATCTGTAATTTTATATGTTGACATATTAAGAACTGACATAGGGACATCTGCAGTTATACTAAATGTTACCTTATCACTCATAAATGCACTCGCACTATCAACAAAGTCTCCAGCGCTATTTTTAACTTTCTTTATTATTTCAGGCTTCTCATTCATATATGTAACTGATGTTAGGTTATCTCCCTCAACAACATTTGTAATAAAATATTTTTTAAATTGTTCTAGTGACTGGTAATTAGTATAAACTTTTCCATCTTCACCTACATAAAAAAATAAATCGGAAATAATGTTATTATTTATATATCTCTCAGGAGTGGAAATTTCTATTAACCTATATATAACATCCTCTTCATAAGCGCCGCCATAATTAAAATATGCAGGTAAATTACTTAATGTAATTTTTCCTTCGCTATTTGTTGTTACAGTTAGAACACTATCTTCACCTTCAGGAATATAATCTGTCCAAACAGATAAAGGTAAGTCATCTAAACTAAATGCTGAACTACGTTTCATTACTTGCACTTTAAATGTAACTCCACTTAGTGGTTTACCTGCTAAATCTGTTTTAATAAGTTCAAAATTTCCATAGGCTGTTTGTATTTTAGGTTCTACTGTTATATTATAGTCTAATCCTGTACCTTGCGCATTTGTCATTGGTATATCTACCAAAAAATTCTCGTAGCTTAGCACACCATCCATATCATCTGTCACTTTTACATAATATCTACCTAATTCTAAATTATCAAATACAACTGTTCCTGTACTATCTGTTGTTTTTGATATTCCTTGAATATTATTTTCTTCTATATAATATTCACCATCTACCCTATCTTCACATGTTTCATCCACTTTATATACTGTATATTCTATTCCTTCAAGTGGTGGATTTGTTGTTGTATCTTCATTTTGTTGCTCATGTGTAATAATTGTAAGTGAGCCTGTTGTTGGTTCTTCAGCATTTACATAATTACTACCTATACAAGCAACTAATATAAAAGCTAAAAAAATAGCTAGTACTTTACATTTTCTTAGTTTCATATATTACCTCTCTCCTTTTTGTTATTTTTATTATATCACTTACATCATTTTTTTACATTTAAATACTATATTTTTTAAATAATATTTCTTTATTTTTACAAAATTATTACTAAAAAATACACCTCAGTCATCTGAGATGTATTTATTTTTTACTCTGTTCTTAATGCTATAACAGGGTCTTTTTTACTTGCCATTTTAGCAGGTATAAGTCCTGATATTACTGTAAGTATCATACTTATTGCTACTAAAATTAGCGCTGGTACAATTGGTACTTGAACAAGATTTGAAATATTTGTTACAGCTTTTAGTATAGCATTTGCAGGAATTGTAAGTAGATATGTAACTCCAATTCCTATTATTCCAGCAAAGAAGCCAATTATTAATGTCTCCGCATTAAACACACGAGAAATATCCTTCTTTGATGCACCAATACTTCTTAAAATACCAATCTCCTTTGTTCTTTCAAGTACAGATATGTATGTAATAATTCCTATCATTATTGATGATACAATAAGTGAAATTGATACGAATGCTATAAGTACATAGCTTATTACATTTATAATTGAAGTAACAGATGACATTATTATTCCAACTGTATCAGTATAATTAATTGTATCCGCTTCATTTCCTTCTTCTTCCATTTTAGTATTATATTCATTAATAAATGTCTCTATATTCTCTTTTGCATCAAAATCTTTAGGATAAATCTTTATTGTAGATGGCTCATCTAATTTAACATATCCTATTTTATCTAAAGTAGATTCAAATGTTGCATTAGCATTTTCTGTATATGCTGCTATTACATTTGCAAGCTCTTCTTGCGATAAAGACATTAAATACATTCTTTGCTCATCACTTAACGAATTCATATCAAATGTTTTAGAAGAATTGTCATTATTAAATTCTAGGCCTGTAAATACATTTATGTTTTCATTATTTAACTGCTCTTTAACTATTTCTGCCTCTCCTATTTTATTTATCATATGCTCTTCAAGTTCTTTGGTATAAAGTACCACTCCACTTGTTTGCGCTGCTACAGATTCTTCATCTATTTTAATTATTCCGACAATTTTTAAAGTTTCAGCATTTTCAAGCTTTCTATTTACATATTCTTCATCTTCTGATTTATCAACCCATATACTACCTTCTTTTTCAAAGTAATCTGTTTGAGGTAATATTTTAAACTCAAGATCTAGCAATTCATCATAGCTGTATGAGACTTGCTCATCCTCTTCAATCTCTTCACCATTCATTATCTTATCAATTTTTTCTTCTAACTCATCTTGATCTTTAAGTCCTAAACTATATAATGTATAATCGCTTATTTGATTATTCTTATCTACAAGCAAAACAACCTCATTATATGCTTCTGGCCATTTACCAGCAAGAAGGTCATATTGTGAATGAACTAAATCATCATTATCTAGTTGCTTCATAAATACATCAGTAGTAGAGATACTTGACATTATTGCACTTTGAGTATTTCCAACAGAAAATCCTAGCTTTTCAAAAACAGGACTTGGATTTGTTCTATATGTCTTTCCATCTCTTTGTGCGTATATATTCAAGTTTAAATTATAATCATATTCAACAGCTGTTAGACTTTCTTCAATCTGCGATTTATTGTCTTCTATGTATTCTTTAAACTTTTTTAAGTTATTTTCTTCTATTTTAGATGACATAGTGCTCATTACTTCATTCATAATATTATTTGAATAAATTCTGCCTTCTTCTTGATTTTCTACTCCAGTATCATTTTGCCCCATCATAAGCTCTATCATTGCTGAAGAATCTATAGTCTTCTCCTGAATAGATAATGGATATGAAGATAGTGTCTCTTCTTGTGTCTTATCTATATATTTTTGTACTCCATTAGATAGTGACATTATAGTTGCAATTCCAATTATACCAATACTTCCTGCAAAAGCTGTAAGTATTGTTCTTCCCTTTTTAGTTTTTAGATTATTAACACTTAAAGATAAAGCTGTTAAAAAACTCATAGATGTCTTTCTTGCCTTTTTAGCATGCTCTTTTGCCTCTTCAGTTTCTTTTTTTGTTGGATTATATGGATTTGTATCATCTATTATTTTGCTATCTAAAAGCTTTATAGTTCTTGATGAATACTTACTTGCCAAATCAGGATTATGTGTAACCATAATTACTAGTTTATCTTTAGATATCTCTTTTATTAAATCCATAATCTGCACAGAGGTTGCAGTATCTAATGCTCCTGTTGGCTCATCAGCAAGAATTATATCTGGATTGTTTACTAAAGCTCTTGCAATTGCTACTCTTTGCATCTGTCCACCAGATAGCTCGTTAGGCTTTTTATGTGCATGATCTTTTAGTCCTACTTTTTCTAAAACATCTAACGCTCTTTGCTTTTTTTCTCTTTTTCCCACACCACTTAAAGTCATGCTCATCTCTACATTACTTAATACACTAATATGACCTATTAAATTATAGTTTTGAAATACAAATCCAACAGAATTATTTCTATATTGATCCCAGTCCTTATCTTTATAGTCTTTTGTTGACTTACCATTAATAATTAGATCACCAGAATCATATCTATCAAGACCGCCAATAATATTTAAAAGAGTTGTCTTTCCACTACCACTTGGACCAAGTATTGCTACAAATTCACTCTTTCTAAACTTAAGTGAAATATCATCTAGAGCAACTTGAGAAAACTCTGCTGTCTTATAACTTTTATTTATGTTTTTTAATTCTAACATAAATCTTTTACCTCCAAAATTCTTTTATGTCTTAATATAAATATTAACATATAAAAAGAAGCAAATCAATAAAATTTGCCTCTTTCACATTATATTCACAATTTTATACATTATTACTTTTTTTAGGTTCTACATGAACTATCACACTATCTATAGCATCAAATTTATTGGCTATATCAGCTTGTAAGTTATCTGCAATTTCATGACTTTTAAATGTGTTTAACTCTCCATCTAAATATATTGTAATAACAGCTATATATTTATATCCAGTTGGAATAGTATACATTTTTTCTATTCCATATACTTGAGGATAATTTTTTATATACTCAAGTATTTCTGATTTTATATTATCATCCAAAGATTTATCCATTAATACATTATAGCTTTCTATAAATATTTTTACACCTGTATAAAAAATCCAAATAGATATTCCAATTCCAACTATTCCATCAAACCAATATAAGTTAAATCTACTTAATATTACAGAAATTGTTGTAAATGTTGTTACTATACAATCATTTCTATGATCTTTCATGCTTGATTCTATCAAAATATTATTGTGATTTTTTAGTGCTAATTTGCAATAAAAATATAAAGAAAGCTTTACTACTATTGTAAAAATACAAACTGCTATTAGCCACCAAGAGAATTCGACTTGATTCTTATATATTACAGAACAAATTGAATCATATAATATCTTTGCTGCTATTGCTAACATAGATAAACTAATTAGCAAAGAAAAAATATACTCTGCTTTTCCATGTCCAAAATTATGATCCTCATCTTTAGGCTCGCTTGCAATTTTATTTCCTATTGTTGTCATAGCTGAAGCAAATATATCACCTGCGCTATTTGCAGCATCCGCAATCATTGCTTGGCTTTTAGATAGAAAGCCAACAATTGCTTTTATTATTAGTAAAAAGATATTTCCTATTATTCCGAGTGCCCCAACTCTTTTAGTTATTTGAAATCTGTCCAAAATTTAATTCACTCCTATTTTTTAAATAACTAATATATTTTATTATTTTTTATACCAAAACGTACTAAAATAATAAAATAAAAGATTGAAAATTACTATGATAGTAACTTTCAATCTATTATCTCAGTTTATCTAACTTCTATTTTTATAAGCTTAAATACTACCATTTCATTATAATAAATTATGGCAGGGGCACTAGGAATCGAACCCAGCTCTGGAGTTTTGGAGACTCTTATTCTACCGATGAACTATGCCCCTAAGCTAACAACATTAATTTTAACATCTTTTTATTATATTTTCAAGTATTTTATAAAATTTATTTACTTAATTTTACAAGTTTAAACTTTGTATAATCACATCCAACCATTTTATAATCTATATTTCCTATTTTTCCTTCTCTTACCATGTTATGTCCATATCCATGCAAATGCCCATAAATACATATTTTTACATTATACTCTTCCATAATACTCACAAAGTTAGAGATAAAAGGTGGAAAATGTAACGCAACAATAATATCCTTCTTTTTTCCATTTTTTTCGCATTCTTGCTGAATAGTCTTACCAGCTTCTAAAGAATTTCTAAGCCTATTTTCTTCTCTTGCAATTATTTTTTTATCTTGCTCTGCATTATTATTTTCTGTTTTTCCCCATCCTCTACTACCACAGACAATATAATCTTCAACTTCTATAGCTGTATTATGTATAATCTTAAGACTATCAAAACCTTGTTCTTTAAAAAACTTTTCCATTTTTGTCTTAGTAGCAAAATAATAATCATGATTTCCTCTAAGTATTATTTTTTTACCAGGTAAATTATTTATATATTCAAAATCTTTTATGCTTTCACTTAAAGTCATTGCCCAAGAGATATCACCTGGTATAATTACTGTATCTTCATCATTTACGGTATTTATCCAATTTTTCTTAATTTCTTCTTCATAGTTATCCCAGACATTACCAAAAATATTCATTGGTTTATTTACTCCAAATGATAAATGCAGATCTGATATTGCATATATAGCCATTTATTCACCTACTCTCCAATTTTTAAATTTGCTATTGCATTTAAATCTAATTTATCTTTTATTTCATAATACTTTCCAGATATATAATTATAATGTGCTGCACTAGCAATCATTGCAGCATTATCTGTACAATATTTTAAATCTGGCATATAGCACTCATATCTTCTCTCTTTTGCTGCTTTTTGTAATTTATCTCTTAACACTAAATTTGCTGATACGCCACCTGCTAAAACAACCTTATCTATTTTTAGGTCCTTCATTGCTCTCATACAATTACTTACAAGCTCATCTGTTACAGTTTGCTCAAATGAACATGCAAGATCTGCTCTTCTTAATTTATCCTTTTCTTTATGTGCTATGTTTATTACTGCAGTTTTTATTCCACTAAAACTAAAATCATAATTATCAAATTTAGTCTTAGGCAAATTATATGTAAATTTGCCTTCTCTTGCAAGTTTACTTACCTCTGGTCCTCCAGGATATGGTAATCCAAGGACTCTTGCCACCTTATCAAAGGCTTCTCCTACCGCGTCATCTCTTGTTTTTCCAACTATTTCATATTCTGTATAATCTTTAACATAAATAAGATGTGAATGTCCTCCTGAAACAACTAAAGCCATGAATGGTGGTTTTAAATCTGGATATGTTAAATAATTAGCTGCAATATGTCCTGCAATATGATGTGTTGGAACAATAGGAATATTTAAAGCATAAGCTAAAGACTTTGCGTATGCTACCCCAACAAGAAGAGCACCTATAAGTCCTGGTCCATATGTTACGCCAATATAATCAATATCTTTAAAGTTCAAATCTGCTTTATCTAATGCCTCTTTTACAACAAAGGCTATATTTGTTAGATGTTTTCTAGATGCAATTTCTGGAACAACACCGCCATATTTCTTATGAATTGGTATTTGTGTAGATACAACATTTGCAAGAACTTCTCTTCCATCTTTTATTATTGCTACGGCTGTTTCATCACAACTACTCTCTATTCCTAAACAAATCATTTTTCTTTCCTTTCTTATAAATTTAATATCCAGTTTAGCAAATTTAGTATTGCATTATATGCTGGAGTTATTATATATGAGGTAATATTTGTACAAAATATAATCAATAATATAATAAAAGAATATCTCTCTAAAGTGTACATAATACCTCTTAGACTCTGTGGCAAAAAATATGCTAATACTTTTGAACCATCAAGTGGTGGTAATGGAATTAAATTAAATATACCAAACACTATATTAAACTCAATTGTATATAAAAACATTTGTAAAAAAATTGTACCTATACTATTTGCTACTATATTATCAAATACTCCAACCATCATTAATATTTTTAATACTAATGTAAGTAATACAGCAAGTAGTAAATTTGATACTGGTCCTGCAAGAGCTGTAAGCATTGTGCCTTTTCTGCTGTTTTTAAAATTTCTATCGTCTACCATTACTGGTCTACCCCAGCCCACACCACATAAAACAATACATAAAAATCCAATCGGATCAATATGCTTAAATGGATCAAGAGTAAGTCTTCCTCTTATTTTTTGTGAAATATCACCCTGTTTATATGCAACCCAAGCATGCGCAAATTCGTGTATTGATAAGGAAATCAATAGCGCTGGTAAAGTATATAAAAAAGCTATTAATCCTTCTCTTGTAAATATATTTAACAAATCATCATCTCCTAATTTATCTAATTGAAACTATATAATATTTTACTATATATAGATGCTTTTTGCAAGAAAAAAGATAGAATCAATACTGATTCTATCT
>CALXAR010000011.1 GCA_944386345.1 uncultured Clostridia bacterium
TGGTTTGTATCTTGCATTGTTTATTTTTCAATGTGCTCTTGTTCTCTCATGAGAACGACTTTATTATAGCACAAAGAAATAACTTTTGTCAACATATTTTTTGGATTTTTTAAAAGTTTTTTCAACTTCAATTTTTTATGTTTTATTATCTCTTTGCGACGTCTATTATGATACTACTTTTTATATCATTTGTCAACACTTTTCTTAAAGTTTTTTACAAAAAAATTACAATGATAAAAAAACGCATATTTTATGCGTTTTTTTATCTAATTAACTCCCAAATATTCTTCTAAACAAAGACCGCTTTCATAAACTTCTTTAGCAATATCAACTCCAAGATATCTTATATGCCATGGCTCATACTTATAACCAGTTATACTCTCTTTTCCTTTTGGATATCTAATAATAAAACCATATTTATAACAATTATTTGCAAGCCATATCCCAGACGGTGTATCTCCGTATGAATCATCAATCCATCCAACATCCATTGCAAGTCCTGTTTGATGCTCTGATGTTCCAGGTCTTGCAGAAAAAGTATCTGCTTCTGCTTGTCCGTATGTTGCAACATAATTATTATATAGCCCTGTTTGAGTCTCATAAGATCTAAAGCCTGAAATTAATTCTATATCAAATCCATTATTGCTTGCTGCCTCTTTTAGATTTAAAAATGCACTATAAGCCTCGGGCACCAAACCAGGAGCATAATCAGATGGTATAGAATACGTCTTATTAACAAGCATTATTCCGTTTACATATGTTATTCCATTAATTTGCTCAATATTAGATTTTTGAACTTTTATATTCAATACAGTAAATACTGACGGAACCTCCTTAGAATATACTTTTATTTCACATTCTCCCTGTGATACTGCACTAATATTTCCTTCAGAATCAGCTGTAGCAACATTTTCATCACTTGATTCCCATATCAATTCTTTATTTTCTACATTATCTGGATATACTTTTGCATCTACCTTTGCTTTATTACCTACTATTATATCCAAGCTATTCTGACTTAACTCTATTTTTTCAATAGCCTGCAAAATCTTTAATGACGATTCATTATAAACATTTTCTGTTTTAGCAAATAAAAAATATTCACCAATTTTATCAGCTTTAACTCTCATATAGTCAATTGATACAGCCTCTTGGTCACTACATCCGATTTTTACACTTCCGTAAGTATAATACTTAGGCTCTATTCCTATATCAACTTCTATTTCTTCACCTTTATACATTGTTACATCATCAATTTCAAAGTTATCTGGCACAATATATGCCAAAGTATAATTGTTGCTATTATTTAGCTCTAACTTTGTAAATCCGTCATTTAAAACAGGAAGCTTATTAGTGATAAATTCATTGCTTGAAAATTCACTCAGATAATCAGTTGATAATTCAGACACATTTATATTTAACTCCTCAATTTCAGTAGTATTTAGGTTTATATTATAGCTATTATCATAATCACCTTTACTCAAGTCTATATCAATATCTATATTTTTAGAAATAGTACTATTGTCAAGTCTTGCTTTATAGTTAGAATTAGTTATAATAACATCAACTTCATTATCTTTTATACTATTATATACTTCTTCATTTAGAGTAATATTTTCTCCGCTGCAAAATATTGTAGTAAACTTTTGATCTAAATTCATATTTTCAACAGCTTGTCTGTTAATAATACTATTTCTTATTATAATAGTACTAGCAATTGTTATGATAATTATAATAAATAACACTAATATAGAAAATACTATTATTTTAAAAATTTTCTTTTTATTGTTCTTTTTTACACCGATTCTTTCCATAAAAACACCTCTTTAAAAAGTATTAGAGGATAAAATTATAACATTTTGTATTTTATAATCAAAATCAATTTCATATTTCACATATATGCTATTTTCTATTTTATCAAATATAGTAACATACTCTACTAGTATTTTATATCCATTTCTATCTTCGATTTGTTTTAGTATATTTTTTCTATCAAAAATTGTATAATTAAAAGGCTCAATTATCAAATTTACTTTATCATCTTCAAAGTACTTATATTTATATATAGGAAGATTAATATCAGAAAAAGTTTCTTCTGCAAGTTTTAAAAAAATTTTAGAATCAATTTTTCCCATATTAACATTTTCAGAATCTAATCTTTGATTTTCATCTTTAATAATATATTCATCAAATTTAGATTTGTTACTTACTATATACAATATTATACTATCATACTTATTTTCTTCAGACAAATATCCTTGACCATCTGTAGAAATAGATGTTATAACTATATCTTCTATACTATTAATAATATCAAATATACTATTTTTAGTCAATATTGACTCTGTATTAGCATTATATTTAAAATAAAAAAATAATGAACCGACATTAAAAAACACAAACACACACAACAACCAAGCTATTCTTTTTTTCATATTCAACCACCAAGTATATTTTACTATTTTATACAATATAGAAAAAAATAACTACAAAAAAAGCTAGTTATTTTCATAACTAGCCTTTATACTTTTATATTTTAAAATTTATGACCACATTTATTACAGAACTTTGCTGTCGGTTCACAAACCTCTCCACATTCTGGACAAACCTTTTCAACTTCTACTTCATCTTTTTTAACTACTTTTTTCTCTTCTTTTAGTTTTACTGGTTTTTGTTTTTCTCCACAATTAGTGCAGAATTTACTATTTAAAGCTATTGTTTCTCCACAGTTATCACAAACTCTTAAATTTTTATTATAAAGAATCTTCTTATTCATCTCGTTAATTTCTTCATTAAGTTTATCTATTTTTTTACATTGTTTTGTAAATTCTTTTCCAACATCTTCTCCTGATTTGTATGTGGTATATATTGCTTTACCCATCTCCTCATATATCTCATCTATATCTGTTTCTTTATCTGAAATAGAAATTTTTAACTTTGTCTCCTCTATTAATTTTCCAGATTTATCCGCAACAGTATTATATGTGTTAGATGCTGTATCACCTACCTTTTTAGAAATTTCTTCTACTTTCTTCATGAATTCCATATAAACTCCTCCTTATACTATAGTTTAAATATAGCACAAATGTAAATTAAATTCAACTATTTAGATAACATTAATACTTTGTCATCTTTAGCCATTAATTTAATGTGATCACCATCTTTAATATTACCATCAAGTAGTTCTTCTGCAAATTTATCTTCAATTTTAGACTGTACTGCTCTTCTTAAAGGTCTTGCTCCATAGCTATCATCAAAACCTACATTAGAAATATATTCTACTACTGAATCATCTATGTCAATTTTAATATTTCTTTCTTTTAGTTTTGACACCGAATTATCAATCATAATCTTTGCAATTTTCTTTACTGATTCTTTATCAAGTTTTCTAAATACAATAATTTCATCAAGTCTATTTAAAAATTCTGGTCTAAAAGTCCTTTTAAGCTCAGCCATAACTTCCTCTTTATTTCTTTCATATGTGTTTTTTGAATCATCCTTACTTGCAAAGCCTATTGTCTTATTCTCTAAGATATTTCTAGCTCCAGTATTGGATGTCATTATAATCACTGTATTTTTAAAATTAACAGTTCTTCCATTTGAGTCTGTAAGTCTTCCATCGTCTAATA
Organism: uncultured Clostridia bacterium; assembly: GCA_944386345.1. GTDB lineage: Bacteria > Bacillota > Clostridia > TANB77 > CAG-465 > CAG-465. The sequence continues at coordinate 3,630 of CALXAR010000011.1, forward strand.
TTTGTAATAACATGTTAAATACATCTGGATGTGCTTTTTCAATTTCGTCAAATAGAATTATTGAATAAGGTTTTCTTCTAACTTGTTCTGTCAATTGTCCGCCCTCATCATAACCTACATATCCTGGAGGCGAACCAATTAATTTTGAAACACTATGAGGCTCCATGTATTCAGACATATCTAATCTAATCATTGCGCTCTCACTACCAAACATATTAGCAGCCAAGGCTTTAGTTAATTCTGTTTTACCAACTCCTGTTGGTCCTAAAAACATAAATGAACCTATTGGTCTATTTTCATCTTTAAGTCCTACCCTTGCTCTTTTTATTGCTTTAGCAAGTACATCTATCGCTTCGTCTTGTCCAATGACTCTCTTTTTTAATTCTGCATCAAGATTTTTTAATTTTTCTGTTTCTGTCTCTGTCAATTTTGTAACAGGAATCTTTGTCCAATTTGAAACAACCAAACAGATATCTTCTTTTCCAATAGAAATAGCTTTACTACTTTCTTTATTCTTCCATTTTTCATTTTGTTTCTCAATTTTATCTTTTAATTCTTTTTCTTCATCTCTTATTTTTGCTGCCTTTTCAAAGTTTTGTGAAATAATTGCCTCTTCTTTCTCTTTTGATTTTTTCTCTAATTCCTTTTCTAAATTTTTAAAACTATCTGGTTTAGTTAAACTCTTTATTTTTGCTTTAGAACAAGCCTCATCAATAAGGTCTATAGCCTTATCTGGTAAAAATCTATCTGTAATATATCTTTCAGAGAGAATTGTTGCCTCTTTAATCGCCTCATCAGTAATCTTTACTTTGTGATGAGCTTCATATTTATCTTTAAGTCCTTTTAGAATTTGAATTGTATCTTCTATACTTGGCTCTTCTACGATCACACTTTGAAATCTTCTCTCTAAAGCGCTGTCTTTTTCTATATATTTTCTATATTCATTCAATGTTGTTGCACCAATAACTTGAATCTCACCTCTAGATAATAATGGTTTTAAAATATTAGCAGCATCCATAGCTCCCTCTGCAGAGCCAGCACCAACTATAGTATGAATTTCATCTATAAATAAAATAACATTCTTAGATGTCTTTACTTCTTGTAAAGCTTTTTTTAATCTTTCCTCAAACTCTCCCCTATATTTAGCACCGGCAATCATAGAAGCCATGTCTAATGATACAACTCTTTTGTTTTTTAATATTTCTGGTACATTATTTTCATATATCATTTGTGCTAATCCCTCAACAACTGCAGTCTTACCAACACCAGGTTCACCAATTAAGACAGGATTATTTTTTGTCCTTCTGCTTAAGATCTCTATAACTCTTTCTATCTCCTTTTCCCTTCCTATAACAGGATCTAATTTATTTTGCCTTGCAAGTTCAGTTAAATCTTTTCCATATTGATTAAGTGTAGGTGTATTGGTTGCTTTTGATTCAATGTTTGCCGGATCATTATATGACTTAGTTATTGGTGATTCTTCACCTAAAATTCTTAATAACTCAGTAAAAATTCTTTGTGGGTCTACATCTGAATCAATTAATATTCTAACCGCAACACTATCTATCTCTCTCATTAAAGCTAGTAGAATATGCTCAGAGCCAACATAATTTTGTCCCATTCTTAACGCCTCTTTTTGACTATTAGCAATAATTCTCTTAGCTCTAGGAGTAAAATCTATTTGATCTTCGTCTACCACTGTATTCATTACACCATCAATTTTTATAATTTCTTCTTCAATATATTCTGCTGTTAAATCTTGCTTTTTTAATATAGTAGCTCCTAAGCCTTGTCCTTCTGCAATCAAGCCATATAATATTTGCTCAGTACCTATATATGCGTAATTATGGTTTAAAGAAAACTCTTTTGCAAGCTCAATAACACGTCTAGCACTATCTGTAAACTCATACATACTTTATCTTCTCCCTTCTAAATATTATTCTTTATATATTCTGCTCTTTTAATATTCTCTTCTTCTCTAGGGAAATTTTCTCTTAAATTTTTTCTTAAAGTATTTATTCCTACATTTTCTATCAAACTCTCTATTTTTTCTAAACTAATATCACTTATTAGTTCCATATTAATACCTAAACGAATATTAGATAAAATCTGCATTGCTTCTCTTTTTGATATTAATAGTGCGTTTTTAGCAATACCATAAGATCTCATTATTTCATCTTTTATCTCTATTTTTGTTTTTAAAATCTCTCTTGCTTTTCTTTCCTGTTTTACAATATATTTTGTTACTTGTTTTACCTGCTCTATTATCTGTAACTCATCAATTCCTAATGTTTTTTGATTAGATATCTGAAAAATAGAGCCTTCTCCATTAGTATTTTCTCCATATATTCCTCTTACAGATATTCCAAGCCCAGAAATTGCATTAAATATTCTTTCTAGTGCACTTATTTTTTCTAATGCTGGTAAATGTAACATAACAGATACACGCATTCCTGTACCAAGACAAGTAGGACAAGCTGTAATATATCCATAATCATAATTATATGCATAATCTATCTTACTTGCAAAGTCCTCATCAACTTTTTTAATATTTTCATATGCTTTATCAATACTAAATGCTTTTTCTAGTGCCTGTATTCTAAAATGATCTTCCTCATTTATCATAGTTGTAACATTATTTTCTTTATCTACGACTATTGCTGTATTATTATTTTGCAATAGTTCTTTTGAGATAACATGTGTCTCTACTAAAGATTTTTTAGTTACATCATCCATATTATTTAATTCTAATACTTTATGATTTTCTTGCAATTTTGATTTTATATAATCTAAAAGCTCTCTTTTTTGTTTATCAATCATATTATTGGTAAATCTATATCCTTTAACATTTCTTGCAAGTCTTATTCTTGTTGTTAATACAACGTCTTCATAGTTTTCCATACTATTTATTTTCCTCCTTTTTTTCTAATGCTTTAATTTTATCTCTTATTACTGCAGCATCTTCAAATTTTTCTTCTTTTATCAACTGTTGTAGCTCTTCTTTTAATTTATCAAGCTCAGTCAATTTTTCATCTTTCATAGTTGATTTTTTACTAATTTTTGCAACATGTCTATTTTTTCCCTGGATTTTAGGTAAAATACTATCAATTTCTTTTTTAAAAGTATTATAGCATTCATCACACCCAAAAAGGCCTGTCGCTTTATACTTAGAAAAAGTATATCCGCACTTAGGACACTTTATCTCCTCTGGTAATATATAATCTAAATCTAAAATCATAGGAGAAAAGATATCATCAAAAGAATTAAAAATGCCCAATTTATGTGCACAACTCTCACATAAATTCAAATTAATAATTTCTCCATTAATATTCTGTTTATATGTAATATTAGCATTATTTTTTCCACAATTTGAACATTTCATAATTATTCCTCCTTTATCAATTTATTATATTAAATTAACTAATATATTTTTAAACATATCTGCTCTTACACTATCTCTATCTAATTTTTGTACTTTGCTTAAGCTTTTCTCAGATAAAGCTGCAGATACTATATTTTCAATTCTATTATCTATAATATTATATCTAAGTAATTCTCTTAAGTAAACCTCCATAACACTTTGTGACAATTTTCCCCCAATTTTGTCAATAATATTTTTGACAAAATTAGAATTTGAAAAATTTATCCTACTAATTTTTATATAGCCTTTTCCTCCTCTTTTGCTTTCAACATAAAAGCCTAATTCAGGTATGAATCTTGTAGATATAACATAATTAATTTGAGATGGAACGCAATTAAATTCATGAGCAATATCGCTTCTTTTTAGTTCAACTTGCGATGAGCCTGCTATTGCATCTATAATATATTGCTCAATCATATCTGATAAATTCATATTAAATCCTCCCTTTTTACTTATAATAATTAGACTTTGACTATCTTTGACTATTATATATTAAAAAAAGCACTTTGTCAAGTGCCTTTTAATTCTCATCATTATTTCTAATCGCAAACACAAAAAATGGTCCTAATATTCCACAAGAAATAACATCTAAAATAGTTAATAGTATAGTGCTTTTACCATATTTTTTATATAATTTATATCTTGCAAAATATAAATAAATTGTAGTTATAACAAACATAATTATGCTAATTAAAGAAAATGCAATTATAGCTTTTTCATTTGTGCTTATAAAAAGTAATGCTAATAAACAGATTAGCCCTATAATATTAAATGTTACTAATAATATACCATGAATATTCGATTTAAAAGCTAATCTTCCTAAAGTAAACTTATTTAAATAAGGAATCCATGCTAAAAATTGATTATTTTCATTTTCCCTTTTTGCAATTTCGTATAGTCCATATGAATTAAATGCATATGATAAAAAACTAAATGCAAAAAATATAACATAAATTAAAATTGTAACTATTATTAATGTAGACATATATCTTCCCCTTTACACTTTAAATATCACTACTCATAAAATCTTTTAGCTTCTTACTTCTACTTGGGTGTCTTAACTTTCTTAATGCCTTTGCTTCTATTTGTCTTATTCTCTCACGAGTAACGTCAAACTCTCTTCCTACCTCTTCAAGTGTTCTCATTCTTCCATCTTCAAGACCAAATCTTAGTTTTAATACTTTAGCTTCACGTGGTGTTAGAGTTTGCATAACTTCTTCAATATGTTCTCTTAATAATGTATCTGCAGCTTGTTCAGATGGAGATGGAGCTTCGTCATCTGGAATAAAGTTTCCTAGATTACTCTCGTCTTCTTCACCAACTGGTGTCTCTAGAGAAATTGGCTCTTGAGATACTTTTAAAATATCTCTAACTTTTTCAACTGGCATTTCAAGCTCTGTTGCAATCTCTTCTGGTGTTGGTTCTCTTCCTAGAGTCTGTAATAAATGTCTTGATGTTTTTATTAATTTATTTATTGTCTCAACCATATGAACTGGTATTCTTATTGTTCTTGCTTGATCTGCTATTGCTCTTGTTATAGCTTGTCTTATCCACCATGTCGCATATGTTGAAAATTTATATCCCTTTGTTTGATCAAATTTATCAACAGCCTTAATCAAACCTAAGTTTCCTTCCTGAATTAAATCCAAAAAGTTCATACCTCTTCCGATATATTTTTTGGCAATACTAACAACAAGTCTTAAATTAGATTCTATTAATTGTTTTTTTGCCTCTTTATCACCCTTTAGCATTCTTTCTGCTAATATATTTTCCTCTTCATATGTTAATAATCTAATTTTTCCTATTTCTTTTAAAAACATTTTTACAGGATCATCGACATTTAAATTGTCTACAAAAGACATATCTTGCATATCTTTAAAAAGTAGATCTTTTTCTGTTTCATCTATATCTTCAAGATCTGGTTCGATGTCTAAATCTGCAACAGCTACATTATCATCCTCTTTTTTATTAGGGTTTTCTCCTAATTCCTCTTTAATTTTTCCATCAATTATTAAATCTTTTTCCTCGTCCTCATCATCTAGTATTAATTTTACTTTAGCTTTATCTAGTTCATCATAAATTTTTGTAACATATTCAGAATCAATGTTTTCTTTGCTAATGAATTCTATAACATCTTTCATCTGAACTTTTTTTGCTTTTACTGCTTCTTCAATAAAAGCTTTAACTTTTTCTTTTTGAGTCATTTCTTTAGAATCTGTAACTTTTTTTTCTTCTTTTAGCTTTAAATCTTTAGAATCTGTTGCCATTTTTTCTTCTTTTTCCATCCACTTCAAACTCCTTTTTACTTTAATTTTGAAAGCTCAATTATTATTTGATTTAACTCTACCTCTAATATTTGACTTTCATCATTTGAGATGTCCTCACTTAATCTTTTAATAATATCATCTCTTCTTGTAAATAGTTTTTCTTTTTTCTTATTCTTTAATACATCTTGAAGTAACTTTTCCTCATATCCTGAAATGTCGATATACATTATATCGGTGATTTCCTTTATCATATCTTCATCTTGTATCTTGGATAAGATATCAATTTTATTTATATCATACTTATCTTTTAACGATAAGATGAAATCAAAAATTTTTCTTACATTTTCATCATCTATATCCTCAGATGAAATGCTACGTAATATTTCTTCTTGTACTCTCTTATTTTTTGAAAGCAACAAAGCAACAATATACTGGTCTTGTCTTTTCCTTACAGTGGTAACTAATTGCATTTTTTTATTAAGAGCATTCATATCAATTTGAACCTCGTCATCTTTTTTTAGTTTTAATCCTTTTTCAACTTCTTTTAATATTGGACCTGGACTCATTCCATATTTTTTTGAGACTTTATCTATATACATATCTCTTTCAATATTATTATCTATTTTTGACAATATATTAGAAACTCCTGTAAGAAATTTTACCTTAGAATCAAAATTCTCTAAATTTAAATCTTTTTCTAAAATTGATATTTTAAATTCAACTAAAGAAATTGCTTTATTTATACAATTTTGTAATCTTTCTGGACCATATTTATTAAGATATTCATCAGGATCTTTTACATCTTCTCTATCGAGTTTTAATACTTTTACATTTAAACCATGATTTGCTAATATATCAAGACCTCTTAGAGTAGCAGCTTGTCCTGCACCATCTTGATCGTAGCCAATAATTACATTATCAGTATATTTTTTAATAAGCCTTGCTTGATTTTCTGTAAGTGCTGTTCCAAGCGACGCAACAGCATTATTAAATCCAAATTTTTGAAGAGCAATTGCATCCATATACCCCTCAACTATTATTATATTTTCTAGTTTATTTCTCTTAGCAAAATTCATTAAATATAATGTTTTTCCTTTATGATATATATCACTTTCCTGAGAATTATAATATTTTGGTACTGTTTTATTCTTTACTTTTTCACCAAAAGCTCTTCCTCCAAAGGCTATTGTCCTATCTCTTATATCAAAAATTGGAAACATTATCCTATCAAAAAATCTATCATACTTTCTACCAGTTTTGCTTTTTAATATTATATCTGACGCCATTATTTCTTCATCACTATATCCAAGTCTTATTAAATAATCATATAATGATTCTTTTCCTGTAGAGTATCCAATTCCAAACTTATTTATCGTCTTTATATCTAACTTTCTAGATATAATATAATCTTTAACATCATTTCTATCTTCTTTTAAAAGCTCTATTAAATTATTATGATAAAATAGACCAACATCTCTGTTTAACTTATACATTACATCTTTCATATCTTTTTTCGTTGACTCTATTTTATTATAATAATTATTAACCTCATATCTAGTTGTATCAATACCGGCTCTTTCTGCAAGCATCTCAACAGCTTCCCAAAAGTCAATATTTTCTATCTTCATGATAAAAGTTATGACATTCCCGCCTTCTGAACATCCAAAGCACTTAAATATTTGCTTATCAATTGAAACACAAAAAGAAGGTGACTTTTCTCTATGAAAAGGACATAGTCCCATGTAATTTCTTCCACTTTTTTTTAGAGTAACATATTCAGATACGACTTCTACTATATCATTTTGAGATATAACTTCTTCGATTAAATCACCTGAATAATATGGCACCTTCTTTTTCCCTCCTTTTATGCTTCAATCATTTTTATTCTTTCTTCTCTATTATAATAAATATTAGTAGTATTTACTATGCAAATTATAACTAGTAGTAATGTTAAAATTGGCTGGTAATATAATATATCTAACTTAAAAATAGTTATAACTGCAAACAATAATATAAATATAAGTTTCATAACTGTAGATTTAGTATCATATTTTCTTCTTAATGCTAAAGCTAAAATTTCCATTGCTAAAATATATAAATAACACAATATATAAAACTTAGTAGACATACTTGAAAATGCATACGCTTGAGATTTCAAATTAGAAAAACTTGTATCAAAACTTGAATGTATACCAACAGTAAGATTATTTACTATATTTTGACACACTCCATTATTGTTATTTGCAAAATACCTTATAACTTCTCTACCACCAAAATATATAATAGTAGAAATTACAGTTATAATACAAAGTGATATTATAAGTTTACTAATTTTTATTCTCTCAATCTTATATATAAAATAGTTATTTTTCTTTCTTTTTATTGTCTTATTTTTTCTATTTGATAAGTTTAAGCTAGTAGAATCTAAATTTGAAGTAATAAATAAAGATACTACAGCAACAACTGCCCAAATCAAATAGTTAATGCCTATTATTGTACTAATACCTATAAATATTCCTAATACTACTGCTTGAATAATGTATTTTCTGTTTTTTATATTAAGTTGTTTTAATTCATCAAGTAATATTTGTAATACATATATACACATTAACATTAATAGAGCAATAAACTTAGCATTTAAATCAATTGTTTTATCACTTATTACACTTGGAAGCGTAAACGATATAAACATTCCAAGTACTGACAAAACATCGCTCTTAGATACATTAAATATTATTCTTTGTATACAAATACCTATTAAATATGTTAATACAAAATATAGTATTAGTGTTTTTTTAGGATAAATATCCATTACCTTATATATTTTAAAAAAAGTAGTAGCTAGCATTACTAGAGTAATATATATATATCTGTATAAAAGTGATATTGTTTTTTGAAGTTTTAATCTAGATATTTTTTCTCTTACATATGTATATAACGAAACAAGGACAATTATTAATAAAATGTATCCAAATTTAACCCAATTACTCACACCATTTATAGTTGATTCTACACTATTTATATATATAAAATCAGATATTCCTAAAAATAAGATTAAAGCTACAAATATTGCTACTACTATACTACGTGAAATTTTACTCATACTTATTTACCTTTACTATAATTACTTATTAATTATTTTTTGTATATAATTTATTTACATATGCTAAAGACTCATGTGTTCCAACATCATAGCATTGTCCTTCAAAAGGAAATGCATATACTGGCATATGCTTATATAGATATGCAACAAAATTTCCTGGAGCGTCTGCATTATTTCCTTCTTCCAAGTACTTTTTAAATACTGGAATAACTTCCTTTGGATACAAATACTCAGCATAAGCTGCATATCTTCCTTTTGGTTCTGCAGGTTTTTCTTCAAATCCAACAATTTTTTGATTTTCATCAGTTTCTACAACACCAAGTCTCTTTAATGTCTCATAATCTTCTTCTTTAACACAAACAGCTGATGTACCTTTTTCCTTTTGGAAATCAACAAAATCTCTTAATTTAAATGTAAACAAATTATCTCCTGCAATAATTAATAAATCATCATTAATATTTGCTTGCTCAATTGTATATTGAATATCCCCAATTGCACCTAATCTATTTTCATTATTTGTTGTTTTATCATTAAATACTTTTATTGGTTTTATATTGTTTTTATCTTCAGCCCATTTTTGAAAATGAGGTGTATATCTATCATTTGTTACTAAATATATTTGATCTACTTCGTCTAGAGAATTTACTTCATCAATAATATAATCAAGTAAAGGTCTTCCACCAACCTCTAATAAAGCCTTTGGAAAATTCTCTGTTAAAGGGAATAATCTTGTGGCATAACCAGCACAAAGTAAAATACATTTCATAAAAATCCTCTCCTAACTTATTACAATGTCTTGTGTCGTTAATTACCATGACATTATACCATAATAAAATATTTTTTTCAATATATTATGTAATGATAATTTTATATAGTTTTTAGAAAAATATTGCTACAAAATCAGTAGCAATATTTTTTCATTTAAAATTATTTTCCATATCTATAAACATCAAGAATAAGTGCAGCATCATCTGAATTAATTAATCTATTTTCATCCATATCACCTATTATATAATCAAGCTCAGTAGCATTACCATATCTGTATAAATCTAGTGCTATTGCGGCATCATCTGAATTTACTATACCATTTCTATCCAAGTCACCTTTTTTTCCAATAAATACAAGGTTATTTATTTTTTCATTTAATTCTTCTACTTTTTTATCTATCTCTTCTTGCCTTTTTAAATCCTCTATATTTCCAACACTGTCAACACATTCTTGTAAATCATTCCAACTTTCTTTTGTAAAGCAATCCGGATTATATCTATTAATCTTATCTAATAGTCTTTCTAATTCTTCTGTATCAAATTTATCTTCATCTTTTTCTAAGTTACTTATTGCGTCTCTTATCTCATCAACCTTAGCATCTATTTCACTTTGTTTTGTTAAATTATCTGTTCCTTGTATTGCCTCTTGTCGTTTATTCCAACTATCATCACTATAATCACTTTCTGTTAGGCCTGCTACTTCTTCTAGTATTTCATCTAAAGCCGTTCTATCTGTAGTTAAACTTGAATAAAAAAGAAGGCTCACAAAACAACATTAATCCAAATCGTTTTGAAAAGCCTCTTCAAATATATATTTTTATAAACATTAAACTGCTTCTATTTCATTTAATTTTTCTTCGAACTCAGATATTCTTTGCTCTGTTTCATATTGTTCAATTCTATTTAAAGCATATAAATATTTTCTTTCTTGAGAAAGTAATGATTGATATTCTTCATTCCAATCCTCATGATTTTTTAAATTGTTATGAACATCATCTAGTTTCTCTTCTAACACATTTTTTACAGGCTCTAATACATTTGCGCCTTTTTCAACTTTTATTCCATTATCTACCATATAAGTAATAACTTCTGCAAATAATCTTTCACCTTGAACATTAACATCATCTTCTGTGTTATCATGTAAGATATTTACAACTTTATTAACTTGGTCTATTCCTATTCTATCAAAAATTGTATCTACTCTTGAATCAATAAATTGTCCGTTTTCTCCAAATACTTCTTGACCTTTTATAAATAAGTCAACATTATTTTGTATTATTCTTGCTTGCTCAACAGGAAGCTCTTCTGTTGCAATCTTAAGTGCATGTCTATCATAATATTTTCTAAATGCACTATTACACATATCTTGAGCCTCAGTATATGGTTTAAAGTATTGTGCATATTCTCTCAATACTTCATGTTGTGTTTTATCTCCACTCATATTAACTCTTAGTTCATCAATATTTTCTCCAAAATATGCAGTAACTTTTTGATCGATACCATCTAATTGATATGTTGGTTGAGCAACTTGTGTATCAACACCTTGTGCTAAATCAGAAAACACTCCATTATCTTGTGCAAACACACCTCCTGCATTTAATCCATTTGCAGAATCTAGACTTACCTCAGCTGAAACATTTTCTAAAGACACTGATGGTTGAGCAGCTGGTTCTTCTTGAGGTAAAACCTCTCCATCTTCTTGTGTACCAGACTTTAGCATTAAATAATCTTTCTTTCTTCCAAAAATTTTGGCAAATGCATTTTTTAACGAATCAATATCTTCAAGAAATAGTTTCCATTCATTTTTCCAAAACTCTAACATTAAAAACACCTCTTTTGTACATAATATAACTTAACTATTATATGTAATTTCATTATATATAATGCTAAATCAAAATGCAATAACAGGAATATTTTATTTACATTTCATTTAAATTACAATAGTCGCTTTATATAAAAAAAGGTGTCTTTTATTCACAGTTTAAGTTTGTAACAGTTTACAATAATCTATTAACTGATTTGGAAAATATATTCTAATAAAGCTTTAAAATCACTTATATCAGCTTTTACTCTTTTCCACTCACTTCTCCAAAAAGAATTCATATCACTTTTTTGTTCTATTTCCATAATGCTTGGATAAAGCATCAATATTTTATTCTTTTTCATAATAAACTATAAACCTCCAAAAAGTAACTCTATTATATAAAAATCTTAATTTAAAATCAAGGACAAAAAGATTTCATTTAAGTTACTATTAATTAATTCAATAAAAAATATATACTTTTTTTAATTATTGGAGGGGGAGCTTTTTAACATAATTTAAATTTTCAACATGTCTTTGTATGGGAAATTGGACAATGAGCCATATTCCCATATATATAAATTAGTATAACCCATACTATTAAGAATCATTATAGCCTCTTTAGTTCTTATACCACTTGAGCAATATAATATTATAGCCTTTTTTTCTTTATATTCATTCTCACAAAATCTAAGTTTAGATACTGGAATATTTACTGCATTAATTACATGTAAAATATTATACTCATTTGGACTTCTTACATCAATTAATATATTATCGCTATCATAAATCATATCTCTTACTTTTTCATAGCTAACTAAATTATATATTAAATTTCTATTAGCATGTCTTGATTTTCTAACGCCAAAAAAATTAAACATAGCTATACCTTCTTTCTACTGGTATAGTCTATGTTTAATAATTAATTTTATGACTATTTTGCTTCAATTACTTCTTGTTTATCATCATTTACTTCTTCTACTTTATCCTTTTTTATTAATGAGTATATAATTCCAAGTGATACAATATATACAATAAATTTAATTACTTCGCCAACATATGGTATAGTTTGTAGCAATTCCAACATTAAAAATACTACAATTGCAGTCAATATATTATTAGGTTTAATTTTACCTTCAGAATATCTATTATTTACAAGTTCAACAACAAACACACCAAAAATTACATTCTTTAGCAATGTAAATATTATCATTACTGCAACTGCAAATACAATTAAAGCCACACCTAAGTTTGTAATTAAAGCTAATAATACAATTCCAAAGCATAAAGCTATAAGAATACCAACAAAAGCTGAAATACCATTTTTTAGTACTTTTCTTCCATTTGTTAAGTTTTCTGCAACCTTAGCAAGTTTTTCTTTCTTAAATACTATTAATAGCAATAAGAAGATTACAACATTGCTAATAGTAGCTAATAATATTCCTAAAATATATTGTCCAATCTGGAAATCATCTCCAGATATAACATCAATAGTTGCATTACCAACATTTTCTGGAACTGTTAATTGAACATTAGTAGTTGTCAACTGCATCTCATTTTCTACAATAGCATTTTCTGAGCAATTTAGCTCTTGAACTTGCATCCTTAATTTGCCTTTAACTGTACCATTTATATCTAGTATTGTAGCATTTCCCAAGATATTTCCATCAATTTGACCATTAACTTCTAATTTTGGTGCATAACAGATTAAATTTCCTTTTATGTTTGCATCTTCTCCTAGTGTAATTGTTCCATTACAATAAACAAAAGTTGTATTTTCTATCTCACCATTAATTACTACATTACCAGTTGTAAATATAATTGGATACTGAGCACTAGAGTTAATTCTTACTGTATCATTTCCATAAAGGATTTGTACTCCTTCTAATGGCTCTGTAACTTCAATTGATGAATTACTCATAAAAAAGCCAACCTGTGAAATAGGTTTATCTATTTCTATTCTATCTCCAGAGATTCTAAAAAATGGTATATCAAAGGAAGACTCATCTTCGCTAACTTTGTATACACCAGTTATTGATTTATTATCAAAAATCTCTGCTGCAAAAGTAGCATTTAGCGTCAATATAGAAACCATCAGTATAGTTAAAATCATGCCTATTTTATTTATAGTCATTTTATATCTCCTCCTAAATTATACTGATATTTTATACTAATTATAAAGAAAAATCAATATATAAATTACATTGCTTTGTTTATACTCTCTGAAATTATTTCAGACATTATCTGTATCAGTTCATCTATATCTTTGGGAGTAACTATATAATTTTCGGTATCTAGGATATTTGCAATCTTATAATATCTTTCGCCTTGCTCATCTTCATTATTTTCAATTTTACTTAGTGCATCATTTGTAATTGTTGCCATATCAACAACCATAGGAACGCCTAAAGAAATAACTGTTGCCCCTGTTGATTCTTTATCAATTGCGCTATTGACCCCTGTTATCCCAGAGCCAGGAGTAATCCCAGTATTACTAAGTTGAATTGATGCACCCACTCTTTTTATAGATTTTGACATTAGACTATCTATTACAATAATATACTTTGGTTTAACAATATTTGAAACAGAAGATATAATCTCACTAGTTTGTATTCCAGTATTTCCCATTACTCCTGGACATATAGCGCTAACTTCACGCGTATTTGAATCAATCATTTCCTTTGCAAGCTTTAATATATGTCTTGTTACTTCAATACTATTTACAACTTTAGAACCTAGAGCATCTGGAGTAACATATAAATTTCCAAGCCCTACGACCATAACAGGCTCATTTGTATTTATTAGTTCTTTTAAATATTCATTGAGTTTTAAAATAACTTTATTTTTATTATCAAGATACTTTACATTATCCATTTCAAAAGTAATATACTTACCAATCTTTTTATCTATAGCATCAGCTCCATTTTGATTTAAAACATTTACTTGTGTTATCTTAAACTCATCAAATTTTTCTTCAGTTATTTCAATTCCGTCAATCCTACTCATATTATTAATTACCTTGTATTCATCAACTCTTTCATCTGCCATATCTGTATTGTACTTTATCTTATTCATAATAAAACACCTCTATATACAATTATGTATAAATAAAGGTGTATTTATTCTATAACATACATATTATTTCTTTTAAACCTATTTCAAAATCCATATCTCCATTTTTAGTTTTTTTGTCATAGTTATCAAAAGCATAAATTATATTTTTTAATTCTTCTTCTGAATACTTATCACATGCAAAAGATAGTTTTTTTACTATAAAAGGAGCAATTCCTAATTCTTGTGAGATATTTTTCTCTCCTGCTTGTTTTAATAGTTTAATCATAAATAACTGCTTAAATTGCTTATATAACATTATATAGATTTTTACAATTGATTCTTTTTGTCTAAGTAAAGAGTTAACCTCCTCAATTGCAATATTCTTTCTTTTATTTACTATATCATCCAACACATCAAATATTTTTGCATTAAGTGTTTTAGAGCATACTTTATCTATAATCTCTTTTGTTACTGTTCCTCCTGTTTGGACATATATTACTAGTTTTTGAAGCTCGTTAATATTATTGTATTTATCATTACCACATACATTTTGCATATACTGGGCATCTTCATACGATATTTTTACATTATATTTCTTTAAGATTTGAATTATAAATTGGGTCATCTGTTTTTCATCTAAATGCTTATATTCAATACATTCTGCTATTTTAGATAAAGTCTTATATTCACCTAATCTCTTATCAATACTATCTTCGATTATTATTACTTTTATATCTTCATCAATATCTTTTAATATATTTACATTAAATTTTAAATTTGTATTTCGAATAATTATTAGTTTCTCAGTTCCAAAAAAAGAAACACCTTGAGTAATACTATTAAGCTCATCAATATTATCTAAATTTATATAAAATAAATTTACCCCTACTTCTAAATTTGTAAATTCTTTTTTTATTTTCTCAACTTTTTGATGTATATCATACTTTTCTTCACCATATAACAAATAAATATTACTCATTTTTCCTCCTTAAACTTTAGTTTAAATACTCCTCTTTAAACCTCTTTATACTTTCTATTGAAATATTTGCAAGAATTGTATACTTTTGTTTTTTGTCTCTAATTTTCTTATCCAAAGGTTTTAATATACCAAAATTTGCATTCATAGGTTGGTAGTTTTTATTCTCAGTTGAAACATATTTGGCTAAGCTTCCAAGCATTGTATCTTCTGGAAATAAAATTTTCTTTCCTTTTAATCTTGATAAAATGCTATATGCTACCATCATTCCTGATGCAGCAGATTCAACATATCCCTCTACACCCGAAATTTGTCCTGCAAAATACACACTATTATCTTGCTTTAGGCAAAAATTATTATCAAGCAATTTTCCACCATTAATGTATGTATTTTTGTGCATAACTCCATATCTTTCAAAAACAGCATTCTCAAGTCCTGGAATCATAGAGAAAACTCTTTTTTGTTCACCAAACTTTAGATTTGTTTGAAATCCAACAAGATTAAAAGACTCTCCCTCTTTATTTTCCATTCTAAGTTGTACATTAGCATAAGGTCTACTTCCAGTTCTTGGATCAGTAAAGCCAACAGGTTTTAAAGGTCCAAACCTTAGAGTATCAATTCCTCTTTTAGCCATAACCTCAATTGGCATACATCCTTCAAATATTTCTCTTTTCTCAAAATCATGAAGTGTTACCACCTCTGCATTTACAAGCTCTTTACAAAAAGTCTCATATTCTTCTTTATTCATTGGCAGATTTAAATAATCTGCCTCTGGCATAGTAAGAAGTCTTTGTTTCCATTCCTCTATACTCTCTTCTTTTTTTCTTTCTTGTTCATATCTATCTCCCCAATATGCAATATTTAAATTTATAGAATCTCTTGCAACTATTGGTGCTGCGGCATCATAAAAGTATAGGTCTTGTTGCCCTATTTTATTTTTTAAATTATTCATTAAGATATTATCAGTAAGCGGTCCTGTAGCAACCACTTTTATTCCTTCTAACTCATCTATATTCTCTACTTTTTCATATACTATTTCAATATTTTTATTCTCTTTTATCTTATCCGTAATATACTTTGAAAAAATTTCCCTGTTTACAGCTAACGCTTGTCCTGCTGGCACCTTAGCTTTATATGCAGCTTCAATAAATAAGCTACCAAGAATTTCCATCTCTTTTTTTAATAATCCACATGCATTTGTAAGCAATTCTGATTTTAGCGAATTGCTACATACAAGCTCTGCAAAATCATTAGACTTATGTGCTTCACTTTTATATGTAGGCTTCATTTCATATAATCTAACTTTTACTCCTCTACTTGCAAGAATGTATGCACATTCACACCCTGCAAGTCCTGCTCCTATTATATTTATTTTATTTTCCATATTACTCTCCATTCAAAAGTATTATATCATCACACCCTACCTTTTACAAGCAAAAAGAGCAACTATAAATAGTTACTCTTCCTTTTCTTCCTTCTTTGACTTAGGTTTAGTCCAAGATATATAATGACATTTACTATCATCACTATTTGTATTATTCTCGCATACATAAAAAGGTCTTCTTGTCTTTGTATGCTTTATTAATACTTTACCTCCACATTCTGGGCACGGAACATCTATTGATTCATTATATGGCTTAATATTCTTACATTCTGGATATCCAGGGCAAGCAAGAAACTTGCCAAATCTTCCTTGCTTTATAACCATCTTTCTTCCACATTTCTCACAAACAACATCCGTCTCTTGTTCTGGTATTTTTACTTTTTCTATCTTATCTTGAACTTCAAGTAAATTTTTGTTAAATGGCTCATAAAACTCTCTTAGCATCTGAACATAGTCTTGCTTAGAATCTGCCACATCATCAAGTTTATTCTCCATATCAGCTGTAAATTTAACATCTACTATATCTTTAAAATTATCTTCTAATAATTTATTAACTATTTCTCCAAGCTCAGTAGGTTTTAAATATCTACCTTCTTTTTCTATATATACTCTTTCTTCTAATGTAGATATAGTTGGTGCATATGTACTTGGTCTACCAATACCTTTTTCTTCCATTACTTTTACAAGACTTGCCTCTGTATATCTAGCTGGGGGCTCAGTTGTTTTTTTATCAGCCTTTAATTCTTTCTGTGTTAAAACCTCTCCAATTTGAAATTCTGGCAATGCTTTTTCATCATCGTCTTCTTCCTCAGAATCATTTTTAGACTTTGCTTTATCATCTTTACCTTCAATATACAATTTCATATATCCGTCAAACTTAATAGTTCTTCCATTTATATAAAATATATAGTCATCAACTTTGATTTTTATTCTTGTAGTATCATATAAGGCAACAGACATTTGAGATGCAAGGAATCTATTCATAATTAGGCTATATAATTTTTCTTCATCTTTACTACCAACTTCAGGAATAGTATCTAAATTTGATGGTCTTATAGCCTCATGTGCATCTTGAGCATTTTCTTTTGCCTTAAATTCCCTATTTAAATAATACTCTTTTCCAAATTTATCTGTAATATATTCTTTTGCCATTTTCTTAGCATCATCAGATAGTCTTGTAGAATCAGTTCTCATATAAGTAATAAAACCAGCCTCATATAATCTTTGAGCTATCATCATAGTCTTTTTTACACTAAAGCCTAGTTTTCTTGATGCTTCTTGTTGTAGTGAAGAAGTAGTAAATGGAGCTGGTGGATTTCTCTTTCTTTCGCTCTTTTTTATATCTACAACTTCATATTTTTTATTATCAATTGCATTTATTATCTTATCAACTTGCTTTTTATCCTTTAGCTCAATCTTTCCTTTTTCATCACCATAAAATTTAGCAATTAATATATCGTTATCTTTTTGAAGTTTAGCATACATTAAGTAATAATCTTCTGGTACAAAACTTCTAATCTCTCTTTCTCTATCAACTATAATTTTTAAAGCAACAGATTGTACTCTACCAGCACTTGTTCCCTTTTTTACTTTTTTCCATAATAAAGGTGACAATTTATATCCTACAATTCTATCTAAAATACGTCTTGCTTGCTGAGCATTTACTAAAGCTTGATTTACAGTTCTTGGTTTTTCAACCGCTTTCTTTACAGCATTTTTTGTTATTTCATTAAATTCTATTCTACATTTTTCATTATCTTTTATATTTAATAAATTTTTCAAATGCCAAGCTATTGCTTCTCCTTCTCTATCAGGGTCGGTTGCAAGATATACTACATCTTTATCTTTTGCAAGCTTTTTGATATTTTTAATAATATTTGCTTTTCCCTTCATAGTTTTATATTCTGGTTTGAAATCATTCTCTATATCAACTGCTAGTTTACTTGAAGGTAAATCTATAATATGTCCTTGTGATGCAATTACATCATAGTCTCCACCCAAATACTTCTTTATTGTCTTAGCTTTTGATGGAGATTCCACTATTACTAACTTTGTCATTTACACTCCTAACCTTTCATACTGATTTTAGATTATATCACAAACAAAATATGCAAATCAATCCTTATATAATATATTTAGTAAATTTGCTAAGCATCTAGTAGCAAGTTTTGCTTCATCTAAAGTATTTCCTGAGGCTCCAACCTCTACTAGAAATGAATTTGATTTTATATCTTGATTGTACACTGAATTACGTATTATCATAGGTCTAAATAGTCCTGGATATATTTTGTTTGCAAGTATTTGAATTTGAAGAGCCAATTTAAGATTTTCCATATAATATTTATTATATTCACCATCATATCCTATTCCCATTACTAGCATTAAAGATGCAACACTATATCCTTTAAACTCTGTCTTTGGTGCAAAATCTAAATCTTCAATAGCATCTCTATGCACATCTATAGATATTGATATATTAGGATCTTGAGCAACTTGAGCTTCAAATGTTCTTCTAGAATTTGTATATGCGCTATTATATTCTCCATAATCGTGAGGAGTTAAGCTACATACCGTTTTTATCCCTTTACTATTTAAATTTGATGATAACTTAGAAGCAACTGATAACATATTATAGTTTCCATCTGTAGTTCTTCTTGGACTTGTATACTCAAATTTATAGTTTTCACTATTTGCATAAGACTCTGATGTATGTGTTGTATATAGCAAAACCTCATCAACAGATTTTGAAAAGAATTTTTCATCACTATTTAAAATACTTTCAAAATCTATATCTCTATTTGTAGAATAATTTGTTATCTCTACCCCACAAACATTAAGTTTTTGATAGTTCTCATTTTCTGTAACAATTTTAATATCTTCTGATGCAACGCCGTTAAATACAGTAACATCCTTATACTCTTGAGCCATCTTATCCATAGCTAGCTCTTCTTCTGTACCAGCTTCAACTTGTACCTCTTCTACTTCCTCATTTTCTTTAAAAATATAATTATCTGAATTTGCCAATGAATTTAATGACATAATTTTCTCTTTAGATACATCTATATTTTTAACTTCTATTATATTACTACCTAAATATACTAACTCAGTACTATTTAAAACCATAAATATTGAAATAAATAACACTATTAATATTTCATATTTTTTTATATTTATACTATTTGAAGTATCAATACTTATATAACTATTTCTTATCTTTTGTTTTTTTCTTTTTTTTCTAAAAAAAGTAACCGCAATTTTCATAAAACATATCTCCTATGTTCTATTTTATTACGGTCACTTAAATATAATTACTAATCTAATAAATTATTGATTTCTTGACTGTATTTATCTAATAATCCTACAGTTTTTTCTTTTAAATCTATTACCTCTCTTTTCATATCTAAGAGTTTTTCTTTTTCCATCTCAATTAAGTGTTCGATTCTATCCTTTTCTTGTATAGCTTCACTTCTTGAATCCTCAATAATTTTTTTTGCTTGATCTTCTGCAGTTATTAGAGCACTAGCAACTTTTTCTTGTTTTGCGATATAGTCTGATTCATATTTTTCTAGTTTTCTTTTAACCAAAGAAAGCTCATTAGCAATTCTATTAGCATCTGAACGTTCAGCCTGTAGTTTACTTTCGTAATCTGCTTTCATAGCTTTTACATACTCTTCTACTTGCTTTTTATCATAACCAAACATTTCAGTCCCAAACTTTTTCTCGTTTTCCATATTACTACCCCCATAGCTCCAATATATATGTAGACATTATATCAAATTCTTATTTCTATTTCAATATTTTTTAAAAAATATAAAAAAAATTATAATTAGATATTTTTTGCAAATATTATTAATGGTGATTATGTTATGAATACAAATTTAAATATATCAAATAGTGAATATAATGATTTAATATCAAAAAAGGCAGAAAAAAGCCCTATTTTAAAAAATATATTTTTTGCTTTTGTAATTGGTGGACTAATTTGTATGTTAGGTCAATTTATATTTAATCAAATGCTAAATCTAAATATAGATAACGAGAAAGCTAGTATTATAACAAGTATATCTTTAATATTTATTGGTGCCTTTTTAACTGCAATTAATGTTTATTCAAGACTTGGAAAAATAGCTGGTGCAGGTTCTACAATTCCAATAACTGGTTTTTCAAACTCAGTTGTGTCTCCTGCAATAGAATTTAAAAGTGAAGGATATGTTTTAGGAATTGGAGCAAATATGTTTAAAATTGCTGGCCCAGTTTTAGTATACGGTATAACAACATCTGTAATTTTAGGATTTATATACTATATTTTTAACTATATATTTTAGGAGGTAATATAATGAAAATTGGTAAACAGACTTTTAAAATTGAATGTAGACCTTGTATCTATTCAACATCAAGTATAGTTGGTCCAAAAGAAATGCAAGGCCCTCTTGCTAGTTATTTTGATTTACATATAAAAGACGTTTTCTTTGATGAAAAGACTTTTGAAAAATCAGAAAGCAAAATGCTAGAGAGCTGTATTAATAATTTACTTGTAAAATCAGGAATAACAGAGCATGATGTAGATGTTATATTTTCTGGAGACTTACTTAACCAGTGTATATCTTCAGGATTTGCAATACGATCTTTTGATACGCCATTTTTAGGCCTATATGGTGCTTGCTCTACTTTTTGCGAAGGACTTCTTCTTTCTTCTTTAGTGCTTGAGTCTAACTGTGCAAAACAAGTAATAGCTGCTGCCTCATCTCACTTTTGTAGTGCAGAAAGACAATTTAGAATGCCTCTAGAGCATGGAAATCAAAAAAGTCCAACCGCTCAAGCTACAGTTACTGGAAGTGGAGCTGCTCTTGTAACTAGAAGAGAAGTAGCTGATAATGGTATACACATAACTCATGTAACTCCTGGGAAAATAATAGACTTAGGTGTAACTGATATGTCAAATATGGGAGCAGCAATGGCACCTGCAGTTTTTAGTACAATTTCAAATCATTTTAATGATACTGGTAGAGATATTAATTACTATGATGCAATAATTACTGGTGATTTAGGACTTCATGGAACTGATATGCTTATACAACTTTTTAAAAATGAAGGTATAGACATTTCAAAGAAACATAATGATTGCGGTATTTTAATTTATGACGAGAAAAAGCAAGATGTAAACTGTGGAGGAAGCGGATGTGGATGTATTGCAAGTGTATTTTCTTCATATTTCTTTAATGAATTAAAAGCTAAAAATCTAAACAAAATTCTTCTTATTGCAACAGGCGCTTTAATGAGTCCTTTATCATCGTCTCAAGGAGAGTCTATCCCTGGAATTGCTCACGCTATTGCAATAGAAAACGAGGTGTAAGCTATGGAAATATTAATAGAATATGGAAAAGTATTTTTAACTGGTGGTATAATTTGCACAATTGGTCAAATATTAATAGATAAAACCAAAATAACTCCTGCAAGAATACTAACATTATTTGTAACTCTTGGAGTTATACTTGGTTTTTTAGGAATTTATGAGCCAATATACGAATTTGGCAAATGTGGCGCAAGCGTGCCAATATCTGGATTTGGATATTCTTTGTATAAGGGTACAGTAAAAGCTATCGCAGAGCAAGGATTTATTGGTATATTTACAGGTGGAGTCTCAGCAACAGCTGGAGGAATTGCAGCAGCTATTGTATTTGGATTTTTAGCGTCATTGTTTGCTAAACCAACTATAAAATAATTTGTATAATTTAAAAATAATTACAGATAATATTCTTAGTGATTTAAAAGGAGGTTATTATGAATAGTTTAAATCAAATTGAAATTCAAAATATTAGACACATTTGTGGTCATGCCACTGAGTTTTGTTCAAAAATTAATTATTACAAGACTTTAACTTCAGATTCTAACGTTACTACAGTACTTGACGATATTTGTAACGAGTGTACAAATTTAAAATCTGAATTATCTAATATGTTGTGAGGTGAATAAAATGACAGAGAAAATTGGTGTAAGTGATGTATTATCTACATTAAATAGTACTATAAATATGATTAATTATAGTATTCAACAATCAAATGATAAAAATTTTAGAGATACTTTAATAACTTCTAGAAATTCACTAGAAAATTATCAATGGCAAATATATTTAATTGCTAAAGAAAAAGGATATTATGTTCCAGCTGCTCCTGCAGGTCAGGCAGACATTGAGCAAGTAAAAAATAGCATTTGCTAATTAAAAACTACCTTTAGTCTTAACTAAAGGTAGTTTTTTTATAATGTTATGTCCTCTTTTTCAATAGTCTTTTCTTTTTTTGTTTTTCTATCTTCTGCAATTTTTTGAAGCTGTATTGTCTTATCTGCTTTAGTTTTTGTTTGTTCGGCTCTTACTTTTTCTTTAGCCTTTCTTTGATCTAAAATTGGATTAAGCTGATATTTAATAAAGTAATCTAAATACATATCTGTTGCTTCTTTTTTAGTTTTTTTCTTCTTTTGTTTTAAACTATTAGTAGAAGAAACAATGTAAAACTCTCCATTTTCATATACTAGTTGTTCTTTTCCATCAGTAAAAATAACATAATTATCTTTAGGCAATTCTACTTCATTTATTTTATCTAAAAATTTTAAAGAGACATTTGCTTCTTCCATAAGCTCCTTTTTCTCTTTTTCAGAAAGCTTATCATCCATTGACTTTAATACTTCTTTTCTAAAACTCTCTTCTAAGAAATCCTTATCTGTATCTTTCATAACTATTTCCTCCTAATTAAAGCACTTAATACATTCTTTTACTATTTCATCTAATCTACTATTTCTTTTAGTAATATATAGATATCCAATTAAACATTCAAAACCTGTTGCTTTTTTATATTCAACAACATCTACATGCTTTGAGACTGTTGAAATATTAGTATTTCTTCCGCGTTTGTATATTGCAATCTCTTCATCAGTTAGCTTGTCCATAATTTTATCTATTGTAGTAGATTGTCCCTTAGCACTTACATACTTTATTGAGAACCTATGCAAAGCTCCAGCCTTTGCAGTAGATATACTAGTCAAATAGGTTCTTATATATACATTATATACTGCGTCTCCAATAAAAGCTAATGTTTGAGATGGAACAGTCTGAATATCTATATTGTTTATATATTCCTCCATAAAAATCTCCTATATTATATACATAATATTATATATTAATTTATAGCTATTTGCAAGTAAAATTAACTATAGTTAATTATTTACTAACTATATATTTTATACACAACATTTTTAATTGACTTTAGAAAACTTATATAATATAATACACATAAAAGAGGTGTTGTAAATGCAAAAAAATAAAGAAAACAAAGGAATTATAATAAAAATAATAACAGGAATTCTAGTTGTACTATGTATAATTTATGCAATCATTATAATAAAAAATCAAAACTATAGACTAATTCCAGGTGTAATTGGTATTGGTGCTATTATTGTTACTATGAATATAGCAAATCATTTAAAAATAAAAAAAGAAAAATCCAAGCTATATTCTATAGCATCTTTAATACTTTCGCTAGTTGCAATTCCGCTACTCTTTGTTCAAGTAGTATTCTCATACATACTTACTATTCCAGCTTTTATAATTTCTAAAAAAGCTTTACGAGTAAATAACACAGCAACTTCTAAAATATGTTTTGGCATTTCATTATTAATGCTAATAGCTTGTATTGTTTTTTCACTAATGGGTGGATTTTCATATGTAACTGGTCCAACGCTTATACAATAGCAAAAAAGATTCTTCATTCGAAGAATCTTTTTTTACATTTCTTTGTCTGCATTACAAATTGCCGCATCAGTAGTAAGTATCATAGAAGAAATAGATACTGCATTTTCTAGAGCTGTTCTTGTAACTTTGGTTGGATCTATTATTCCTTCTTCTTTCATATTTACTAAAACATTATCATTTGCATTATATCCTATATCATCTTTACTCTCCTTTACTTTCTCTACTATAATATCACCATTTTGTCCTGCATTCTCAGCAATATGAAATAAAGGTTTTTCTAAAGCTTTAAGCAATATATTTCCTCCAACTCTTTCACCTTCTGGCAGACGATTTACAAAGCCCTTTATCTTATTTGCTACTGTTATATATGCTCTTCCACCTCCTTCAACAATACCTTCTTCTATAGCAGCTCTTGTAGCAGACAAAGCATCTTCAATTCTAAGTTTTCTTTCATTTAATTCGGTCTGTGTTGCAGCACCAACTTCTATTACTGCAACTCCTCCTAGAAGTCTTGCAAGTCTTCTTCTTAATTTTTTTATTTCATCTTCATTACTTTGAGCTAGAATATTATTTTTTGTTTCTTCTATTTTCTGAGTAATCTGCTCTTCTTTTCCACTTCCCCTTAAAATTATTGTACTATCTTTTGATATCTTTACACTCTTTGCACTTCCTAAATCTGCTAAATTAACCTCTTTAAGATCAGCTAAAATATCATCATCTATTAAATTCCCACCAGTTACAATAGCAATATCTTCTAGTATTTCTCTTCTCTCTTCGCCAAAACTTGGGGCTTTAACAGCAATAGAATTGAAAGTCCCTCTTATTTTGTTTACAATTAGTGTTGCCAGAGCTTCTCCTTCAATATCTTCTACAATTAAGACTAAAGGTCTATTTGTCTGTGAGACTTTTTCTATTAGTGGTAATATCTCTTGAACGCTTGTAATCTTTTTATTTGAAATCAATATATATGGATTTTCTAAAACCTCTTCCATTTTCATATTGTCTCCTACCATATATGATGATATATATCCAGTATTTATCTTTAAGCCTTCAACAATATTTAAATTAGTATTAGCAGTCTTAGATTCATCCACAGTTATAACGCCCTCTTTTCCAATCATATCTATAGCAGAGCTTATTAATTTACCAATTTCATAATCTCCAGATGATATTATAGCTATTTCTTTTATCTGCTCATTAGATTCTATAGTCTGTGATATATCTTTTATTACCTTCACTGCCTCTTTAAGCGTTTTATTCATTCCATTTCTAATTTGTACAGGATTTGCTCCTGCAGTTATATTTTTCATTCCTTCTTTTACCATACTATGTGCAAGTACTGTTGCAGTTGTTGTTCCATCACCTGCAATATCATTAGTTTTTAAAGCTACTTCTTTTAAGAGCTCTGCTCCAAGATTTTCTATTTCATCGTCAAGCTGTATCTCCTTTGCAATAGATACACCATCATTTATTATTACTGGAGATGAGAACTCACTTTTTAATGCAACATTTTTCCCTTTAGGTCCCAAAGTTATATTTACTGCATTTGCAAGTTTTTCAACCCCATTTAATATTGCAACTTTAGCATCATTACCATATAATATTTTTTTCATACAAATCCTCCCTTAAATTAAAGCTAATATGTCTTTTTCATCTAAGACAAAATATTCTTTACTATCATATATAATTTTTTTAGCATTTTGCTCATTATATATAACTTTGTCATTTGGCCTTATCTCATTTACATCATTTCCTACACATATTACAAGCCCTATTAAATTTGAAGAATTTGTCTTAATTATAATTCCATTTTTTTCATAGTCATTCTTATCACTTAATTCAACTATAACATTTTTTCCTATGCATCTTAACATATTTATCCCTCCTATTATTATATATGCATAAGATAAAATTATATAACAAAAAAGTACGGTTACCCGTACTAATAATTTAATGTAGATGTGTCTATGTCAATTTTAGCTTCATTTTTCCTGCTAACATTTATATCCGAAAACAAGTACTTCTGCTCTATATCAACTTGTTTCATTTTTCCAAGCTCCAAGACTCCTAAAAAAGCAGTTACAATCTCTATATTGTCACAGTTAGAATTAAATACATTATTAAATACCATATTGCCATTTTCATTTAGGTATCCAACAATCTGTTTTACTTTATCTTGAACAGTATACTTCTCGTAAACTGCTATTTTTTCTATTTCTTTTGCGTGCTTATTTATCTTATTTTGATTTCTAAATAATATATTAGAGTAAGTCTCAAAAATATCTTGTTTAGTAAACTTATCACCAGTATACTCTATTTTCTTATTAAATTTAATTTTTTCAAATGATTTTACAAAAGAGCCAAAATTTATTTTATACATTTCATTTATCTTTTCTGATGCCTCTTTATATATTTTATATTGTGAGATTCTTCTAAGTATCTCTTCTTCTGATATTTGCTCTTCTTCCTCGTCTTCTTCAAGTTGAGGTAGGAGCTTTCTTGCTTTAATATCTAAAAGAGTAGATGCCATAACAACAAATTCTGATGCAATCTCAATATTATTCTCATTCATCTCATTTAAATATGATATATATTCATCAGTAAGTTCGCTTAAAGATATCTCAAATATATCCTTTTTGTTTTTAGATATCAAATATAGCAACAAATCTAAAGGGCCCTCAAAGTTTTTTATATTAAATTTAATATCTTCTATCTTTTCTACATTTATCATTCTATTCTCTTTCCTTTTCTAATTTTACTGCAATC
Organism: uncultured Clostridia bacterium; assembly: GCA_944386345.1. Classification (GTDB taxonomy): domain Bacteria; phylum Bacillota; class Clostridia; order TANB77; family CAG-465; genus CAG-465. The sequence continues at coordinate 30,913 of CALXAR010000011.1, forward strand.
TCTAATGCAAGCTTTATCATCTGATTTAGACCTGTTTGTCTGTCCTCAGAAGGAACTAATATTCCTCTTAAAAGCTTATCTGTAACAGTAAATAACGCTAGCGCATTCTTATTTGCCACAATTGCATTAGTATAAAGTGCAAGTGTTTCCATCTCAACACATAAAACTGGGTTTTTTGACACATTTTCAAGTAAATTATGTGACTTATAGAACGTATCAGAGGTATATATTGTTCCAAATTTTACATTACTTAAGTCTTTGCACTCTTCTTTAGCTAGATTTAATAATTTTTCTGAAGCACTTGGGAAGACATCATACTCATTTGCTTCAATATAATTTGAATCAGTTATAACGTCCTCTGCAATTACTATATCTCCCAAATCAACACTCTTACACTCATCACATGCATTATCATTATCTAGTGAACCAGCACTTCCAATTCGTATTATATTATCTACATCATATCCTTCAAATAACTCTTTAGAATATATTGCCATAGAAGGTACTCCCATTCCGCTTCCCTGAACAGATATAGTTACTCCTTTATACTTTCCAGTATATCCAAGCATACCACGTACATTATTGTATAGCTTTGCATCTTCTAAAAAATTTTCTGCTATATATTTTGCTCTTAATGGATCTCCTGGCATTAAAACTGTTTTGGCAATCTCTCCGAGCTTTGCCTGATTATGTGGTGTTGGTGTATTTATTTTCATATTTAACCTCCCAAAATATATTTAGATTATATACTTTATATCACTTTTTTGCAAGTGCTCTATAAATCCTCACACTCTTTCTCAATTTCATTATTTTTTATTTTTCTACTTAAGTTTTTAGCAAAAGATTCTAATTCTTCATCATACGACGTGAAAAATTTTTTCTCGCTTTTATATTGTTCTTCTGTAAGATTTGAAATCTCTTTGCAAGCATCCAATATAAATTTGGAATCATCGTTTTTATTATACTCATTATTTTTATCTTTTTTCATTTTAGTCCTCCTTCAAGTATTATACATTAAACTAATATATAAAAAAAGATTAAAAAATTTTTTCACCTTTATCTATATTTATATTAATTATCAAACATATCATTTATCTTAAAACCTCTCCTATACAAATATGCTTTCTGTTTAAGTGGCTCCATATTTTTTAGTTTTCCATTTAAAAGCTTTTCCACTAATTGCTTCTCATACACGTTTGAATCAAAAGACTTTAGCTTTTTAGCTATTAGCTCCTTATCAATTCCCTTTTGTATAAGCTTCATCCTTATTTCATATGCTGAATACTTAGGTATAGATAAACATTGTCTAAGATAAGCATCTACATATTTCGAATCATCTATATACCCTATATTTTTAAGATACTCAATCACTTCAAAAATTATATCATCATTAACTTTTAGCTTTTTTAATTTATTTTCTACTTCTTTTTGTGTTCTTAAAGCGAGTACTAAATATCTTACTGCTTTTTCTTTTGCCTCTTCAAATTCCATTACATTTCTCCTTTAAAAAAGATGCACATATGTGCATCTTTTTATTACTCTTCATCTAAAAACTCTTCTTCACTTTCTTCATCGTTATCTGATGCTCCTGTCATACTATTTTCAAATGCTAAATTAAAGTTTTCTCTTACTTTTCCTTCTATTTCTTTCATTATATCTGGATTTTGTGCAAGAAATTGTTTTGCATTTTCTCTACCTTGACCAATCTTTTGTCCATTATATGCAAACCATGCACCACTCTTATCAACAATATTCATATCGGTAGCCAAATCAAGTACACATCCTTCATTTGAAATACCTTTACCATAAACAATATCAAAAACAGCCTCTCTAAATGGTGGTGCAACTTTATTTTTTACAACCTTTACTTTTGTTCTTGTTCCTACTACTTCTCCGTTTACTTTTATAGCCTCTTGTTTTCTAACATCAAGTCTTACTGAAGCATAAAATTTTAATGCTCTACCACCAGGAGTTGTCTCTGGATTTCCAAACATTATTCCAACTTTTTCACGCAATTGGTTAATGAAAATAGCTACTGTATTTGATTTATTTAAAACACCTGTTAATTTTCTTAAAGCTTGAGACATAAGTCTTGCTTGTAAACCTACATGAGAATCTCCCATTTCACCATCAATTTCAGCTTTTGGAACAAGAGCAGCTACAGAGTCGATAGTTATGATATCAACTGCTCCACTTCTTACAAGTTGTTCAGCAATTTCTAAAGCTTGTTCTCCTGTATCAGGCTGTGCGACAATTAAATTGTCAACATCAACACCTAAATTTTTAGCATAAACAGGATCTAATGCATGCTCTGCATCAATAAATGCAGCTATTCCGCCTTGCTTTTGAGCCTCTGCTATAGCATGTAAAGCTACTGTTGTTTTACCTGATGATTCAGGTCCAAATATTTCAACAATCCTTCCTCTAGGAAATCCGCCTATTCCTAATGCTATATCTAAGCTTAGTGCTCCTGATGGGATTGTATCAATACTCACATCTCCAACCTCGCCTAATTTCATTACAGCTCCTTTACCAAAGTTTTTTTCAATTTGAGCCATTGCTATATCTAATGCTTTTTTTCTTTCTTCAGATATCATAAAATTCTCCCCCTTATAACTTTAAGAACGTTTGTTCGTTTATCATTATACTATTAAATTTTTAGTTTGTCAACATTTAAATTTAATTTTTTCAATTATTTTTTAATAGAAAAAAGCAAGATTATTCTTGCTCTTTCCATTACATTATAGATTCGTCTTCTTCTTTATTTAATAACTCGAATATATCATCATTCATCATATTAATTTCAGGTAAAGGTTTTCCAAAGTAATATCCTTGAACAAGTCTTACTCCAACAAGTTTTAAAGTATCTAATATTTTTTTATTTTCTACTCCTACTGCAATTAAATTTATATTTTTAGATATTGTGTATGTTATTAAACTATTTATAAATTTTTGCTTTTCAAAATCTTTATATATATCTTTAATAAATGACATATCTGGAATAATATAATCTATATCTAAATAGCAAATATCTTCTATAGATAAGTTGTCTAATTTGAAATTATCAAATGCAACTTGACCACCCTTTAAGTGTATTGTCTGTATAGTCTCTTGGATATCTGTTAAATCCTTATTATCGTAATTTTTAAACTCGATAACAACTTTATTTCTTGCCATCATATCATATATTCTAGGCTTATTGACATAGTTTACATAGCTATCATAATCTATATTTACCATTATAATATTTGAATCTCTATTTACTACACTCTCAAACTTCTCAATTGCATTAGTAAATAAAATTTGTTGTAATTTATCATAATCATTATAGTCTTTGGCAACTTCAAGAAGTCTTTCTATTTTTATCTTTTTAGCAGAACTAATTTGAGATAAAGCTTCATAACCATATACAGATTGAGTCTTTAAATCTACAATCGGCTGATATCTAACTTTTATAGATTTTTTTGTGATAATCTCATCAATAAGTTCTTTTATATCCTTACTTGTAAGTTTTTCCTCTTTAATTGGCTCTTGTTTTTCCTCTGTTTTCTTTCCCTCAATTGTAGATTCTTTTATTTCAATCTTTTTTCTTGTACTTTGTTCAAAATATGTATTTGCAAATTCATAAAACTTTCCTTTAATGTTTTTAAAATTATTATATACTTCTGTGCTTTTGGCTTTAGCATCAGCATCTTTTACATTAATTAATAAGTAAAATAATTCTCTATCATTATTTAATTCTTTAGCAAGAAAAGTTAAGTTCTCATTTGTTATCTCTTCTTCTGTCAAATATTTATCATGATATTTTATTAATGTTAATATTATTCTCTTTTCTTCACTGCTAAAATCAAATCTATTCAGTATTGCTTCAGCAAGCTCCATAGATTTTTCATCGTGACCAACAAAACTCTCGGTTCCATCTTCAGATACTTTTTTTACATAAGGTTTTCCTATATCATGTAGAAACATTGTCCACTTCATTACTTTTTTTTGCCAGTCAGCAATAGATATTTCATTTACATTAGCGCTCTCAATACTTGCAACAATATGATGAAAAACGCTATATCTATGGTACTTAGTATTCTGTTGACAATTAAATAAATTTTCTCCATATTGATTATATACAAAAAGCTCTGGAAAATGTCTCATAAAAACATCTTGCTGTGTTATTTTAGGTAAGAAATATGACACATTATCATCTAACAAAACATTTGTATATATCTCAGTGATTGTTCTTGCATTATCTGCATACATATTTAAATTATTTATTATATTTCTTAGTCTTCCTTTTTCTTTTGCATCAACAAGTGTCACTGAAGTATCTGCAAAATCCATATCAAAGACACCCTCATAAACCTCATATTTTATCATTATCTATTCCTCACTATAAATTAATTCCTCTATACACATATATTACTATAAATTAATTATTTTTGCAAGTATAACACTTGATTTTATATATGCACTTTTTTCACAACTTTTTATTTATTTAGTTGACATTTTTACAAAAAAAATGTATAATATCTAAGTATCGTATAGTTAGTCAAACTATAACCCCGGAAAATTTGACTTTCTAAGAGTATATTTTAGGAGGATAAATTAAGATGAATAATACTACACATAGCGTAAAAGCTAATGAAATCGAAAAAAAATGGTATATTCTAGATGCATCTAACAAGCCACTTGGTAGAGTAGCTACAGAAGCAGCTAGACTTTTAAGAGGTAAACACAAACCTACTTATTCTACACACATTGATTGTGGAGACAATGTTATAGTTATAAACTCTGACAAGATAGTTTTAACTGGTAACAAATTACAAAACAAAAAATATAGACGTCATTCAGCATATATGACAGGTCTAAAAGAAGTATCTTATAAAGATTTAATGGCTAATAATTCAGACAAAGCTGTTATGTTAGCAGTTAAAGGAATGCTACCACACAATACTTTAGGTAGACAAATGTTAACAAAATTAAGAGTATTTAAAGGTGCTGAGCATACTCATGAAGCTCAAAAACCTGAAATGTGGAATTTTTAGGAGGAATTAAAAAATGGCAAAAAAAGAATATATTTATGCAACAGGAAAAAGAAAATCTTCAATTGCAAGAGTAAACATTATTCCTGGAACTGGTAAAATAACAATAAATAAAAAAGATTTAAATGATATTTATACTTTAGATACTTTAAAAGCTATAGTTTTAAAACCTTTCACAGTTGCTAATATGATGGAAAAATATGACGTTGAAGCTACAGTTCATGGTGGAGGATTTGCTGGTCAAGCAGGTGCTGTTTCTCATGGTATTGCTAAAGCTTTAGCTACTACAGACCCAGAAGTTAGAGCTGTATTAAAAAGAAATGGTCTTTTAACAAGAGATTCTAGAGTAAAAGAAAGAAGAAAATACGGTCTTAAAAAAGCAAGAAAAGCTCCACAATTCTCAAA
>CALXAR010000012.1 GCA_944386345.1 uncultured Clostridia bacterium
GTAACTTCATCACTTAATACTTTATCTGTTCCTATTTCTTTATAGTTTACTATTACTTTTGTCTCTTTCTTTACAAATCCCGCATTTACATTTGATACTACTAACTTTGATGAGGTATCACTATTTAAAGCTGTTATTATATCGGTAGAAAAATCTGCATTAATTTTACTATTTATAGTAACATTTGAGCCTACTTCTTTTTCAACAGCTTGATATTTATTATCTAATATTTTAAATAATACTCTATAGTTTCCTTTTGGTAAATTTTTAAAACTATAATATCCTTCTTCGTCTGTTCTTATTGTAGTTAAAATATTTCCATAAACATCATTTACCTGCTCGTTATTTTCATTTACAATGGTTACTTCAGCATTTTTTACTAGTTCATCTTTTCCTTGTGTATATACTGAGTCATAATCCTTATCTATAAATACAAAGCCATCTAATTCTCTACTTATTACTTGAGCTTTAACAATTGATGATGTAAGTTCTTCAGTGTTTAGATTTGTTTGTGCTGTTGCTAAATTACAATATACATCTTCAACTTCATTATTTTCCGGTGTTAAATATATATTTACTTCTATTCTCTCTTGCTCTGTTGCTGTTCCTTTTAAGGCAATAGCTGTAGCATAATTATTTATTGTCTCATTAGAGTCTACTAAATTCCATCCATCTACTTGATTTAGAAAATCATCTTTTGAGGAATAATCATTTCTAATATCATTATTATTTATATAATATATTTCTACTCCATCTTGACTTAAAGGATTATTATTCTTATCGTATCTTAATACTTCTATTTTATTTAACTTATAGCTTCCGTTAAAATTTGTACCTCTTGAGTCACCATTATATGGTAGTACGTCTAGTAACTGAAAATCTGGTATTACTCCATCTGTATTATTTTTATATGTTAATGTATATTTTATTTCATCATTAAGCTCTATAGATTCTTTTTCAACTGTTTTATATAATCTATGTGATGCTAAATTTATTATCTGATTTGTATACGTTGATGTTCTCTTATCCTCTGTTATATTTCCAACTTTATCTGGATCTGCAAAAATAACTACAGAGTTAGTAAACTGAGTACCATTTACTGTAGATTCATCTATATGCGCTTGATAATATATAGGCTCAATTTCTTTTCCAACTTCACAATTATATATGTACCATACTAAAGTCGTACTACCATCAGAATTATTTTTAATTTCTGGTTCTCCATAATCACAACTTCCTGTTACATACTTAAGTCCTGCTGGAAGTGTATCTGTAAGCTTAATAGTAACATTATTTATTTCTACATTAACATTTGATATTTTATTTAAAATAGGACTAATTTTATATGTTATATCATATTCATTTTTTGATATGTCATAATTTACTTTCTCATTTCCGTATTCATCAACAGAGATTTTTTCAACACCTAAGTCGGCTGCAATTACTAGTAGACTATTTCCATAAAGGTTACCTCCACTATGAGTTCCTGAAATAAACTTACCGTTTTCGTCATATTCTGTTTTTATATAATCTCTATTTCCAAAGTCCCATGTAGGAGTTGGTAAAGTAACATCCTTATTTGTTATAGTATATACATCTCTATCTAAATAGTCCTTCCACATTTTAGTTCTTTGGACAAATCCATAAGTCTCTCCAATTTTAGCATCTTCTTTTACTTTTAATGAAACATACACATTATTATTGTCCCCTGTAGTTCTAGTTAAAACTCCTGTTGTCGATTCAATGTACTCTCCTACACATACATAGCCTTCTGGAATTTCTTCTATTGTATCAAACACTAACATATCTTCTACATTTGCATTTATCATCTCATCCTTATCTGACCAATTTGTTCCATCGGGTTTTGTAACATACCATACATTAAATTCCATATCTCCAGCAAATGATGCTTTATAATATTCAGTTTTCCTACTTGTTAATATCGGCTCAAATGCACTACCATCAAATTTTAAAAATTTAGTGGCACTATATATATCAAAATCATTTGTAACTCCAACACCAAATTTCATTAGCAATGTGAAATTTTGTCCTAATGATACAAACCCATCGCCAGCACCACCACGCGACTCAATAGTATATCCTCCGTAATAATCCTGAAAATACAAAGACTGTGAATACGTTCCATCTTTATATATAACATGATTAACAGTTGTTGCATCATCACTTGTTACCATTTGTGTATTAGTATTAGCTCCAGAAACTGATGTTGCATTAAAGTTAATATCGCTTAGAGTTAAATAATAGTTTCTGTCCTCCATTGTAGAGCTATAATTATCAGGTACAAATATTTGAAAATATCCAACACTAAAGCATCCTATATTTTGAGGATAAACTATAGATGTGCCTAAAGCTCCCCAACCATAATTCCATATAGGGAATGTTCCATCAAATTCATAATTTTTTACTGTAACATGAAGAATATCGCCCTCTTGCTCTATAGTGTAATCTCCGGAATCATATACGCTATATCTTCGCTCATTATGAATCACTCCTAGTGGCATGTTATTTTGATATCTATTATATCCATTTCCAAAATTCATAATTCTATCTGGAATAACACCATAATTGTTCAGATCATTTACTTTATAATTCCAAAGAACTGGTGTACAATCGTCTGTTATATCTTCTCGTTCTGTAGATTCAAATTCAGTTCTCTCAAGTTTCATATCAATATCAAAAGTTATTTCACCTGTTGGATACTCTATTCCTTTTAGTCCTTTAGAAGAATTTTCATTATATAGTTGCAATAAAATTCCATAACCATACATTCTTCCAAGAGTATCACCTTCACCATAGTCAACAGTCATCTTGTTTTTTAAATTACTATTTTGAGTGATTTTCACATTATATCTAGGTGCAGCGCTTACTTTAATTTTATCAGGTACAATTTTTTTATAATCTGATTCTTCATTTCCATTTAACCAAATACTAAATTCTGGCTGAAATTCAGTTTCATTAGAAGCGCCAAGTATTGACACTACAAACACCAAAGTCTGTTTACCTGGAATTGTTGTTGCTGAAGTAGACATTTGATAATATCCAGTAAGAGTCATTCCATCATCTGAGACTTGTGGTTCTTCAATCCAAATCATTGATTCTAAATCCCATTTAGCAGTACTAGAGTTTAACTCTGAAGGCAATTTTGCCTCAAAATATATTCTTCCACCAGTATAACTATTTACGTCAGCGTTATTTATTACCATTGTATTTTCTACTGTCCAAGTAACTTGGTCAAAGGAACGAACAACATTATTATCCTCACTACTATCATTTCCTGGATCGTCATTTTCATCAAATGGACCTGTACCAGTTTTTGTTTGTATTATTTGTGAAGAGGATATAGTTGCTCCATTGTCTGGCAATTCTTCTACCGCATTTACTGAATTAAATATACTTAAAAAACAAATTATAGTTATAATAAATAGTAATAATTTTATTTTTTTCATAATCATACCTCTTTTTTTATTTTTCTCATATATTTTTATATTATCCTATAAAGCAACAATATTCAATAAAATATGAAATAATTAAGAAAAAAATAGAATGCAAATGCATTCTATTTTTGTTTATTTTTTTATAATCTCTTCTAAAGCTCTAGATAATTGATCAGGACAAGATGTGCCTTTTACTCCACAAGGAATTCCTTTAAGCATCTTTATTACTTCTTCTATCTTTCTTCCTTCAACAAGTTTTGATACTCCAAGTGTATTTCCTGGACATCCACCGATTATTTTTACTGAATTTATAGTTTCAGTTTTATCATCTATATCAATTATCATTTGCTTTGAGCACGTTCCTCTTGGTGTATATGTATATTGCATATTTTGCACCTCTATGCTTTACCAGCACAACCTAAAACATCTTCAATCTTATGTTTTACCATGTCTTTAACAGCTGTTCTTGCTTGACCTAAATATGTTCTTGGATCAAAAACTTCAGGCTTATTTGTAAAGCATTCTCTAATATTTGCTGTCATTGCGAGTCTAATATCACTATCAATATTAATCTTACATACAGCCATAGTTGCTGCTTTTCTTAGCATATCTTCTGGAACACCTTTTGCTCCTGGAATTTTTCCACCATATTCATTACACATTTTTACAAATTCTTGTGGAACTGAAGATGCACCATGTAATACAATAGGAAATCCTGGTAGTCTTTTACCAATCTCTTCTAGTATATCAAATCTTAATTTCGCATCTCCTTTAAATTTATACGCTCCATGGCTTGTTCCTATAGCTATTGCCAATGAGTCACATCCTGTTCTTTTAACAAACTCAACAGCCTCATCTGGATTTGTGTACATAGCATCATCAGCTGATACATTTACATCATCTTCAATACCTGCAAGTTTTCCAAGCTCTGCCTCAACAACAACTCCTCTTGCATGTGCATATTCAACAACTTTTTTTGTTAGTTCTACATTTTCTTCAAATGAATATTTAGAGCCATCTATCATTACAGATGTAAATCCACTGTCAATACAGTCTTTACAAGTCTCAAAATCTGGTCCATGATCTAGATGTAAAACAACTGGAATATCTTTTCCTGATTGTTTATTGCATTCAATAGCAGCTTCAACCAATTTTTTTAAGTATATTGGATTAGCATACTTTCTTGCTCCAGCCGATACTTGAAGTATAACTGGTGAATTAGTTTCGTTTGCAGCTTCCATTATACCTTGTACTATTTCCATATTGTTTACATTGAAAGCACCAATTGCATATCCTCCTTCATAAGCTTTTTTAAACATTTCTTCTGTTGTTACAAGTCCCATAAAAATACCTCCTTTAAATTTTAACCATTTGGTCTCTTGTGTCTTCTATATCTTTCATATTCTGTTTCTTGCGCAACTTGTTCTTTATATGCATTTTCCTTTATCTTATCTTCTATATCATTATTTCTATCTTCAGCAATTTTTTCTAATTCTTCAGGTGATTTATCCTCAATATTATTAACTTGTCTAAGACTTGCAAAAAAGTCTGCATCGCTTTTTTCTTCTTCTTGCTCTACTTCTCTTTTAGTCTCAGCAACACTTGCTTGCTTTGGCATCTGTTCTATATTTTCATCATATACTCTCTTATCTCTTTGAGCATCTCCAATCTCTTTTGCTGAAGCAAAATCACCCTTATCAATTGAATCTTTTTGCTGTGCTTTTGACTCTTCAAAAGTCCTAGCATCTCTTTCTTTTTGTATTTTTTCTATATCATATATATTATCTGCCATTTTTGATTCTGTTACTCTCTCTACTTTTCCATCTTTAGTATTAAATCGGTTATTAACTGCTGATGTTTTCTCAAGATTAGCCTCTTTAGCAAGCTTTTCGTTTTTTCCTTGAATTTGTAAATCTTTTGTATACTCACTAAGAGACGGAATATTTTGAATCAAATCTAAATTAGCTTTTTCATAATCTTGCTTAAATAGTGCTTTTTCTTGTGGTGATTTATTAGGATCTTTTAATGCTTTTATATACATTAAGTATTTTTCTTCTCTAATTGAATATAACCTATTTATTAATGCTGTTCTATTACCTGTATTATTCTCAATTCCTCTTTGATTGTAATCAAATTTTGATTTAAAATCTTGCTTTTTTTCTTTAATTTGCTTTACATTTGATATATCCTTTCCTGTATGGTTATGATATAATAGATCAATTTTTTCTAGATTTTTCTCCATTGCAAGAATCTCAATAGCATCTTTTGTTCCAAGTGCTATTTCCATACTCTCATATTGTGCATCTTTTATTCTTAATACCTTTGCTGAATAATCTGAATACATTCTTTTATATGCCGCCTCATATACTTTAGACTGCAACTCTTTTTTCTTGTCTTTTAAGCCTATATCTTTTCCTTTATTTTCTTTTTGCTCATTTTCTAGATCTTTTTTGATCTGTTCTCTTGTATTTTTATCAACACCTTCTAAAGAAGAATCAACTTCCTCTTCCATAATATTTTTCTCTAACTGCTCATTTTCAATAGCCTCTTTATTTAAGTCGTCCATAGATAGCTTTAAATACTTCTTCATCAATTCTTTTTGTATATCTTCTTTGCTATCTTTAGCATACTTTTCAAGTATTTGATCATTTATATCTAGTGTTTCTTTAAATTTCTTTTTTGTTAACTTACCAATTTCTAAATATGAAGCCTTTATATTCTTATCTCCATAAAATTCAGCTAGTTTTTCATTTACATTATAGTCTTTACTAAAGCTAAGTGAATCTTTAATTCCAGAAAACCTATCTAAAAATCCCATACTATCCCCTCATCTCTTTTATTATTCTACTATATATACTTCTAAAATTCAAGAGAAACAAATAATTAAAAATCTAAATCTAATTCAACTGGGCAATGATCACTGCCATATATTTCTGTATGAATTTTTGCATCTTTAATTTTTTCTTTTAGGCTATCAGATACAATAAAGTAATCTATTCTCCAACCAATATTTTTCTCTCTTGCTTGCCTCATATATGACCACCAAGAATACTCTACTTTATCAGGATATAAGTATCTATATGTATCAATAAATCCTGAAGAGAGTAATCTTGTCATTTTCTCTCTTTCTTCATCTGTAAATCCAGCACTAAAATGATTAGTCTTAGGATTTTTTATATCGATTTCTTCATGTGCTACATTTAAATCACCACAGTAAACAACTGGCTTACTTTCCTCAAGCCTTTTAAAGTATTTTAGTATCTCATCTTCCCAAGTCATCCTATAATTAAGTCTTTCAAGCTCTCTTTTAGAATTTGGTGTATAGCAACATACAAGATAAAATTTATCATATTCAAGAGTTATAATTCTTCCTTCTTGATCATGTTCTTCTATTCCTAGTCCATATGAAACACTTAGTGGCTTTTGTTTTGTAAATACCATTGTTCCTGAATAACCTTTTTTTACAGCACAATTAATATATCTATAATATCCCTCAAATTGAATAGCATCTGCTTGATTTTCTTGAAGTTTTGTCTCTTGTATACAAAACACATCAGCATTTATCTCATTAAAAAAGTCATTAAATCCCTTAGTAATACAGGCTCTTATTCCATTTACATTCCATGATATTAATTTCATTATTTTCCCTCCTTTAAAAATTTTGAACAAAAACTAGGCCTATGTATTGGTGTTAGTCCATATTTTTTTATAGCTTCTATGTGAGCTTTTGTTCCATATCCTTTATGTCTTGCAAAGCCATATTCTGGATACTCTTTATCCCAATTGATAAGTAGTCTATCTCTTGTTACTTTTGCTATAATTGATGCTGCAGCAATAGATTCAGATTTAGCATCTCCAGAGACTACTGTTTTTCCATCAATGTCTATATCAATCATCTGATTACCATCTATTAAAACAAAGTCTGGCTTTATTTTAAGATTTTTGATGGCTTGCTTCATAGCAAGTTTTGTAGCATTTAAAATATTTACTTTTTCAATAACAGCCACATCACTCATACCTATCCCAACTGCAACTGCTTTTTCCATAATTACATCATATAATTCTTCTCTTTTTTTCTCAGAGAGCTTCTTAGAATCATTAACTCCTTCTATCATATCATCTTTATTTAATATTACTGCTGCAGCAACTACAGGACCACAAAGAGGACCTCTTCCCGCCTCATCTACACCACAAACAAGCTTATATCCTTTTTGATATAAGCTATCTTCTATCTCTAGCATATGTTTTAATCTCTCTTCTTCTTTTTCTTTCATATTTCCCCCTTATAGCTCTAGGCACTTTTTATATACCTCATTTTTATTTACTCCAAGCTCTTTTGCAACTCTTTTTATTGCTTCTTTTTTTTCTATTCCAGAGCCCATATATTCTTTTACTAAATTAACAGGATCTATTTTTCCAAGTTCTTCTTTTCTCTTTTCTTCTAGTTCAAGCTCATTTCGTCCTTCAACTATTAAGACTATCTCGCCTTTAATTCCATTTTCTTCTATATCCTTAATTGCATCTTTAAAAGTTGTATGCCTGTACTCCTCATGAATTTTTGTGAGCTCTCTACATATACATATATCTCTCTGTCCAAATGTCTCATACATATCTTTTAGAGTATATAATATCTTATGAGGTGCTTCATAAAAGATCATAGTACGTATATCATCTTTTAGCTCATTAAGTCTTTTTATTCTTTGCTTTTTTGATACAGACAAGAATCCTTCAAAAGAAAATCTTGTTGAGTCCATTCCAGATTTTACAATAGCTGTAATTAGAGCTGTAACACCTGGTACTACTTCTATTTTATAATTATTTTCTACTAAATATCTAACAAGTCCTTGTCCTGGATCTGAGATAATTGGCATTCCAGCATCGGATACAAGTGCTATATTTTTCCCAGCATCAAGTAGCTCAACAACCATTTGAACTTTTGCCTCTTCGTTATGTCTATGATAGCTTATTAGCTGCTTTGATATATTTAAATGATTTAATAGCTTTAATGTCTGTCTTGTATCCTCAGCAAGAATTATATCAACGTTTTGTAGTGTCTCAATTGCTCTTAGTGTAATATCTTTTAAATTACCTATAGGAGTACCAACTATATATAATACTCCTCTTTTATCTGTATTCATTAATTTTCACTCCCATAAATATCTAATATTTCTTTTGTATAATTACCATTTTCGTCATACTCAATAAGGGGTGGTAGAACATTTATTTCATTTCCACCACAATACACATATTCAATAAGTACAATACTAGGTTTTGAATCAATAGTAGGATATACAAATCTTAAAGTCTTTGCCTCTAACTTATATTTTCTAGCAAATGCAATTAAATCAGCAAGTCTTTGCGGTTTATGTACTAAATACAGCTTTCCTTTTTGTTTTAATAGTCTAGAGGCACATATAAACACATCCTCTAGTGTACATTCTTTTTCATGACGTGCAATATACTTTACTGTATTTTCATTTTCAACACCTGTTCCAATCTGTTTATATGGAGGATTGCATACAACAATATCTACTTTTTTATCCATATGGTATTCTTTTATATTTGCTTTTACTGGAGATATAACTTCATCTAAATTATTTAGCTCTATATTTCTCTCTAGCAAATCAAACATCTCATCTTGAAGCTCTACTGAAAATATCTTCCTTACATTTTTCTTTTGAGATATAATTACAGATATAATTCCACTACCAGAGCATAGATCAACAACAACATTTTTAGAGCTATTTGACTTAACAAAATTTGCAAGTAACACACTATCTATTCCAAAGCAGAAATAATCTGTATTTTGTATAATTTTCTTTCCATTTAAATTTAAATCATCAACACGTTCGTTATTCATATAATCTCACTTTCTGATATGACACAATTATACAACATATCCTATAGCTTTTCAAGGAAAAAATATAGGAGTATTGTTTTCTACTCCTATTAAATAATTTTTTATATTGTTTTTTCTTGCCTTTTAAATCTGCCTAAAATAAATGGATATGTATTTACTATCATCTGACTTATTACGCCTAAAACTACAACTGCAAGTACTGTTATTATTATAATTTTAATGGCAAGATTATTTAGTATACTAATATTATTACCAAGTGTATTTACAACAGCTGTTATTGCTGGCAATATAACTGGTTTTTGAAAAGCATAATATGTTATTGTATTTCTTCCTATATATTCAAGTACTCTATTTTTATTTATCTTTTTACAAATAGTTATAACAAATAGTGTACCTGCAAATGCAGCTAACATATAGTATATATAATTTCCAACAACAGAATTATATAGACTAGAAGCACCATATAATTTAAAATTAAGATATGTAAATGCTACACTAATTACTATATATATTAAGCTGGCTGGCAATTTAACAATCTTTTTAAAGCCTTCCTTATTTAATTTAGCAATATATCCAAACATAACAAAACATGCTGTAAGTGGTACTAAATCCAAACTCCAAAAGAATCCATTTTTAATATAATGTAAAACAACAAATCCTATAATAGATAAAGCTATAGCTATAAAGGCTAGTAGCCATCCTTTTATCTTCTCTTTTATTATTTTTTTATCTATTATTTTTACTATAGGATACATTAGTATCTCACTAAAAAATAGTGCTAGAAAGAACCATAAAGAAGCATAAAAATTACTTCTTCTAAATGATACAAATATTCCTATAAATTGTTGTAATGTTAATATTTTAAAAAATCCATCTGGATTACAAAAAATTCTTGCTACTACCCATATTATTAGACATAAGAAAAAGTATGGGACTATAAGCCCTTTAAACTTAGCTTTAAAAAAATCTCTAAATTTATCATATTTATTTGGGTTATATACCATTCCTGACAAAAAGAAAAATAATGGCATATGAAATGAATTGATCCACGCATATAGCCAAGTAGGAAGGATTGTAATATGCCCAATAATAACAAGAATCATTGCTATTCCTTTTGCTACATCTATATAATGTTCCCTTATTTTCATATATTTCCTCCATAAGATAATCTCTAATTTAAATCTTTAGCATAATATAGCACCAAAGTCTTTGTACCATCAGGATAAGTCTCATAATCGGCTTTAATAAACTTATCAAATCCATATTTAAAATATATCTGCATATTTTTAACTTCACAAGGCTCTACACCTACTGTGGCATTTTTATATCCCTTTTCCTTTAAATCGTTTATCATGTATTTAAATAATTTTGAGAAGTATCCTTGTCCTTGATATTCTTTGTTTGTTCTAAAAGCTGATAAGTATACTGTAGTATTATCAACTAAACCTTGACTATTTTGTACAATATTACTGTCAATATTTGCTGTTGCTTCAGAAATTATTTTACCATTTAAAATACCATAATATGGTATTATTTTTCCTTTTTGCATATAATCAAGATTTTCCATTTTCCATATAATCCAGTTTTCCTTATTAGTTGCAATTTCAATTTCGTAGTCCCATTTTTCATTCATTTCCTCTAATGATGCTATTTTACATATATAATTACTCATAGATTTTTCACCTCTGTTTTCTAAAATATATCATATAAAGCGACTCTAATCAACAAAAAGCAATTAATTTTTTAACAGTATTTAATTTTAAATAGTATTATAGTATAATATTTTTAGGAGATTTAAAATGGAGATAGAATACATTGCATTAGAAAAAGATAATAACAAAAAATTAAAAGATATACTTAAAAAAAGATTATATATATCAAGTGAATTACTAAAGAAATTAAAGTATTCAAAATGTATATTTGTAAACTCAAAACAAGAATATACAAATTATATAGTAAAGACTGGAGATAAAATACTTGTAGATATAGAAAATTACTTAAAAAGCAAGAAAAGTGCTAAATTTGAAGATAAATTTGAATTAGTTGATGCTCCTTTAGACATTCTTTATGAAGATGAGTATCTACTAATTGTAAATAAGCCTACAAATATGCCAACTCATCCTAGTGCAGATAATTATACAAATACCTTATCTAATATAGTTGCAAGCCATCTAAAAGCCCAAGGAATATATAATATTCATATTATAACTAGACTTGACAAAGACACAACTGGCATTTGTATATTTGCAAAAAACGAATACATACAGGAGCTTTTTGTTAAGAAAAAATCACAAATTAACCTAAAAAAAGAATATACTGCAATTGTAAAAGGTATAATTGAAGAAGACCACTTAATTATTGAAAAAAATATAGATAGAATGGAAAACACAATACTTCTTAGAGAGACTGTAGAAAAAAATAAAGGAGATTATGCAAAAACAGAAGTTTTTGTCACACAAAGAAATATAAAATCTGATTATACAGTAGTTAATGTTATTTTACATACTGGAAGAACTCATCAAATACGTGTACATATGATTGATATTGGACATATACTACTAGGTGATACTCTATATGCAAAACATTATAATATCTGTAATATTGACAATCTTATTTCAAGGCAAGCATTACATGCAAGAAAAGTTACAATGTTTCATCCAATTAGTGGAAAGCTACTTAAAATTGAAGCTCCTCTTCCAGAAGATATGAAAAAACTAATATAAAATACCAAGAAATTAATCTTGGTATTTCTTTTTAATCTAGAAATAATTTTTTAATATTTTTTATACTTCTAAATTGTATTCCCTTATTTTTAAAAAGAATATTTGTAGCCCTTATTACTAATTCTACTATCTTGCTTTTACCAATATAAATATAAGGTGATCTAATTCTATATGAATTAAATATATCATCTGATAAATTATTTCCAATGACACATACCTTACCGTTATACTGTTCTACTAAGTCTTTAAACTGCTGTTTTTTGTTTTTCTTTAAAACTAATAACTTAATTTTACTTCTTCTACTAGAATTTAAATTAAATATATTACTTTTTAGTATATTCTTTGCATAAACATTTTTTGTTGCAATAACTATATCATAGCCTTTATCAATAATATACTTTAAAGTTGAATTATATATACTACATAATTCAAGTCTTGCAAGATTCTCATAAATTTTTGCATAATACTCTTTACATTGCTTTAAATTATAATTGCTAAACAAAGAATAAATAGCAAGTCTTATTTTTAGTCCTCCATATCCATTTCCAAATACATCAAATCTATTTACTTTCCATAAAATATTATCAATTGTATTAATTATTTTATTATCTGGAAATAGCCGAGCTATTATAATATTATCAATTTTTTCAAAATCAATAAGAGTTCCATCTAAGTCAATTATAAGTAATTTTGAATCCTTATACATTTTTTTAATTTCATTATCATAGTAAGATGAATTTTTTGAGCTTGTCATTAGACCACCTCTCTCCTTTAAATAATACCACTAAATTATATCATTTTTTACATAACTTTTCAAGTATTCATATATAAAGTCATCTATCTTACCATCCATTACAGCCTGAACATTTCCTGTCTCATATCCAGTTCTATGATCTTTTACAAGAGTATATGGACAAAAAACATACGATCTAATTTGGCTTCCCCACGCATTATCTGACGTTTCGCCTTTTATATTATTCATCTTTTTTTCATAATTTTCTTTTTCTAATTTATATATTTTTGCTTTAAGCATTTTCATAGCATACTCTCTATTTTGCATTTGAGATCTTTCTGTTTGACAACTAACTACAATTCCTGTAGGTAAATGTCTAAGTCTTACTGCAGACGAAGTCTTGTTTACATGCTGTCCTCCGGCACCACTTGCTCTAAACACGTCCATTTCAATATCTTCTGGTTTAATATCAACTACTATCTCATCAGATATCTCTGGTAAAACTTCAACAGCAGCAAACGATGTATGACGTCTACTATTGGCATCAAAAGGCGATATACGTACAAGTCTATGAACACCAGACTCTCCTTTTAAATATCCATAAGCATTTTCTCCCTTGACTAAAAAAGATACTGATTTTACTCCAGCTTCTTCTCCATCTTGATAGTCTAAGACCTCTATCTCAAATTCATTTCTTTGTACCCATCTAGTATACATTCTATAAAGCATCATCGCCCAATCTTGTGATTCTGTTCCTCCAGCTCCAGGATGAATAGTAACAATAGCGTTGTTTATATCATATTCTTCTGATAGTAATGTATTAACCTCAAGCTTTTCTAAATCTTTTTCCAATTTTAAAGAGATAAATTTTGCCTCTTTAAAAGAATCATTATCATTTTCTTCCTCTGCAAGCTCTAAATAAGTTAATGCATCATCATACTCTTTTTTTGCCAAATCATATTTTGATACCTGATTTTTTAATACTTTCATTTCTGAAAGTATTTTAGATGATTTATCACTATCATTCCAAAAACCTTCTACAAGAGTCTCTTTTTCTAATTCTTTTATTTTTTGTGTCTTTTCATTTACTTTAATAGCATCTTTTAAATTAACAAGTTTTTCTTTTAAAGTCTCCAAATGCTCTTTTACGCTATCAAAATCCATTATATCACATCCCATATTTTATCTTTTTTATCTAGTTTACTTGGCATAAACTTAAACTCTAAATACTCATCTTTAGTTGGATGAAAAAAAGATAAATAGTACGAAAATAGCGCTAGATTCTGTCCAACTTTATTTATCTTTTGTCCATACTTAATATCTCCATATAGTGGATGACCAATGTTTGCAAATTGAACTCTAATTTGATGATGACGTCCTGTATGGAGATCTATATCTACAAGCGAATATTCTTTTCCATTATATTTAAAATTTTTTAATACCTTATATTCAAGAATTGCCTCTTTAGAACCTTTTACAGATTTATCTACAACTCTTGACATATTTTGTCTCTCGTTTTTTACCAAATAATTTTTTAGCTCTATGCTTTTATCTGATATTGGTAATATCCCATTTACTATAGCATAGTACCTTTTTTTCACATTTTTTTGTCTAATATATTCAGAAATTCTAGAAGCTGCTTTAGAAGTTTTTGCAAAAACCATTACTCCTCCTACCATTCTATCTAGTCTATGTACAAGCCCTAAATATACATTACCAGGTTTATTATATTTTTCTTTCAAATATTTTTTTATAATAGTCAACATATCTAAATCTCCAGTCTTATCTTCCTGAACTGGTATACCTGGTTGCTTTATGACAACTATTATGTGATTATCTTCATATAATATTTTTAAATCTTGCATATAAATTCCCCTTAAACGCGAAAAAACTCCACTATTAATGTGGAGTTACTTTTAACTTAAGCGTTTTCTTTTTGTTCTTTAATTTCAACTACTTGTTTTTTATTGTAATATCCACAAGAAGGACATGCTTTGTGTGAAAGCACTGGTTCGCCACAATTAGCGCAAGTAGATAAATTTGTCTCTTCTAATTTCCATGTTGAACGTTTTGTATGTGTTCTTTGTTTTGACCATCTTCTTTTTGGTTGTGCCATCTTATATTCCCTCCTTAAAAGCCATATACGACTATGCTTAGCATAGGTATTATCTTAAAATCAATTTGTTACTCGTATATTATATAATAGTTGATATAAAAAGTCAAGATTAACTTTATATTTAATTATAAATTTATGTTATATATATGTAAAAATTGTAAATGTTTTAAAATAAAATATATTGTATTATATTGTAATATTATGTAAATTTTAAGCTTTTACTTTACTTTTATTCTAGTTAGGAGTATAATGATTATGGCTTTTAATGTTACATACCTATTTTAATAAAGGAGGTAGTTATATGCTAACTAAGGAAAAAATAGAAGCATTACTAAAAATTGATACACAAAATAAAACAGATACTCGGGCTATTAGAATTATGTCTTGTGATAATCCTATAAAAGATCTATTTGTATATGATTTAAATAGTATAAGAGAAGAGTTTAATGAAAATCCTAAAGGATTTGAGAGTCAATTAGCACTATGTATATATAAATACGATAAAGAACTTAATTTATATTTAAATGGTCAAATTGAAAGTGTTAATGTTAAAGCTCCAACAATTACTCTAAAAAAACAGATGATACAAAATTCAATTAAAGAATTTTGCAACTTCTATGCATTACTAAAAAAAGTGGCTGACGACTCAGATTATTCTTATCAAACCTTATATGATATCATACACTTTAGGTTAGATAATTATACGTCTATACTACAGTTATGTGGATTAATAAATATAAGCGATAACGAGTTTAGGTCAAAATTTTTATCACGAGTTATAAATGTTAAAATTCAAACAGAAAATTTTAAAGACGGAAAAATGAGCCCAATTATATTTGCTAATGAATATGCTGAACACATCGATTATATTGGATCACAGTTAAAACTTATTAATGATTATGAGCTATATGATGAAGATTTTTTAATATATGTAATTATGTTTGATATTAGACACTATAAACGCAATAGAAAAAATAAGATGCTTAGAAAACAGAATTGATTATTTTTTATTTATCTTATATAATATTTGAAATGAGGTGTTTATATTATGGAATTTAATGCAGAATATTTAAAAATTTTTCTTATTTATCTTTTAGCAATAAACATTATTGGTTTTTTATCTATGGCAATAGATAAATTTAAAGCAAAACACAGTATGTGGAGAATACCAGAAAAAACTTTATTAGTTATTCCTTTACTTGGAGGAAGCGTTGGCTCATTAATTGGTATGTATACATTTCGACATAAGACTTTGCATCCACAATTTAAATATGGTATTCCTGTCTTTTTAGTTATAAACCTAGTATGTATCTATTTTATTTTAACTAAATTTATTTTTAAATAAGCCAAAAAGAGTCTTGAAATATTTTCAAGACTCCTTTTTTATAATAACTTTAAAAATACATTAGAAATTAAAACTAAAAATGCACTGTACATTAATATTGTAAATGGTTTAAGAAATACTATAATTGCTATATATGTTTTAGCACTCATTTTAGTTACTCCAGCTAAATAGCATAAGAAATCATCTGGTGCAACCGGAAAAAATATAGCAAGTGCAAAAAACTTTTCAAATTTTTTACCCTTATTTAACCATCCTATATATCTATCTATTAGTTCATCTTTAAACATTTTCCTAATTAAAGGCATGCCATATTTTCTAGCTATAAAGAAAACTAAAATAGAACCTATTACAATTCCAACATAATTATATATAAATCCCCATACTGGTCCAAAAATGAGTACTCCAACACCAGTACTAATACCACCAGGAATTAATGGAATTACAACTTGTACAATCTGTATTAATACAAATATTGCAGGTGCAAAGACTCCAGCCTGCTCCAAAAACATCTTCATTTTCTCCTCTGAAGTAAATATTTCAGCCTTTAGTGCAAGATAAAAAAACACACATACTAAAACAGTTCCAATTATAGTTATAACATTTATTATCTTCCTTGTTTTATTACTTGTCATTAGCGTTACCTCTATACTTTACACACTCATCATAAAATTTATGCCACATTTTTTGAACATTCTCTTTACTATAAAAAATGTTCCCTTCTTTTGACTTTTGACTAATTTCTTCATAATAATTTTTATCATTTCTTAAATTATAAATAATAGATCTAAATTCATCATTATTATTTCCAGATACATAAAAATCAAATAATATTCCATTATATATATCTAAATCTCTAGTAAGTATTGGTATATTTACACACATTGCTTCTAAAATACACATAGGAAACAATTCTTCATATGAAGGTAAAAACATAACATCTGCTAAGTTATATATATCGTTCATCTTATTTCTGTCAATTAAGCCTAAAAAGTGAACATTTGCAGGTAAATTATTACTAATAGCCTCCTTTATCTCATTATATCCTTCACTCATCTTCCCAAACACTGCAGCACCTGCCCATAAAAACTCTACATCGGGCATAGTTTTTGCAAGCTCAATAAATTCTAATACCCCTTTTCTTTTTTGAAGTTGTCCAACAGACAACACAACAAATTTTTCCTTCGGGATATCAAATATGTCTTTTAGCTCTTCTTTTTCTTTTTCTGTTTTTCTAAAAAAATTAGTTGATGAGACATAATTAGGAATATATTTAATTTTATCTTTGCTTATTCCATAGCTATTTAAAATATCTATAAAATACGGATTAACTACAACTAATTTATCCATACTACTATAAAATTTAATAAGATATTTATAAAAAATATACTTAAATGGTTTAAATAAATGAAGACTATTTTCCAACGTTTCTGGAACAAAATGTACATAGCCTACTGTAGTAGATTTATTTTTTAAAAAGGGTAGCCATAAAAAATATTCAAAATTTACTGTATGAAAATGTGTTATATCACAAATATCTATTTTATTTTCTTCTATATAATAATCTTTTATACCTTTTACAAGGTTTACTTGTTCATCATGAGCAGACAAAACACCTTGACCTTTTATTTTATCTGCGCTAGACATAATATTAATTGATATCATATTATATCTCCTCCAATACATATACTTTAATTATACTATAAAAAAATGACAATAAAGTGACTTTATAATATTTTTATATTTTTTGTCGAAATCATACATTATATCCTCCTCTTTACAAAAAATTATACTTAATCAATTAGTTGCAATCTACCATTTTTTAGTTGTTTTTTGTATATTTTAGGTTGCATTTTACATATATTTTATGTTTTTATATAAAAAAAGGAGTACACGACTTAACGCGTACTCCCTAAATTTAATAAATCTTACATTTTTTCTGGACTATCTATTCCAAGGATTGATAATCCTTTTTTTATAACAATAGATGTTGCATATACTAAAACACATCTTGCTTTTTTTAGATTTTCATCATCAATATTTGCTACACTGCATTCATTATAAAACCTTGAAAAAGCAGTTGCCACATCAATTAAATATCTTGCTAAAACTGAAGGCTCATATTCATTTGCTGCCTTTCTAATAATAGACTCAAATTTCTCTAATTCTTTTATTAATTCAACTTCTTGCTTTTCTTTTAATAATGTATAGTCAATACTATCACTTGAAATATCTTCTATATTAAAACCTACTTTTTCTAGTATTGATTTTGTTCTAACATATGTATATTGTATATATGGTCCTGTTTCTCCATCAAATCTTAATGTATCATCTAGGTCAAATATGATATCCTTATTTTTACCACTTTTTAGATAATTAAAAATTAATGCTCCAAGTCCTATTTTTTTAGATACCTCATCAATATTTTCTAAATTAGGATTTTTAGCAGTCATAATATCTTTTGCTTTTTGAATGGCTTCTTTTATTAATTCATCAATATATATAACGTTTCCTTCACGAGTTGACATTTTACCTGTTTTTAATCTTATCATTCCATATGCCACATGTACAAGTCCTTTTTGATATTTCTCGTCAACTAAATATTTAGCAACTTCAAATATCTGTTTAAAATGTAGTATTTGCTCTGTTGCTGTAACATATATGCATTTTGTAAAATCATATGTTCTAGCTCTATATAAAATAGCAGCTAAATCACGTGTAGCATATATTGTTGAGCCATTAGATTTTAACACAATACATGGAGGCATGTTGTTTCCAACCTCGACAACTTTTGCTCCTTGACTATCTTTTAAAACGCCTTTTTTATCTAATATCTCAATTACTTCTTCCATCTTATCATTATAAAAAGCTTCACCATTATATGAGTCAAATTTACTTCCTAATATATCATATATTCTTTTATATTCTTTAAGAGAAATGTCTCTAAAGTATTTCCATAGCTTTGTTAGCTCTTCGTCTCCTTGTTCAAGCTTTTTAAAATTCTCACGCGCTTTATCCATTACAGCATCATCTTCTTTTGCGATTTTATTTATCCTTACATATATATCTGATAATGCCTCTAGTGGATTTTTATCAAAGTTATATTCATCTTTAAATCTCCTATATCCTTCAATTAATATTCCAAATTGTCTTCCCCAGTCTCCCAAATGATTTATTCCTGTTACATTGTATCCTAATGTCTCATATAAATCATATAGAGCTTTTCCAAGTACAGTATTTCTAAAATGTCCTAAGTGAAAAGGCTTTGCAATATTAGGAGATGAATATTCAACAATAATATTTACTCCTTCTCCTTCTTTTGTTGAACCATAATTTTCTTTTTCTTCAACAATCTTTTTTAGCACTTCACTTGCAATATTATCACTATTTAAATAAAAATTTAAAAATCCGTTTACAACTTCTACTTTTGATATAGAATTATCTGTTATAATATTGTCTTTTATACTATTTGCAATATTTACAGGTGAATTTCTAAGAACTTTTGCCAAATTAAAACATGGATAAGAAAAGTCACCATTATTTTTATCTTTTGGAACTTCTATCTTTTCTTTAATTTCATCTAATGTTATCTGATTATTATCTATTGCTTTATATATCATATTAGCTATATTTACCTTTATCTCTTCCATTATATTCACATCTACCTTTCATTATATAAATATTTATTATTCTAACTTACATTTCTCATGGGATTACTCCCATCTACGTTTTCTTACCACATATCTATATAATATCTTTAAATATCTCACTTTTATCTAACAACTCCTTTTGCATAATCTTCTACCACTTTATATATTGCTTCCTGATTATCATCTTTTGCAACCACATTTCTTATCTCTTTTTTGCACTTACTACATCTATAAATTATAACCTTACCTTTTTTAGAAGTCTCAATAACATTTATTGGAACTAAGATACCTTTACAATCATTTGCTCTATCTCCAGGTGTAATGTCTACATGAATTGAATATAAGCAATGATTACAATGATCTCGTGATGTATATTTTAACTTTTCAACTTTTTGATTACAATTTACACATATAAATTCGTTATCATTTTTTACAAACATTTTCTACTCCCAATGTTAATATTATACTAAAAAACTATTATTTTTTCAAGTTATTATGTATATTAAAAATGAGCTCTTAAATATATGAGCTCATTTTTATCTATAATTTGTTAATTACTTGTCTTTTTTTAATAATTGAATTCTTCTTTTTTAATATATAGGCTAATAATATAATAACAATTATCTCAAATAATATTACATATAAAGTATTATCTTTAGACCATTTTAAAATACTAAATTTAACTTCTTCGCCTAATACGACATCAACGTCTCCTATAATTTCATCTTTATAATAAATCTTAGCGCTTCCTATAACATCACCAATCTTATTTTTTGAAGATAATAGTGGTATTCCTGAATAGTCTATATATACATTTTGAAAGTCTATATTTTCATCATTTTGCATATAGACACTTATATCATCGTTTACACATACTGACACGTTTGTCTTAGTGCTATGATATGTTGGAAGAGTAAGTATTCTATCCCCTTTTTGATATATATTCTTATAGTCATAAATTTCATCTACATAGTTATATAAGCTTTGACTATCTTCTAAATGAAATAGAGTTCCTGGTACAATATCACACCCTAATACAATACAGATCAAAGGCTTTTCTGTATTTTCTGAAAAACTTGCAAGACAATAGCCCGCATCCCCTGTCATACCTGTTTTACCACCAGTTATTTTACTTACATCAGCTCCATATAAGTCTGCCAATACAAATAGCGCATTTTTTACAGTTATACTGCCATCTTTAGTTATATACTCATATTCAGACATAAGCTTTTTTAACGTATCGTTTTCAAGTGCGTATTTCATCATTAGAGCAACATCATATACAGTAGAATAATTATTGCTGTCATCTGCACCTATTGGATTTGAAAAAGATGTACTACTCATTCCTATTTCCTTTGCCTTATCATTCATTTCCTTAATAAATCTAGAATAATCACCAAAGACATTTAATGCAATGCAAGAAGCACTATCTGCACCAGACGGAATTAACATTGTTGCAATCAAATCATAATATGAGATCTCTTGTCCATCTTTTAACCCAGCTACTGAATACTCCTCATTATAATAGCTTTGAACCTGTGGTAGATTAACAACAACTGTCTGGTTTAGATCATCAATATTTTCTATACAAACAATTCCTGTCATTATTTTAGTTAAACTAGCTATAGGAACTATTTTATTTTGCTCTTTAGATTCTAGTTCCTGCAAATTATCTAAAGTATATACTCCATAGTACTTAGAATTTAAATTAATTTTTTCTGTAGCTAAGACATTTGCACTTAAATATAATATACAAAATAATAATATAACAAAAAATTTTTTAACCATAATACTATAATATATTGAATTTATAAAAATATTCAATATTTTTATATAAATTTTTTAATATTATTTAGTACCAAATATTCTGTCTCCTGCATCTCCTAATCCAGGAAGTATATATCCACTTTCATTTAACTTCTCATCTATAGCTGCACAATATATTTTTACATCAGGATGTTCCTTTTGCATCTTCTCTATTCCTTCTGGAGCAGCAATCAAACACAAGAATTTTATTTTTGTTACACCTTCTTTTTTTAATTGCCAAATTGCATCGCAACCTGAGCCTCCTGTAGCAAGCATTGGATCTAGAATAAGGACTTCTCTTGATTTTATGTCTGCTGGGACTTTAAAAAAATATCTTACAGGCTCTAAAGTCTCTTCGTCTCTATACATTCCTATATGACCAATTTTTGCATTAGGAATTACTTTAATAAGACCATCAAGCATTCCTGTTCCTGCTCTTAAAATTGGTAAAAAAGCATATTTATCTTCATTGAGCCTTCTAGCAGATACCTTTTGCAAGGGAGTTTCAATTTCCACATCTTCTAAGACTGCATCTTTCATAGCTTCATAGCATAAAAACATTCCAAGCTCACTAACTAATTCTCTAAACTCCTTTGTTCCAGTATTTTTATCTCTAAGAATTGACAATTTATGCTCTACTAAAGGATGATTTAAAACCACTAATTCTTCCTTTTGTTTAACTTCTTCTTTTATATTTTCTACGTCTTCTCTTATTTCATCTTCATTTTTTACCTCTTCGGTATTATTTTTCTCTTCATTATTATCTTTCATTTCTTCTATCATCTCTTCTTTCTCTTTTGGTAATAACAGATTTAATAATACACCAACTATAGCTGCAAGACTCATTCCTGATACTGTCACTGTTGAAATATTTATTACAGCACCACCAAGTCCTAAAACCAACATACTTGAAGCTATAATTACATTTCTTGATTTTGAAAAATCAACTCTATTTTCTATTAGTACTTTAAGTCCATTTACTGCAATAAATCCGTATAATATCAAAGATACCCCGCCTAAGACTGCATTAGGTATAGTTGATACAAGCGCTGTAAATTTTCCTAAAAAACCTAATAATATAGCAATAATTGCCGCAAGACCTATTACCCAAACAGATGCAATCTTTGTCATTCCTACAACCGATGTGTTTTCACCATAAGTTGTATTTGCTGGTCCTCCTAAAAGTCCAGCAGCAAAAGTTGCAATACCATCTCCTAGTAAAGTTCTATTTAATCCTGGATCCTTTAGTAAATTCTTGCCTATTATAGTGCTTAAAGCTGTATGATCTCCAATATGCTCTGCTATAGTAACAAGAGCAATTGGTGCTATTGTCATAGCAGCATCTAAAGTTGGTATATATGATACAAATGGTAATATAAAATCTGGTATACTAAAAAAAGATGCTTCAAGTACAGGAGAAAATTCTACAAGTCCTAATATTAAAGCAAGTACATATCCTGATATTATTCCTATTAAAAAAGGAATTACTTTTAAAAAACCTTTTCCTTTTAGCATAACAACCGCTGTTATAACAAAAGTAAATATAGCAACCAAGACTGATTTATAATCTATAGCTGTTATATCTGAGCCTATCCCCATCTCTGATATAGCAGTAGGTGCAAGACCTAATCCTATAATCATAATCATTGGACCTATTACAACTGGTGGCAATAATTTACTTAGCCATTCTTTACCAACTATACTAATAATTATTGCAACTATAACGTATATAATACCAACAATCATTATACCTGTCATTGCTCCACCAACTCCTGCTTTTATAGCTCCAACAGCAATTGGTGTTATAAAAGCAAAAGAGCTTCCAAGATATACAGGTGACCTTCCTTTTGTACACAGAATATAAATAAGTGTACCAATACCAGAAGTTACTAAAGCCACTGGTATTGTAAGTACTGTACTTCCAACAGCACTATTAACCAGTATTGGAACAAGTATCGTTGCGCCAAACATTGCAAAAACATGTTGTAGAGCAAGAATTATCCACTTAACTACTGGTGGCTTCTCATTAACATCTAATGCTAATTTAACCTCATTCATAAAAAACCTCCCTTAAAAAATCATATAAAAAAACACTTAATTTAAAATTAAGTGTTTTTAGCAATAAATAAATAAATAAATCATTATATTTATAAATACCAATTCTAATTAAGGGAAAAAGACCAAGTAAACTTTGTTTACTGTCAATTGATAAAATATTATTTTTTTGAAACTTTAATTCAAACATTTATCTCACCCTTGTTTAGTAATATATAATATATATAAAACTTTTTCAAGTACTTTTTTTAAATTTCTTTTATCTGTTTTACCTTATTAATTTTAGCAAGCTCTGTTATAAACTGATTTTTATTAAAAGTACCATTCATTACCTTGCATTCATATAAAACATATCCAAAATCAGAATCACTTGCCTCTTCATCATCAACTATTTTAAGTTTTGATATATTTACTTCATACTTTACAAATAATCTGCTCAAGTCTTCTAATATATCTTTTGGACTTTCTGTAAATACCTTAAATTTTAAATCTACTAAATGCTCTAAATTTGAATTTACTAGATAAGAATATCTAAGAATTATATATACTATACCAGTTGCAATTATTGCATAAATATAAAGTCCAGCTCCTACTGTAAGTCCTATACAAGTTACAGCTAATAGTCCAGATGCAGTTGTAAGGCCTTTTACTTTAAAACCATTACTTAAAATAGTTCCTGCACCAATAAAACCGATACCAGATAATAGCTGAGCTGGCATTCTTGATGGATCATTTGTTCCATACGTATTAGATATTTCCATTCCACAAATCATAACTAAAACAGAGCTTATTCCAACAAGAATATGCGTTCTAAGACCTGCAGGTTTACTCGAATGTTCTCTTTCATATCCAATAATTCCCGCAAGAGCTGTTATTAATATAAACTTTAAAACAATTTGAAAGATATCATTATAATAAATATTTGCCAATTCTCCAAAAAATTCTGCCATTTTACCACCTTCTTATAATTATATTTACTTTATATACTTTTATTACCTGTTAAAGCATCCATTTCCAATAAATTCTCTAATTAATGAATCAATTGGAATATTTGATGTCTCCATTGGTAAAAAGTTATTTAAATACTCATATAGTCTTCTAGCTTCAGCATAATATTTACTTGATTTATCGAGTTGCAATAAAAGGGGTTGAGCAAAAGTCTTCATAACTGCTGGCTCATATATTATACTTGAATTAAAAATTGTATCTACATCTTCAATGTATGGATATATATACTTCTCTTCTCCTTTTTTTACATTTCTCCAAAGCTCAAATGTTCTATCTACACTATGTCCACGTGTAGCAAAATCTCTTACTAGACGTCTTAAAAACCTAGTATCAGAAGAAGAGACTTTTGAATATCCGTCCAAATTTAATGTAGTAATAGGAGCTATATATATTTTATATTTATTTTTAGCAGGTGTAAACTCGGTAAGAATTGGATTTAGAGCATGAATTCCTTCAACTATTAATACATCCATAGGATTTAATGATAAATATCTTCCGTTATAGTTTTTTGTTCCATTAATAAAATCAAATTCTGGTAGTTCTACAACTTCACCTTTTATTAGTTTCTCCATATGCTCATTAAATAGCTCTATATCCAAAGCATCAACTCTTTCAAAATCATATTTTCCGTCAGGTCCTAATGGTGTATCTACCCTTTCTTTAAAATAATTATCCATAGAAATTGTAATAGGATTATAACCTGTAAGTCTTAATTGAACACCTAGTTGCTGAGCAAATGTAGTTTTTCCAGAAGATGAAGGACCAGCAATTAAAATAAGCTTTATATCTTTCTTTTTTTCAATATCTTGTACAATTTCTACAATCTTTCTTTGATGAATTGCTTCAGATACTTGAATTATATCTAGCATTTCATTTTTTATAATATTATCATTTAATTCTCCAATATTATCTATATCAAAAATCTTCTTAAATTTATAAAACTCCTCTATAGCATCTATTAATCTTGAATCTCTAACCTCAGGTTTATTTCCATTCTTATCTTTGGTTACAAGCAATGCACCATTTCTAAATGGTTTTAAATCAAATACATCAAGATATCCTGTATTTGGTACAAGTACACCATAAAAATTATTATAATATCCATTACAAAAATACACATTTGTATATGACTTTATTCTAGTTGACATATTTTGTATTTTATCTAAATCGCCTGATTTTTCATAGTATTCTGTCGCTTCGTCTACACTTAACATTCTTTTTTCTATCTCGTAATCTGCATCAATAATTTCTGCCATTTTATTCTTTATCATCTCAATTTTGTCATCTGTTAAATTAAATTCAG
This sequence comes from uncultured Clostridia bacterium, assembly GCA_944386345.1. Classification (GTDB taxonomy): domain Bacteria; phylum Bacillota; class Clostridia; order TANB77; family CAG-465; genus CAG-465. Next base: position 26,052 of record CALXAR010000012.1, read on the forward strand.
GCATAATAAAATACTGATTTCTATTTATTGTAGACTGAAAATCAACATCTTGATATCCAAAAAGCTCTGTAATTGCCATATATAGCACAAGTTTTAAACTCTTAGAATATACTCTATATCCATCGTCAGAATCAATTTTTACAAATCTTATCTCCGAATCTCTTACAAGCTCATACTTTTGAAACTTAACTTCGTTATTAACAGTAATAGCAAGTATGTCTTCAACATCGTCTTCAATCATTTTTACAGCATCAATTGCTGTTGTTTTATATGGAACTATAATTTCACGTCCATCTTCAAATGTTAGCTTTATTTTTTCTTTCATACATCATACCTCTCTTTTAAATAATCCATATATACTATTTTAATATTAAAACTAAAAAATGTCTATTTCTTCTTTAGATTTTCCAAAAAAACTTTAATAAAATCTTGATTACTCTTTGTTTTTACTAAAATATTCATAATTCTTTCTACCATTTCTGCATTATTTGATTGTGATAGTAGTCTTCTAATATATGTAGAAGTCTCTTGTTCTTTTGGAGAAAACAGTAAATCTTCACGTCTAGTACTAGACTTATATATATCAATTGCTGGGAATATTCTTCTTTCTGAGAGTTTTCTATCCAAGAAAATTTCCATATTACCAGTACCTTTAAACTCCTCAAAAATCATATCATCCATTCTGCTACCTGTATCAACAAGTGTAGTTGCAAGTATTGTTAAGCTTCCACCATTTTCAATATTTCGTGCAGCTCCAAAAAACTTCTTTGGAAAATATAATGATGCAGGATCTAGTCCTCCAGATAAAGTCTTTCCACTTGGCTCTACTTCTAAGTTACTTGCTCTTGTAAGTCTTGTTAAACTATCGAGTAATATAACTACATCTTTATTATGCTCAACTAATCTTTTGGCTCTTTCAATAGCCATTTTAGATACTTTAATATGATGCTCTGGTGACTCATCAAATGTTGAGTGTATAACCTCAGCTTCTATAGAGCGTTCTATATCCGTTACCTCTTCTGGTCTTTCATCGATTAAAAGTACCATAAGTTTTACTTCTGGATTGTTCTTTAAAATTCCATTTGCAATTTGTTTTAAAAGTGTAGTCTTACCAGCCTTTGGTTGGGCAACAATAAGTCCACGTTGTCCCTTTCCTATAGGCGCAAGCAAATCAATTAGTCTTGTAGAATATTCATTTTGTACTGTCTCAAGACGTAATCTCTCATTTGGATAAATTGGTATTAGTGTATCAAAAGATCTTCTCTTTAGTGCGACTTCTACTCTATCGTCATTTATACTTTCTACATAAATTAAAGATGGAAATTTATTTTGCGGATCTGTTGTAAATCTTGCAATTCCTTTTAATTTATCTCCTGTCTCAAGCTTAAATCTTCTAATTTGTACTTGTGATACATATACGTCCTTATTACCAGGTAGATAATTATCACTACGTAAAAATCCATATCCGTCAGGCATTACCTCTAAAATTCCTTCTGTTATATAATCTGTTTCTGGATTTTCAATCTGAATATCAATCTTCTCATCAAGCTCGTTGCTTGCCTCTAAATGTTTAATAATCTCTTCTACTAAGTATTCTTTTTTTAGCCTTTCATAACCTTCTAACTTTAAATTTTCAGCTATTTGTCTTAACTCTGACAAAGTCGAATTTTTCAAGCTGTCTTTAGTAAACATATTTTCCTCCTCTTTCTATATAATTTTAGCAAATAAATCATATTCATTATAATCTATAATTTTAACAGTTGAATAATCTCCAACTATTACCTTTGAAGCGCTCTCATCATCTATTTTTATATAAATTCTTCCATCAACATCTGGTGCTTCAAGCATTGACCTACATACAAAGTACTCTTCATCTTCTGATATATCTTCAACAATTACCTCATATGTTTTTCCAAGTCTTTGTTTGTTTTTTTCAAGTGATATGTCTTTTTGAACATCAAATAATTTTTTTAATCTTCTCTCTTTAATATCTTCATCTATTTGATCTTTAAAATCATAGCTTTTAGTCCCCTCTTCTCTAGAATATGTAAATGCGCCTAGTCTATCGAATTTTAATGCCTTTATTCCATCAATTAGCTCTTCAAACTCTTCTTCAGTTTCACCAGGAAAACCTACTATACAAGTTGTTCTTAAAATTGCATCAGGTACTAATTCTCTTATCTTTTTTATTCTATCAAAAATAATCTGTTTAGTATCATGCCTATTCATGTCTTTTAGCATCTTATCATTTAAATGCTGAATTGGTATATCAAAGTAGTTACATACTTTATCGTTTTTTGCAATCTCTTCAATTAACTCATCTGTTGTCTCAAATAAATACATATATAAGATTCTAATCCATTTTACCCCATCAATTTTAGCCATTTTATTTAATAGTTCTGCAAGTTTTAATTTGCCATAAATATCTAATCCATATTTAGATGTATCTTGTGATATAATACAAAACTCTTTAATTCCTTGTTTTGCAAGACCTTCTACTTCTTGTAAAATATCTTCCATCTTTCTACTTTTAAATTTTCCTCTAATTAAAGGTATTGCACAATAGCTACATCTATTATCACAACCATCAGATATTCTTATATACGCTAGTGGATAAGTTGAAGAAATAATTCTATTGTTAAAATCTAACTTTTGATTAAATTTATATTGATTTAATAACTTATTTTGACTAAAAAATTTTGATAGAATCTCAGATATATTATCATATTCATCTACACCAATAACCAAATCAACTTCAGGCATAGACTCAATAATTTCTGCTTTATATCTTTTTGCTAAGCATCCTGTTACTATTAATGCCTTACACTTTCCATATTCTTTATAATCTGCCATCTCCAATATCGTGTCAATAGCTTCTTCTTTAGCAGATTGAATAAATCCACAAGTATTAACTACAATTATGTCTGCATCTTCTACTTGATTTACTATGTTAAACCCTTGTAACTTAAAAGCTCCAAGTATCATTTCACTATCTACTTGATTTTTAGTACAGCCAAGGGTTACAAGTCCAACATTCATATCTTTTTGCCTCCCTTTACAATACACATAGTATTATAGCATAGATTTAACATAAAATAAAGGAAAAAATTTATTTTTTTATAATATTTTAAGTTAAATTTAGATATATATACAAGTCTAAAAAAATCCTTGAAATACAAGGATTTTTTATTTTATATAAATTGTTTCTTTTAATATCTCATGAGTCAGTAATTTATCATTAACTTTATATGTAACAAGTTCTGGTTTTATACCATATAACTTTAAAATTTCTATTATAATCTCATAGCTTTCAAAAAAAGTATTCTTTTCTAATAATATTTTATCTAAACTATCTATATTATTTCTTCCTACAAAGTGATTTTTCCATATTTCTTTATGCATATAACTTAAATGAGAATCATCATATCCTAATGATACTAGTTTATCTAAATCTCCAAAACACATATAGTCATAAGTTCTTTTATTAAAACTATACTTTTCAATTATAGAAAAATCATTATTTGCTGTAACAATAAAAGTATCTTGTGCCACTCTTTTAGAAATCTTTCTAATAAGACTCTTGTTTAAATTTAAATTCTTAAATTTAAATAAATCTGAAGAAATAACACAAATGTTATTAATAGTATCATTTAATATATCAATTTGCACTTTATAATCTTCTTCATTAGTAATAATATACTCTAAGTCTTTAAGCATTTTTTCTATCTTGCTTTTTATCTCTAAAATATCTTTATTATTAAAAATAATAATATTTGAAAACTCTTTATTCATTTTATCACCAGTTTAAGTATATATAACTTTTATTAATTTGTCAAACAAGAAGAGGTTGAATCTGTTCTCCTTGTATAGCAAGTTTAATTGTATCCATAACCTTGGTATAATCTAAGACTAATGATTTTGGCTTTTTCTTATAATCATCCTGCATAAAAGGTACAAAATAAAAATTCTTAGTATCGTACAATAGTCCTATATTTTTAAAATTAGCTCCAAGTCCATCATTTGTAGAAATTCCTATTACAACCGGCTTATTATTTCTAATATGTCCTTTGGTTGCCATTAAAACTGCACTATCTGTTATTCCACTTGCAAGCTTCGCTACAGTATTTCCAGTACAAGGAACAATGACCATTATATCAATCATATCTTTTGGACCAAGTGGCTCTGCTTTTACAATATCATCTATTACTTTTTGCCCAGTTTCTCTCTCAAGCATTTCAATAAAGTTATCCTTTACAAAAAATCTAGTATCATATGTCTTTGTTACAAATGATACAATAGGGATTATCTTATTTACTTTCTCTGCTTTTAAAGCATCGATTAATGCTTTAATTCTTGGAAAGTTACAAAAAGAGCCTGTTATTCCAAGTCCCACATTTAAATTTTCTAGCATGTATTTACACCTCCAATACTATAGTTTATGAACTTAAGTTTTGAACGTGAAAAAAGTAATATTTATTATATAACAAATCATACTAAATTAATTTATACTTGTTTTTTAACTAAAAAAAGAAAATACATAATTGTATTTTCTTTTTATATTATCTATATTTTTCTAAATAGTCCAATTACTTTACCTATAATTTGACAGTCTTTTACAATTATCGGTTCCATAGCTGAGTTTGCTGGTTGTAATCTTATATAGTCTTTTTCTTTATAAAAAGTTTTGACAGTGGCTTCTCCATCAATCATAGCTACAACTATTTGTCCATTTCTTGCTGTATCTTGTTTAGATACGATTATATAATCACCATCATTAATTCCTGCTTCTATCATACTTTCACCTTGTACTTTTAGTATAAAGTTATCATTTTTAAGCGAGTCCTTTGAAAAGAAGCTTTCTCCTATTGACATATAGTCTTCAATATTTTCCGTAGCAAGTATTGGCTCACCAGCTGCAACTTTTCCAACAATTGGAACAGATATTGTAGACTCTGTACCAACGACTCTAATTGCTCTTGTTTTTAAGTCTCCTTTATCAATATATCCTTTTTCAGCTAAGCGCCAAATATATTGGTGTGCAGAAGATGTTGACTTAAAGCCAAGTGCCGCACAAATTTCCCTTACTGAAGGTGGATAACCAGTTTCCTTTATTTGTTTTTTTATATATTCTAATACTCTCTGCTCTTGTGCATTTAAAGTAGCTTCACTCATATTCATACCCCTTTCAAACTAATGTTTGTTAAATTATATCATAAGGATTTTTTATTGTCAAACAAAAGTTCGATAAATTGCTAATATTCTAAAATACAAAAATAAGTATTACATTTTTGTAATACTTATCTTTTCTTTAAATTTCTTTTTCCCATTCTTTTTGATTAAAGCCAATTAAAACTTTTTTATTAAATACCAATAACGGTCTTTTAATTAGCATTCCATTTGATGATAAAAGTTTTATTTTTTCTTCATCCGACATGCTTCCTAATTTTTTTGATAGCTCCATCTGTCTATATAATATCCCACTTGTATTAAAAAACTTATTTATAGGCTTATCTGCCATTAAAAACCATGTCTTTATTTCATCATAAGTTGGGGTATTATTTACTATGTCTCTATCAATAAATTCTATATTTTTTTCTTCTAGCCATGCTCTTGCTTTCTTACAAGTTGAGCATTTAGGATAATTTATAAATAAATATTCCATATTCTACTCCTGTCCAAAAAATACGCCCATATCTCTAGCTGTTCTACATAAATCATCTGATTCTATATTTAGTACTCTTGGAACTCTTTCTTTTGGAAATGCCATTTTTACGACAGAGCCACCTTTCATTCCAACAATATATCCAGGCTCTCCATTAATTAGTAGCTTACATGCTGCATTTCCAAGACGTGCACCAAGTATTATATCTGATGTAGTTGGCTCTCCACCTCTTTGAATATGTCCAAGAATTGTTGCCCTAGTCTCATAGCCTGTTAATTGCTCTATTTGAGCTGCTAATTTTTGAGATACTCCACCATATCTTTTTTGCTCAAAACTATCTTTAACTAGCATTGCTATTGTTTCTTCGCCACCCTTTTCTTTTGCAGCCTCTGATATTGCAATTATAACATACCTTTTTCCTGATTTCATTATCTCATCTACCTTGTCGCATACAGCTTTTAAACTATAGTCTTGCTCAGGTAAAAGTATAATGTCAGCACCAGATGCAAACCCAGCATAAAGTGTTAAATAACCTGAAGTTCTTCCCATAAGCTCAACAACCATAACTCTTCTATGTGAATATGCTGTAGTAATTAGCTTTCTTATAGCATCTACTGCAGCATCAATTGCAGTCTGAAAACCTATTGTTGGCTCAGAAGCAGACATATCATTATCTATTGTTTTGGGAATACCAACAGTTGGCATACCATGCTCATAAATAACTCTTGCTGAGTCAAGGGTTCCATCTCCCCCTATAATTACCATGCCTTCTACGCCTTGCTTTCTAAGCTTTTCTATTCCCTCATCAACTCTGTCTTCAAACTCTCCAGTTTTTTTATTATAATAGTGAAATGGGCATTCTTTATTTGAAGAACCAAGCATAGTACCACCTTTTGTCTCTATACTTCTTACTACTTCTTCATCTAAATTTACATATATTCCTTCAACAAATCCTATATATCCGTCCATAACTCCTATAGTCTCAATTCCTTGTGTTTTTGCAGTCATAACTATTGACTTTATAGCACTATTTAATCCTGCACAATCTCCACCTGCTGTCATAATTGCAATTTTTTTCATAATTTATCACTCCTTATTTTCTTAAAAAACTCTTCTCTTCAATGCTCATTTTTTCTGTAGCATATGACATTAATATACTTGGTATTTTACCCATTTTAGATTTTTCTACTAGATACATTAAAGTATCTTTAGGATTTACTTTATATAGTTCTCTTAATACCCATCCTGTAGCTTTTTGAAATAGATGATAATTTTCAAAAAAAACATCATCTAATACTCTAAAAACACTCTCTTTTCTATTTGCTTTAGCTAGATACAGTAAAGATACTATACCTATTCTTTTAATCCAAATATCATTAGACTTAGTGTACTCTCTTAATACATTATATATATATTTATCATCTTTTAATATAAGTTGCTTTCCTATACATATTGGAGCTACGCTGTCTACTAAATCCCAATTATTAATATACTTAATATTTTCATCTATAAATTCCTTTATATCGTCTTTATTATTCTCATTTACCTTATTTACCAAACAAAATATAGCAAATCTTCTATAATCATGAATATGCGATGATATAAAATACTCTAATGTATTTAGTGAAACTATATTATACCACAATTTTGCTAGTTTGCGAAGTCTTGGAATTCTAATTCCTAATAAAAAAGCTCCTTGACCATATCCACCATCAACTGCTTGAATTGTTCTTTTTTCAAATTCTAAATTTGCCTCTTTAGGCATACTCTCTATAGCTAAAATTATATTTAATTTTTTTATCCTATCATAAAGCTCATCTTGATTTTTTGTAAGATAACTTCCAACCACATAGCTTTGAGCATTAGCTCTTAGTGGATTCATTATAGTATCTTCATTAATTCCACCATCTACTTGAATATATAAATTCTTGTATTTATTTTTAATATCAACTATTTTTTGAGTAGTGTTATTTAAATACTTTTGTCCACCAAGTCCTGGCTCAACAGACATAACTAATACTTTATCTATTTTAGATATATATTTTTCTAAAACATAGATGTCTGTATTAGGCTTTATTGAAACACCAATTTTAAGCTTTCCATTTAACTCTTTCTTTTTTTTAAGCAAATAATCTAGTGCTTTATTAAAATTATCTATCTCATAATGAATAGTAATATCATAACATCCATTTGCTATTGCTTTATCTATATAACCCTCTTCAACTGGTTTTTCAACCATAAGATGTGTATCTATATAGTAATTAAAGGTTGCTACCTCTTTTATTTTTTCTATATCAATTCCATTATTATTAACAAATTTATTGTCCATAACATCAAAATGAATACTAATATTAAAAAGCTCACTTAGCTTATGTTTTTTTAATTTAGCTTCTATATTTTGTAAATTTTCTAAAAAAGAAGAAATATTATTAACATTTAAAATAGATATAGATAAATTTTTCATATTCAACCTCCTTTTTTACGCTATTTTAATATTACTATACTTATTGTGATATTGCAAGATAAATTAACTAATTTAAGAAAAAATACTAATAGTATAATACTATTAGTATTTTATTTATACCTTCTGTCATAATTTTCTTTTAATTTATTATAAATATATACATACCTCTCATATCTTCCATTATCTATTAGACCTGACTTTACCTTTCTTTTTACATCGCATACATTACTACTTTCTACTACGTGCGCACAATCAGAATAGCTACAATTACAATTAGAAAACTCTGGATAATATTCTCTTAAATTTCTATGATCTATATCATATAATTCATAGCTTGAAAAACCTGGCGTATCTAAGATATATGAATTCTCAGAAATAGTATATAAGTTTACTGATTTTGTAGTATGTCGTCCACGTTTGGTCTTTTTCCCAATATCTCCAATTTCTAGTCTTTGAGGAGAGCTCTTTAAAATTGCTTTGGTTATGGAAGATTTTCCAACTCCAGAATTACCTGAAAAAGCTGAAGTCATATCTATAAGTAGTTTTTTTAAATTATCTATTCCAGTATTTTCTTTTGCGCTTACATATACAATTTTTATTCCTATTTTTTCATATGTTTTCTTTATGTATTCTAAATCCTCTTTTGCTTTTAAATCATCTTTTACCAAATCAATTTTATTGATACAGATAATTGGTGTTATGTTTTTTGCAACACATAAGTCTATCTGTTTATCTAAAAGAATATAATCAGGTTGTGGTGCTCCTATTGATACAACAATAATCATTTGATCTATATTGCTAACAGGAGGTCTAATTAATACATTCTTCCTATTAATAACAGATGTTATCATATAATCAGAATTTGTTTTTTGTATATTTACCACATCTCCTACATATATACTATCTCTTTTTTTTACATTGCCTCTTGCTTTGGCAGCAATAATGTCATTTGTTTTTTCTATATTTATTATATAAATATCTAAATCAATTCTAATTACTTTTCCTAATATATCCATAATCACTCCTAATTTATAACTATATATTACTATAATTTTCCTTTTTTTTCAAGAAAAAAGAAAGCTTTAAATAAAGCTTTCTTTTAAATAAAACTACTTTAGAAGTTTGCTTCTCCTGTATTTATCTCTG
>CALXAR010000013.1 GCA_944386345.1 uncultured Clostridia bacterium
CCTCTTGAGAGGTTGCTCGCAATAGTCCCTTATAGGGCGCAAAGAAAAACTACGGGTTATACCCGTAGATTTTTATTGAAAAAAATTTTAAATTATAATAAAATAATTATAATTAAAGGAGAAACAAGATGAAATCAACAATAAAAAGCTTTTGTAACTTTGTTGTAATCATTTTTGTTGTAATATCTGTGACATATGTGTCCTTTTTTACGGATATTCCAACAAAAACAGGTAATGTTATTAGAAAACAAATTGAGGAGAATACAAATTCTTTTGAAGAATATAGTAATGAATTTCAAATAAATGAATTAGGAATATCTATGGATTCATATTATTATAATTTTTTGTCTGATGATCAAAAAAGAATATATGAGTCTATAGCAAATGGTGTAAAAAATTTTCAAAGTGAATTTGTGGTAAGAGATTATGTAGCTGATGATAAAGATAAGTTTGCTTCTGAGGTGAGTATAGCAATAGAAGCATTTATAAACGATCACCCTGAAGTATTTTATTTAGAATCTGAGTATTCATCATACATACTTTCTTCTTTTGATGGAAATATTGGATATATAAGACTAAATTATACAGAAGACTCTATTGAGAGCGTTAATCAGAAAATAGAACTAATGTCTCAAAAAATTGATGTGTATTTAGAAGGACTAGATGGACTTAATGAATATGAAAAAGAATTGGAAATACATGATAGGTTATCATATAGTGTTGAATATTCTCATTTAGAAGAGCTTCCAAGAGAATATCATACAGCTGAAGGCTCACTACTAGAAGGTGTTGGAGTATGCGATAGTTTTGCAAAAGCACTACAACTTATATATAGTAGGGCAGGAATAGATAGTATAATTGTTTTAGGTAGCTTAGATGGTAATCCTCATGCGTGGAATATGGTAAAGATAAATAACGAGTGGTATCATGTAGATTTGACATCTTCTCATTCAATTTATGAAGAGACTGGAATAGTAAATCATGCTTACTTTAATTTAGATACCGAGTCTGAAAAGAGATTTGCTTCTTTAGACTCAGAAGAGCTTATTCCTGAGGCTTATCAAAATACATATAATTATTACAATTATAATGAGCTTGTTATTAGTAATGACGATGACATTTATCAAAGACTTTCTGATATTTGTAATAAGTTTGAAGGCGAAAACTATATAGAGTTCTATTTGGAAGGAAATGTTGGAGACAGGATAACTTCAATTTTAATTGCACTTAGAACAATAGATTCCTCTTTTTTAGATGGTACCAGATTATATTATTATAATATAGAAAATGCTATAATTATACCAAAAAATTAGTTGAATTAATTTTTTATATAATATATAATAATTATGTATATAAAACTAAGGAGAAATGATGTTATGGATAATTTTAAGGATTTTTTTCTAGATTTAAGAGATGACACATTAGACTTTATAGATGACCATAGAAAGATGCTAATAATTATTAGTATTGTTGCGATAATACTACTTATAGGTCTGATGATTTTATTTATAGTTTTAACACCTGTAAAAATTACTATTTCTAATGCAGATACTGAGATTGGAAATGTAATAGCAACTAAAGCTAGAAGTATGCAATATACAGCGTCTGCTCAAAGATATGGAAAAGCAGTAGAAAGCACTTTTACATGGGAAGTAAGTGCTGGAACAGTCGAAGTAGATCAAAATGGTGTTGCGACTTGGAATTTACCAGTTGATGAGGGGACATATTCAATTACTGCTAGTAATGGTGAAGTTAGTGGAATAAAATATGTTACAGTAATAGGAAATGAGCTTTCTGAATTATATAAAGCAAGTGATTATGAGATATTATGCCAGGATACAGATGGAGACGGTCTTACAGACTTATATGAAGGTTCTAACAGTAGAACAAGTGCTAATCAAGTAGATACAGACGGAGATGGGCTATATGATGGTGATGAGATAATAATGAATCTTGATCCACTTAATGCTGATAGCAAAGGCGATGGCGTAAATGATGGAGAAAGAGAATTAGAATATACATTTGAAAATGATGATGTAGTCCTTAGTATGACTGGTAAAGGAAACTTTACAAGAACTTCTATAGATAAGTATTCAACAGAGACTCTAGATAATGCAAATTCTGTACTAGATGGTATTTACTCAATTTATACAGAGGCACAGCTTGATGATGCTAAAGTTACTATCTCATATGATAAATCTTCAGTAAGTGATATGGGACTTTCAGAATCTTCTCTTGCGGTGTATGAATTAAATGAGGATAATAATACATTTACAAAAGTAATGACAGAAATAGATACAGGTGCATCAACGTTATCATTTGCAACAGAGGCGTTTGGAAAATATTTTGTTGCTGACTCATCAAAACTTACTTCAAACTTATCAACAGAGCTTGTATTTATTATTGATAACTCTGGTTCTATGTACTCAGTAGATGAATATGCAGATAGTGAAGAAAATGACCCAGAATTTAAAAGAGTTGATGTAGTAAATGATCTTATTGATAAACTACAGGGAAACTATAGATTTGGTGCAGGTAAATTTACTTTTGAGTATACAGAATTATCTAGATTAACATCAGATAAGGCTTCAATTAAAAATAGAATTAGTACAATTAAAACAAACCCAGAAAACTTTTCTGGTACATATATAGGAGCTGGTCTTCAAGGTGGGGTCGCAATGTTTAGTGATGAGGAAAATCAGAATAGAAGATACATAGTATTACTTTCTGATGGTAAAGATACAGATAGTGGAGAAGGCTATGATGACGAACTACTTGAAGAGCAAATAGCACTAGCAAAAGAAAAAGGTATAAAGGTTTATACTATAGGTCTTGGAGAGACTATTGACGAGGAGAACTTAGTAAATATTGCAAACGAAACAAATGGTAAATATTATTTTGCAGCTACTGCAGATGATTTGGAGGCAACATTTGATTTGATTGCAGCTGAGCTAAATTATAATTTATATGATACAACAAATGATGACGTAGACGATTCAGTAATAATTGCCGATTCAGGATTTTTAGTTGGAAGAGATGGCTTTTCTTTCTCTAACTTCTCAAATACTCAAGTTGAACATGGCTATGGGTACGGAATGGTGCTTTATGCAAAACTACTATATGACAATGATTTACCTGATAGACTAGGAGCAAAAAGAATAACTACATCAGATGGAACTGTTGTTGAAGCACCTACAGTAGATTCATTTGGTTTAATTGATAGTGGCAATACTTTAAGAACATATACACCGACTTCTTTAAGTGTATTATCTGAGTTCCCTGATAACTTCTGGTCACCAACAGTTAAAAGCGGACTGTTAACTATAAATTCTACAATAAAAGAAGAGCTAGAGAGCGCAGGATTTACAACATATAATGTTTCATACAATAAAGAAAATGCAGGATTTAGACAATATGAATCACTTAGATTTGATATGACAAATTTACTGACAGATGAAGAAAATTCACAACAACAAGTAGAATCTTCTTTAGAAGACGAAGATGCTGATATGCTTAAAATACTAGCTAGACTTGATATAACTAAGTATAGGGATGAGAAATTCTATTTTTATGATAATAATGATACAGCATTTGAAACATTAGTAGATACAATAGCTGATGGAGAACCAGTTATGATTAGAATTAATGATGATTATACTGTTCTTGCTACTAAGGTTTTAGCAGATTCTAAAAATATGAATAAGTATAAAATTGAGGTATATGATCCAAATTATACAGGAATTCCAAAATATATTGAGGTAGATAGATATAAATTCTCTGATATTAAGGAGATTTCTAATGTTATAACTGATACATATGAGTATAAATTTAAATATCAAGGTACAGACGTTGGCATTTGTTTAAGTTATCCAAATGTAGAAGAGAATAATTAATAAAAAGAGAGCCTTTTAAGAACTACTTAGAAGGCTTTTTTTATGCCAAAAAATTATGTAACATTTCACTAAATTATTGACTTTTATTTTAACTTTTAGTATAATATTTAACGTACTAATGTAATTATGGCATTAGATTAAGGAAAGAGGGGTGAATTTAAGTGCCTACATTTAATCAATTAGTTAGAAAAGGAAGAGAGAACAAGACAACTAAATCTAAATCTCCAGCTTTACAAAGAGGATATAACTCAAGAAAGAAAGCTGCTACAAATCAATCATCTCCACAAAAAAGAGGTGTTTGTACAGTTGTTAAAACTCAGACTCCAAAGAAACCAAACTCTGCTTTAAGAAAAGTAGCCAGAGTAAGACTAACAAATACAATGGAAGTAACAGCATATATTCCAGGTATTGGTCACAACCTACAAGAGCACAGTGTTGTACTAATTAGAGGTGGAAGAGTAAAAGACTTACCAGGTGTACGTTATCACATTGTTAGAGGTGTACTTGATACTGCAGGTGTTGCAGATAGAGTTCAAGCAAAATCAAAATATGGTGCAAAAAGAGCAAAGAAAAAATAATAATTAAGTTAGGCGCTTAAGTTTAAGATATTAAACCGAGCACTTACAAGAATTAAATATTTTTGAGTACCTATGAATTTTTATGAAATTCAAAATTTATATAAGGAGGGAAGAACAGTGGCAAGAAAAGGACATATAACTAGAAGAGAGGTAATGCCAGATCCGAAATATAACTCTAAAGTAGTTTCAAAACTAATAAATAAAGTTATGTGGGATGGTAAAAAAGTTACAGCTCAAAAAATAGTTTATGGAGCTTTTGATTTAGTTGCACAAAAAACAGGAAGAGAAGCATTAGATGCTTTCCAACAAGCATTAGATAATGTTACACCAGCTCTAGAAGTTAAAGCTAGACGTGTTGGTGGTGCTACATATCAAGTTCCAATGGAAATAAGAGCTGATAGAAAGCAAACTCTTGCAATAAGATGGTTAGTTGAATATGCTAGAAAAAGAAATGAACATAGCATGGAAGAAAAACTTGCAGGAGAAATTATGGATGCTATAAATAGCCAAGGTGCTGCTTTCAAAAAGAAAGAAGATACACACAAAATGGCAGAAGCAAACAAAGCGTTCGCACACTACAGATGGTAGAATTAGTGTTATTATAATTAATAGAAGGGAGGCTAATTTTTCATGGCTGGAAGAGAGTATCCTCTTGAGAGGACAAGAAATATCGGTATCATGGCTCACATAGATGCTGGTAAAACAACTACTACAGAAAGAATACTATTTTATACTGGTAAAACACATAAAATAGGAGAAGTTCATGATGGAGCAGCAACAATGGATTGGATGGCTCAAGAACAAGAAAGAGGTATAACAATCACATCTGCGGCTACAACATGCTTCTGGAGAAATAACAGAATAAATATTATAGATACTCCAGGACACGTTGACTTTACAATTGAAGTTCAAAGATCTCTTAGAGTATTAGATGGTGCAGTTACTGTTTTAGCTGCAAAAGGTGGTGTACAACCACAAACTGAGACTGTTTGGAGACAAGCAGATAAGTATAGTGTACCAAGAATGGTATATGTAAATAAAATGGATGTTACAGGAGCAGATTTTATGCTTTGTGTTCAACAATTAAGAGACAGACTAAAAGCTAATGCAATTCCAATCGCGCTTCCAATAGGAAAAGAAGATAATTTTAAAGGAATTGTTGATTTGGTAAAAATGCAAGCTTATGTTCACTATGATGAATTAGGTCAAGATGTTAGAACAGAAGCTATTCCTGAAGATATGAAAGCTGATGCTGAAAAATATAGAACAGAATTAATTGAGCATTTAGCTGAAATTGATGATAATTTAATGGAAAAATATTTAAATGGTGAAGAATTCACAGTAGATGAAATTAAGGCTGCAATTAGAAAATCAACAATTGCAAACACTTTAGTTCCAGTTACATGTGGAAGCTCATATAAAAACAAAGGTGTTCAAGAATTACTTGATGATATTGTTGATTATATGCCAGCTCCAACAGATATACCACATATTAAAGGTGTATTAGAGGATGGAACAGAGTCTGAAAGAAAATCTTCTGATGATGAACCATTTGCTGCTTTGGCATTTAAAATTATGACAGATCCTTATGTTGGAAAATTAACTTTCTTTAGAGTATATTCAGGTACTTTAGAAAAAGGATCTTACGTATTAAATGCAAGCAAGGGTAAAAAAGAAAGAATAGGTAGACTTATTCAAATGCATGCAAACTCTAGACAAGATATAGATAAAGTATATTCTGGAGATATTGCTTGTGCAGTTGGTTTAAAAGATGTTTCAACTGGTGACTCATTAACAGATGAGCAACATCCAATAATTCTTGAATCAATTGAGTTCCCAGAACCAGTTATTGATATATCTATTGAACCAAAAACTAAAGCAGACCAAGAAAAAATGGCAGTTGCTTTACAAAAATTAGCTGAAGAAGATCCTTCATTTAAAACATATACAAACCAAGAAACTGGTCAAACAATTATAGCTGGTATGGGTGAATTACACCTAGATATAATTGTTGATAGATTAAGAAGAGAATTTAATGTTGATGCAAATGTTGGTAAACCACAAGTTGCATATAAAGAAACTATTAGAAAACCAGTTAGAGTTGAAGGAAAATTCATCAGACAATCTGGTGGTAAAGGTCAATATGGTCATGTATGGCTAGAAGTTGAACCTAACGAATCAGGAAAAGGATATTCATTTGAATCTAGAATCGTTGGTGGTGTTGTTCCTAAGGAATATGTAAAACCAGTTGATGAGGGTGTTCAAGATGCTATGAAAGCTGGTATTTTAGCTGGATATCCTGTAGTTGATGTAAAAGTTGCACTTGTTGATGGTTCTTACCACGAAGTTGACTCATCAGAAGCTGCATTCCACATCGCAGGATCTATGGCATTTAAAGAAGCTTGTCGTCAAGGCGGAGCTGTTTTACTTGAACCAATAATGAAGGTAGATATCGTTGTTCCTGAAGAATACATGGGAGACGTTATTGGAGATGTGAATTCAAGACGTGGAAGAATGGAAGGTATGGATACAGATCAAGGTATAACTACAATTCATGCATTTGTACCACTTTCTGAAATGTTTGGATATGCAACAGATTTAAGATCAAAAACTCAAGGTAGAGGTACATACTCTATGGAACCATCTCATTATGAAGAAGTTCCAAAATCAATACTTGAGACAATAGTTTCTCAAAGAGCAAAGAAAGAGGACTAGATTTAAAATAGGGTTATTTACACTTTTTCTATTGCAAAAATAGAAAAAGTGTAGTACAATAACTATAATTGATGCACTATGCGTGCATATTAGTTGAAAAATTTAAGGAGGAATATTAAAATGGCAAAAGCTAAGTTTGAAAGAACTAAACCACACGTTAACATTGGTACAATCGGACATGTTGACCATGGTAAAACTACTTTAACAGCTGCAATTACTAAATATTGTAGCTTAACTGGCGGAGCTGAATTCAAAGCTTATGATCAAATTGATGGAGCTCCAGAAGAAAGACAAAGAGGTATCACTATCTCTACAGCTCACGTTGAATACGAAACAGAACACAGACACTATGCACACGTTGACTGCCCAGGACACGCTGACTATGTTAAAAACATGATCACTGGTGCTGCACAAATGGATGGTGCAATACTTGTTGTTTCTGCTGCTGATGGCCCAATGCCACAAACTAGAGAACATATCTTACTTGCAAGACAAGTTGGTGTTCCATACATTGTTGTATTTATGAACAAATGTGATATGGTAGACGATCCTGAACTATTAGAATTAGTTGAAATGGATATCAGAGATTTATTATCTAAATATGATTTCCCAGGAGACACTACTCCAATAATCAAAGGTTCTGCATTAAAAGTATTAGAGTCTACTTCAACAGATCCTAATGCACCAGAATATGCATGTATCAAAGAATTATTAGACACAATTGATTCATACATTCCAAACCCAGAAAGAGATGTAGATAAACCTTTCTTAATGCCAGTTGAAGATGTATTCACTATTACAGGTAGAGGTACAGTTGCAACAGGAAGAATTGAAAGAGGAACATTAAAAATAGGTGAAGAAGTTGAAATCGTTGGTCTTTCTGATGAAAAGAAGAAAACTGTAGTAACAGGAATCGAAATGTTCAGAAAATCTCTAGATTCTGCTGAAGCTGGAGATAACGCTGGTGTACTTCTAAGAGGAATTCAAAGAAGTGAAATTGAAAGAGGTCAAGTTATAGCTAAACCTGGTTCTATTCACCCACACACTGAATTCTCAGCTGAAGTTTATATCCTAACTAAAGAAGAAGGTGGAAGACATACTCCATTCTTTAACGGATACAGACCACAATTCTATTTCAGAACAACTGATGTTACAGGTGTTATTGAATTACCAGCAGGAACAGAAATGGTAATGCCTGGTGATAACGTAACTATGGAAATTAAACTTATCACTCCAATAGCAATTGAAAAAGGATTAAAATTCGCTATTCGTGAAGGTGGTAAAACAGTTGGTGCTGGATCAGTATCAGATATTAAAGAATAATTTTATTCTTAAGTATAAAAAAATAAGAGCTTTGGCTCTTATTTTTTTCGGGTAAAATTTAATACTTTTTACTATAAAATCAAAATATAAATATAATAATATATAATAATATATAATAATATGATTAATATTAGAATATTTTATATAAAAAGTAAAAAATTCCTTGACAATATTGTATAAATATTAGATAATAAAGTTATGTTTAGAATATTTTTGTGTGAGCAATCATATAAAGTGTAAAAGAAATCTTGAGGAGGTGTATAAAATGGATACAGTTTTAGAAAAAGTAAAAGAAGTAATTAGTGAGCAATTAGGAATAGACGATACAGATTCAATTACTACTGAAACAACTTTTATCGATGACTTAGGAGCTGATTCACTTGATATTGTTGAATTAATTATGGCTTTGGAAGAAGAGTTTGATATGGAAATTCCAGAAGAAGAAGCAGAAAAAATTACATCTGTTGGAGATGTAGTTGAATACATTGAGAATAATAAATAGTATTATAAATTGTACCTTAGGCTACTAAGGTGCTTTTTTTTCTTGAAAAAAGGTATAAACTCATATATAATGTATATGAAGGAGTTTTTATTATGGAAAAAGAAAAAGTATTACAATTAGAGGCTAAATTAAAATATATCTTTAATAATCCTAAACTATTAAAGATGGCCTTAACACATAAATCTTATGCATATGAGCAATCTAATCCAGATTATGATATGTATAATGAAAGAGTAGAGTTTTTAGGAGATGCAATATTAGAGCATATAATATCTGATTTATTATTTTCGCAAGTACCTGAGTTATCTGAAGGAGAAATGACAAAAAAAAGAGCTGCTATTGTATGTGAGGCATCACTTAGCAGAGCTTTTAGAAGAATTAATGGACATGAGTATATATATCTTGGTAAGTGTGAGCAAAATTCAAACGGAATGCTAAAAGATGCAATTATTGCAGATGCTTTTGAGGCAACATTAGGAGCTATATATTTAGATGGTGGATATGAAATAGCAAGAGATATATGCTTAGAGTTACTTGATGTTGAGATAAAGACTGTTTTATCTGGTGGAAATCTTAATACAGATTATAAGACACAATTACAAGAAATATTGCAAAGAAATGGAAATGTAAAAATAGAATACAAATTGCAAAAAGAAGAAGGACCAGAGCACGATAAGCTATTTACAATTGATTTATTTTTCAATGGTACAAAAATAGGTGAAGGACAAGGAAAAAGTAAAAAACAAGCAGAACAAAACGCAGCTCATGATGCTTTAAAAAGTGGAGGAGAATTCCTTGGAAATTAAGCTAGATTTAACTTGTGACTTAAAGAATTTTATTAACAAAGATAAACAATATACTATACCAATATTTATTCCTCATAAGGGATGTCCAAATAGCTGTATCTTTTGTAATCAAAAAAAGATAAGTGGACAAATTAAAAATGTTGATTTAAGCGATGTTGACAATATAATAAAAACATATCTTAGCTATTATAAAGACCTATCGAAGAAAATTGAAATTGCTTTTTTTGGTGGAAGCTTTACGGGTATTGATATAAATCTTCAGATTGATTACTTAAAAGTTGCAAAGAAATATATTGATAATGGAGAAGTTAATAGTATTAGACTTTCAACTAGACCAGATTATATTAGTGAAGAGATTTTAGTAATGCTAAAAGAATATGGTGTAGATACTATTGAGCTTGGAGTTCAATCTATGGATGATAAGATTTTGTCAATAGCTAAGAGGGGACATACATCACAAGATGTTATACGAGCTTCAAAGTTAATAAAAAAATACAACATTAGACTTGGACATCAGATTATGATTGGACTTCCAAATAGTACAATGGAAACAGAGATATATACAATAAAAGAATGTATAAAATTAAAGCCAGCTCAGCTTAGAATATATCCAGTATATGTAATCGAAGATAGTGAGCTATATGATATGTATAATAGTAGAGAATATACTCCATTAAGTATAGCTGAGGCTGTAAAAAGATGTGTTGCAGTAGTTAAAGAATGTCAAAGTGAAAATGTAGCTATTATCCGCTTAGGACTTCAATCTACATCAGAAATTACATCTTCAAATTCAAATATTTTTGGCCCTGTATGTGACAATTTTGCAGAGTATGTTATATCGGCAATAATTAGAGAGCATATAGAGAAATATTTAAAAAAAGACCAAAACAAAGATATAATAGTACATGTTCCAAGAAAATATGTTTCTGTTACAGTTGGACCTAAAAAGATTAATAAGATTTATTTTGAAAATAAATATAATGTTAGATATATTGTAAAAGGAGAGAAATAGATGAAAAAAGTAATTTTTGCAGCAAGCTCTGGCGGACATTTGACAGAAATACTTAAATTACAAGAGCTATTTAAAGAGTATGATTATTTACTTGTTACAGAAAAAACTGACGTTACAAAGGAACTAGCAAGTAAATATAATATGAAGTTTATTAAATATGGCCCTTGTAAAAATAAAATAAAGTATGTTTTAACTATAATTGAAAATATATTTTCAACTATTAGAATTGTTATGAAGTTTAAACCAGATACTATAGTATCAACTGGTGCTCAAATAGGAGGCTTTTTTTGTTATGTAGGAAAGTTTTTTGGAGCTAAAGTTATTTACATTGAGACTATGGCAAAAATAAAAGAGCTATCTGGTACAGGGAATAATGTGTATAAGATTGCTGACAAATTTTATGTTCAATGGAAAACTCTAGCAGATAAGTATGAAAAAGCAGAATATATAGGAAGGTTGATATAATATGGTATTAGTAACTGTTGGAACTCAAAAGCAATCATTTGATAGGCTTTTTAATTTAATAAGAAATAGTAAAGAATTAAAAAAAGAAGAACTAGTTGTACAAAGAGGATATACAAAGTGTAATAATAGCAAAAGAATAAAGGCTTTTGATTTTATTCCGCTAGATCAAATGGAAGACTACATTTCAAAAGCTGATTTGGTGATTTCTCATGGAGGAGTAGGTACAATATTTTCCGCAATTAAAAAAGGAAAAAAGGTAATTGCTGTTCCAAGACTTGCAAAATATGGAGAGCATATAAACGATCATCAGATTGAAATATGTGAAGCTTTAGAAAAGGAAGGATATATTTTATATTATAAAGATGAAATAGATGACTTTGATGAGCTAATTAAAAAAGCTAAAACGTCAAATTTTGAAAAATATGACTCAAATGATAATTATATACAAATACTAAGAAAAGAGATATAGGAGGGATATATGTGGATATACTAGAATTACAAAATATTTCTAAAAATATTAGAAGAGATATAATAGATATGGTATATAATGCTAAATCAGGTCACCCTGGTGGCTCTCTTTCTTGTACAGATATACTTGTTGCAATTTTTCATGCTAGAATGAATTTAAATTTAGATGAAAATGGAAATAGAATTGATAAATTTATACTGTCAAAAGGACACTGTGCACCAGCATATTATGCTGTACTTGCAAGTAAAGGATTTATTCCACACCAAGACTTAATTACTTTAAGAAAAATTGATAGTTATCTTGAGGGACATCCAACAAATAAAATTAACGGTGTAGATGTGTCAAGTGGCTCTTTGGGACAGGGCTTATCAGTTGCAAACGGAATGGCTATTGCAAAAAAGCTAGATAAAGCAGATGGAAAAGTATATTGCCTACTAGGAGACGGAGAAATAGAAGAGGGACAAATATGGGAAGCATGTATGACAGCAAACAAATATAAATTAAATAATGTTATAGCTTTTCTAGACTATAATGGATTGCAAATAGATGGAAACATAATAGATGTTAAAAGTGTTGATAACTTGAAAGAAAAATTTGAAGCTTTTGGATGGCATGTACAAGAAATAGACGGACATGATTTTGAACAAATATTAAAGGCTATAGATAATACAGAAGATTCTAAAAAACCTAATATGATAATTGCTAAAACTATAAAAGGAAAAGGAATATCTTTTATGGAGAATAATGCTTCTTGGCATGGAAAAGCTCCAAATGATGAAGAGTATAAAATTGCAATAGAAGAACTTTCTAAATAGGGAGGAGTATAATGGAAAATTTATCTAAAAAAGATATTAGTTTTAGATTAGATAAGATAAAAAATAAAGCAAGTGAAATAAATAACAAAATAGTAAAAAATAACGAGGAGTTTGACTCTAAATATAATTTTGCTAAAAATATAGGAGTAAAGGTAGATGAATTAAAAGATACAAATGACAAAGTACAAGAAACACTTAATAACTACATAGAAAAAATAGACACAATTATACAGAAGTATAATGATGAAGAGACTCAGGATGAAAATATAGAAGAGTATAAATTATTAAATAATATTTTGTATTTAGATGATATTAAACTTAAGAATATTAATGAGCTTGTAAAAGAAAATGAAGAATTAAAAACAAAACAGTATATAAATCTTATAGCATCCAAGGCAAATGATTTAATAAGGCAAGAAGAGCTTAAAGAGATAGACTCAAATATTAACAAGTTTTCAAAAGTTACCTTTTTAGATAAAGTTACAGGAAAATCAAAGATGAAAAAAGCAATGCTAGAGAACTATAATCTAAAAAGAGTTGAAGTAATGAATAAAAAATATATTCCTGAAAATAAAAGCCTATATGAGATTGTTAGTATTACAAATAACTGCGGATATAAATCTGATGAAATAAATTGCTTTATTGAAAATATAGTTAATGAGTATAGCTTAGGAGAAATTGAGGTAACGGCTTTAACAACTTTAAATAAAGAAAGAAAAATTCCTTTCTTTTTCAATAAAGAATTTTTAAATACAATAAATGCAGAAAATACTACAATGTTAGATAGAATTAATTCAAAGAAAAATTCTAAGACTAAGCTATCAGAATATGAAATGTATAATGATATGCTAATAAATGACGTAACAACACTAGAATTACTTAATTTTAATAATATAATTGAAGAGGTGAGCTAATGAAATCAACAAGAAAAGCTTATGGAGAGTTTTTAGTAGATATAGGAAGCAATAAAGATGTGGTTGTACTTGATGCAGATCTGGCTACAGCAACTAAAACTGATATGTTTAAGAAAAAATATCCCCAAAGACATATAGATGTGGGAATTGCAGAGCAGGATTTGGTAGGTACTGCTTGTGGTTTAGCTTTAAGTGGTAAGACTGTATTTGCTTCAACATTTGCTATGTTTATGGCTGGAAGAGCATATGACCAGGTTAGAAATACAGCGGCATATTCTCATGTAAATGTAAATTTATGCGCAACACATGCTGGCGTTATGGTAGGAGAAGATGGGCCAACACATCAATGTATAGAAGATGTAGCACTTATGAATGTTATTCCTACTATGAAGATACTATCTCCTGCAGATGATATTAGTACTAAAAAAATATTATCACTATGTATGCAAGAGGATGGACCTAAGTATGTAAGACTTGGTAGAAGTGATGTTGAAGATATATATGATAACACTTATGAGTTTAAAATAGGTGGTTCACATACTTTTGGAGATGGAGAAGATGGAACTATTTTTGCATATGGGCCTACAGTTAGTATTGCGTTAGAAGCTCAAAAAGAACTAGAGCAAAATGGTAAATATGTAAGAGTAGTTGATTTATATAGCATTAAGCCTGTGGATAAAGAGGCAATATTAAAATGCGCAAAAGAAACAGAAAAACTAATCTCCATAGAAGATCACAGTATAATAGGTGGAATAGGAAGTATTATATCTAATATTTTATGTGAAGAATATCCAAAAAAGCTAGAAAAGGTAGGAATTCCTGACACATTTGGAAAATCAGGAAGCGCTAAAGAGGTATATAAATACTTTGGGCTTACTAAAGAAAATATTATTAGTAAATTTTAAACAAAAACAGCTATTAATTATTGATTAATAGCTGTTTTTATATGTTTAAATCTATATCATTAAATAATTCATCAGAGAAAAATTCTTCTAAAGATATTTCTAATCCATAGCATACTCTATAAATAGTTAATAGCTTAGGATTACCACTGTCTCCAGAAATAATTGATTGTAAAGTTGATTGTGTTAAAAAACTTATATTTGCTAATTTATTTATGCTAATATTTTTTTCTTTACAAATATTTAATATTCGTGTCGAAATAGCTTTAGAAATTGTCATATTTTCACTTCCTATGTTGTATTATATCAACTTATTTGTTTAAACACATAACGGTATATCGTTAACAGCAAAATGACAGGTTAGTATATAATATGTATATATTAATTGTATAGGAGGATGTTATGGAAGAGAAATTTTGTAAATTTTGTGGAGAAAAAATAGCAAAAGATGCTGTTTTGTGTCCTCATTGTGGAAGACAAGTAGAAGAATTAAAGAGCAGTAAGGCGGATCAACCAAATGTTATAATTAATAATTCTAATATGAATTCAAATGCCAATAACACAAATACAGGTGTAGGTCCAAATCAAAAAAATAAATGGGTTGCACTTATATTATGCATATTTATTGGAATTTTTGGAGCACATAAGTTTTATGAAGGTAAAATTGGAATGGGAGTTTTATATTTATTTACTGGTGGACTATGTGGTGTTGGTGTAATTGTTGATTTTATTACACTACTATTTAAACCAAATCCATATTATGTATAATAAAAAAATATTTATCCAAAAAGATACAGAAAATGTGTCTTTTTGGATTTTTTTTATTTTATATATAATCTTGTCTTATGTTAAATATATCTTGCTTATAACTAAGTTTTATTATATAATAATTAAGAATAAATATAATAGGAGAGGTGTGTAATGGAACCACTTGCTTATAGAATGAAACCTACAAAACTAGAAGATTTTTATGGTCAAGAAGATATTGTAGGAAAAGACAAATTATTATATAGATTAATTAAAGCTGATAAACTTACTTCTGCTATTTTTTGGGGACCACCAGGATGTGGAAAAACTTCACTTGCAAGAGTTATTGCTAGTACAACTAAGAATAAGTTTGTTACACTAAATGCAACTACTTCTGGTGTAAATGATATAAAAGCTGTAGTAGATGAGGCTCAAAATATTTTTACTAATCCTACAGGTAAAGTAATACTATTTATAGATGAGATTCATAGATTTAATAAACTTCAGCAAGATGCACTTTTACCACATGTGGAAAAGGGTACCGTTATTTTAATTGGTGCTACAACTGAGAATCCATATTTTTCTGTAAATAAAGCTTTGATTTCAAGATCAACTATATTTAAGTTTAAAGAATTACAGAGTAAAGAGGTTATAAAAATACTTGAAAATTGTATTAAAGATAAAGAAAATGGCCTTGGAAACTATAATTTAGATGTATCTAAGGATGCACTAGATTATATTGCTCTATGTTCTAATGGAGATGTAAGAACGGCTTTAAATGCTCTTGAACTTGCTGTACTTACAACAGATATGGATGATAGTGGAAAAATTGTAATAAATATAGATGTTGCTATAAATTGTGTACAACAGAAAAAAGCAATCTATGATAAAACAGATGACTCACACTATGATGTTATCTCAGCATTTATAAAGTCAATGAGAGGCTCAGACCCGGATGCAACATTACATTACTTAGCAAGAATGCTAGATGCCGGAGAAGATCCAATGTTTATTGCTAGAAGAATAGTAATTCAGTCATCAGAAGATGTTGGACTTGCAAATAGTGATGCATTAAAAGTAGCCGTTGCTGCAATGAATGCTGTTCATCAAATAGGTATGCCAGAATCAAGAATAATTCTTGCACAAGCTGCATTAACTGTTGCTTTAAGTCCTAAATCTAATACGTCATATAGAGGCATTAATAAAGCACTAGAAGATGTTAAAACAAAAGATATAGGACAAGTTCCAATGCATATAAGAAATGCGGCTGTATCTGGAATGGAAGAGTTTGGATATGGAAATGGATATAAGTATCCTCATGATTACGATCACGGAAAAGTTGAGCAACAATATTTACCAGATAAATTAATTGGTGTTAAATATTTTGAGCCAAGAGAATGGGAGAATTTTTATGAAGAAGAGAAAAAATAAAAATTCATCTGTATTTTTAGACGAAGAAAAAAAACAAAATGTAGATTCATCAATTGATGATGATATAGCACAAGGAGTAGATATAGTAAACAGAAATAGAGAAGAATTAGAAAATCAGAGAAATAAAAGAATAGGAAAATTTGAAAGAAATGCAAATGGACAAATGATAGAACGTCCAAAAATCAGATACAATATTAATGTTAAAGCTATTGTAACTATAGTTGTATTTATAGTGATTGTTTGTTGGTTATTATATTCATATGGCCCTATTTTTGGAATTCATATGACTAGTATGTCAGAAAATATTGAAGACAATAAAATTGAGCTAGTTACTAAAGAAAGTGATATCTATGGTGAATTTAATGATGAATTATTTGTGTATTCAAACAATACAATAAGTACATATGATAATAACTGTAATTTGACGTGGTCGTATACTTTTTCTGAAAGTTTTTCTCCTAATATATATGTACAAGGACGCTATATGATTGTTACAAATAATTCGACAGGTATGATATATTTATTTCAAGGAAAAAATGAGATATTAAATAAAAAGATAGATGGAATAATAAAAAATGTTTTTCTTGATGATAAGGGTAACTTTGCTATTGAATATTCACTAGAAAATGGATATAACAACATAATAGGAGTATATAATAAATCAGGAGAGAGTATATATGATGCATATTTAAGTCAGGAGAATATAATCTCACTTAAAATGCAAAATGATGGAAAAAGGATAATATTTTGTGAGGCTGTAACTGATTCGTCAAATATTGGAATAAAATTTCGCCAAATAGATATATCAAAAAATGAGGGAGAACAAATCACAGATATTTTAAAATTAGATAATAATTTCTTATATGATTTTATTGTAGAAGGAAAGATGATATATGCGCTATTAGACAACAGTATAGCTTCAATAGATATTGATAATGGAAATATAAATACTTTAAAAGAATTTGATAGTACACAAATGATTTTTGTTGCATTAAATAACGATTACTATACATATTTAGAAAGAGATATTTCAGAAGATGCATATGTTGTAGAAAATATTGGATATTCAGGAAATAAAATAAGCTCAACCAAAATTGATGCTGTTCCTAAAGATATGATTAGTAGTAATTGGATAAATTATTATATTTATCAAGATTATGTGTATATATTAAATAAGTGGGGTGTTGATTTAGGAAAAAGAGAAACTAATTTTACACCTAAAAAATGTGTGGTGTTTAATAATGATAAAAGCTTAGCTTTAATCTATACTAATAAGATATATATTGTTAATTTATAAGGAGGGATTTTATGTTTGTTTTACTTGATGTGATATTAGTTGCTTTAATTGCATTTGGAGCATTTAGAGGCTATAAAAAAGGGCTTGTTGGAGTAGTTGTAGGATTTGCATCTTTAATATTATCAATAATTCTTGCATTTGCTTTTCAGTCAATTGTTGCAGATGCTTTAGTTGATTCTGGTATAGGAGAAGCATTAACAGAAGTAGTACAAGAAAATATCCAGACAATGATTGATAATGGAGAAAATGTAGAAGACTCATTTTATGGAAGTATAATTAATAGTACAATAACAGAAGATAAAGTAGGCCAGGCAGCTGAAGTTGTTACAGCTTTTGTTATGAAAGGTGTAAGCTTTATTGTAATCTTTTTAGCTGTAAGAATTATATGTTATATAATACAAATGGTTCTTAATGTTGTATTTAATTTACCTATATTAAGTTCTATAAATCAAATGGGAGGAATTGCTGTTGGTGTTCTTTCTACATTAATTAAAGTATGGATATTACTTGCAATAATTTCATTTATTACACCATTACCAATGTTTAATGGAATATCTGAATTTATTGATAGTACTTTTGTAATTAAATTCCTATATAATAATAATTTGTTAGTAACTATTATTAAAGCTGGATTAAATATTTAGTTAGTATAGTTAAATTAGAAGTTATGTGATTGCATAGCTTCTAATTTGCTTTTAGGAGTAATTTTCAAATTATTACAATTTAAAAATTAATGGAGGGTAGAATGAGGGTAGTAAATGAAGTAAAGAATTTTGTAATAAAATATAAAACATATATAGTAATAGCGTTAATATTAATTTCCTCTATAATTTATATAATATTGCAAAATATTGAAGATAAGTCAAAAATAACAATAAATGATAATGAGATACAATTACAAAGCAGAGAAGATAAAATTGCAGTATACATTACTGGAGAAGTAAAGAATCCAGGAGTATATTACATTGACGAGAATTGGAGACTAGATGATTTAATAAAAGAGTGTGGTGGGTTAACAGAAGATGCAGATTTATCTGAGATAAACTTGGCAGAGAAATTAAATGATTCCGATAAAATTGATATTCCAAAAATTGTTTTAGAGGAAAGTATAGAAACTGATAATGAAACTACATCTGAAGATGAGGGATTAATAAATATAAATAAAGCATCAAAAGAAGAACTTAAGACACTAAATGGAATAGGTGATACTCTTGCAGATAATATAATTGAGTATAGGGAAAAAAATAAATTTGATACAATAGAAGATATATTAAATGTAAATGGTATTGGTGAGTCAAAATTTGAAAACATAAAAGAATATATTTGTGTAGATTAAAATAAATATATAAATATGAGAATGTATGTATATTTAGATAAAGAAATAATAAAATGTATTGCGCCTAAGCTTTCTGATATTTCTTTTGACATAGATTTTTTTGAATACTCAGAAAAAAGAGGATATTCTACAAATAATAGTACATGTATTAGACCTGAAATTGAAAAGGACTGTGTTGATAATTCAAAAGATATTAGACAGTCTAACAGGAAAAAAATAGGATTTTCCGAAGATATGGGAGTGCTATGCAATGTTGAAGTTATAAAAAGATATATAAATATAGAGGATGTATCTAGTATTAAAAATAATAATTTTTATTATAATATAATAGAAAAGATTCCTGAGGATAGTAGAATAAAAGTGTTGTCTGGAAAAATGCGAGAATTAAGTAGTACAAGTTTTTATATAGATGAAAATAAATTTATTATTAATGAAGAAGGACATAATAAGTTAAAAGAGCTATTTGAAAATTCATGTGAGGTATCATGTATAGCTTATAAGATAAATTGTTTAAATGCTAATTTTGACGTCTTTAAAACAATAGCAATTTATATAGAATAAAAAGCCTTAAATAGTATATTTCTATTTAAGACTAATATTCACTAAAGATTTTCTCTATATATTCTATATTATTGTTTACCATTGAAATAAATTTAGGAGCAAGCTCTGGATCAAACTGGGTTCCAGCACCTTTTTCTATTTCTGATAATGCAAATTCAATAGTAGCTCCTTCTTTGTATGTCCTTTTAGATACTATTGCATCAAATGAATCGCAGATTGATAGTATTCTTGCAAGAAGTGGAATTTGTTTGCCTTTTATTCCAGTTGGATATCCATTACCATCATACCTTTCGTGATGATAATACATAATTGGATATATATCTTTATATATATCAGAAACTGAAAATATATTTGCCGCGATAACAGGGTGAGTTTTTATAATTTGATATTCGTCATCCGTTAATCGTGTGGTTTTTAGTAATATATTATCAGGAATACCTATTTTTCCAATATCATGGAAAGCAGCTGCAATTTGTAAATCTGATATTTGTTTTTTATCTAATTTCAAATATTTTGAGAAAGCATCGGCAAGAAGTGTTACTCTTCTTGAATGCTCTTCAGTATAATGATCTTTTGCACCTACTGTTTGTAACAATATCTTTGCAAAGTCAACTAAGTAGTGTTCGAGTTGCAAATTCATACTTTTTATTTTATTTATTTGCTCTATATATTTTATTCCACCTTGTATTAGCATTATTAAATTATCAAATCTATTACTTTTTTCATAATATGCTTGAATATCTAACTGCTGCATAACTTCAATGGAAGGTGCAAGATCTTTATGAATCGACATTAGAATTATATATATTTCTTTATTAAATTCTCTGACTGTTTCTACAATTTTATCGCCTTTTACTGGAGTCATCAAATAGTTGACTAGTAAAATATCATATTTATTTTTTTTTAGCTCTTCTATAGCAGATAGAGGCTCAGTGAATGTTTTAACATAATGACCGTATCTTCTTAATACGACAGAAAGAACATCCATCATATTTACATCGTCATCGATAACTAGTATTTTGGCGCTAACTAATTTATCGTTATTCATACATTTTCACCTTTTCGTATAGTATATCAAAATATGATAAAATAATCAAGAGAATTGGTAGTTTGATAAAATATAATGTCATTTTTAATTAAATTTTTCAAAATGTATTGACAAACAGCAAAAATAACATTATACTAGTTATGCTTTTAATAAGCTTATGTTAAGTGGATATGCTTAAAACTTATTCTACTAAAATATATTTATATATTTTTTCTAATCGGATTTTTATTATTTATTTAAAATTATATTCTAACAAAGTATTTATTCAGTTAGATATTTAAAAAAACATTTATTTAATACCAAATTTTATTTTTTAGTCTATATAATCTGAGAATATCTAGCTTTTATATAAATATTTTGCTATTATTAATCGTATTAATAATTTTCCAAAAAAAAATTCAGACCGTAGTCTGAATTAAATACTAAGGAGCTTTTGCAAGGCTCTATTTGCAACAATAACTTTAGCTTTTTCTATGATAGTTGTATAAAAAATATCATATGAAAAGTATCTTGAGCAATATTCACTTAGCATAATATATGTTTTGATAAATCTTTTATTTTTTATTGCATTATCACTAAATAGTATGAAATATTTATCTTCATATTTATATAATGTGTTTTTTCCAAAAAATAAATTTTCTTCTTTTGCAATTTTGCAAAAATCTAGAATTACATCTAATGAATTAAATTCAAAAAGTCGTGAGTCTATCCTATAAAGCAATTTAGGTTCATTTTTGGAATAACTAGTTATATCTGGTAAATCGTCAGTTTTAGTAATAGTCAATATAAAAGTATTAGTATTATCTGAACTTGCTTCAATAAAAAGTTGAGAGTCATCGCAACTAAAAAGCTCATCTAGATTATTTTCCTCTATCAAACTAGTAAATAAATTTCTAGCTGCAACGTTGTTTTTTTCTATATCACTTAGTGTTATGTTTCTCATTTCTAATTCTTCAAAAGATAAGATTATTTTAACTTTATTATCATCAACCTTTTCAATTTTCATGTTATCAGTCCTCCTTTGGAGAAATGGTTATATTTAATAATATGTATTATATAATTAATGAGTTACAAAGTCAATATATCTAAGATTTCTATAAATAAAAAATAATTGTTGCAAATTACATAATAATGTGGTATAATGTTGCATGTGAAAAATCCTTACTATACATAATGTATAGTCAGAAGACCATGAGGAGGTGAGTAGAGTCATGAATAGATATGAATCAGTTATAATACTTTCAGCTAATGCATCTGAAGAAGCTATGGCTGCTTTTGGTGAGAAAATGAAAGAATTAATTTCAGCTAATGGCGAGCTTACAAATGTTGAGGAATGGGGAAAGAAAACTTTTGCTTATGAAGTAAAGAAGCAAAAAGAAGGTTTCTACACATTATTTACATTTACTGCAAAACCAGATTTTATTGCTGAGCTTGATAGAGTTCTAAGACTAGATGAAATAGTTCTAAAACACATGATAGTAAAATTAGAAGACTAATATAGGGGGTAATGAAATGAATAAATTTCAATTTTTAGGAAGATTAACAAGAGATCCTGAATCTAGAGTTTTACCAAATAGTAATACACCAGTAACTACTTTTTCTCTTGCAGTAAATAGAAGGTTTACTGATGCTAATGGTGAAAGAAAAACAGATTTCTTTAACCTAACTGCTTTTGGAAAACTTGCAGACTTCTGTGCAAAGTATTATAGAAAGGGACAACAAGTATTAGTCGAAGGAAGAATCCAAAATAGATCATGGGAAGATCAAAATGGTCAAAAGAGATATGCAACAGATTTTATTATTGAGAATGCATATTTTGCAGATTCAAGAAGAGACCAAGATACAAGTGATGGAGTACCTTCATCTAGTATGGATGGTGAATTTATAACAGTAGATGATACTGATGATTTACCATTTTAGTTTAAAAATTAGTTGATAGGAGGATAGTTAAAATGGCTGATAACAGAAAAAGAGGCGCTAAAAACGACAAACCATATAGAAGACCAAGAAAAAAAGTTTGTGTTTTCTGTGCTGATAAAATAGACGATATTGATTATAAAGATGTAGATAAATTAAGAAAATTTGTTAGTGACAAAGGTAAAATTCTTCCAAGAAGAGTAACTGGATGTTGCGCAAAACATCAAAGAAAAGTAACTGTAGCTGTTAAAAGAGCAAGAACAATCGCTTTATTACCATATACAGTAAAATAATAAATAATAAAAAACGACCAAGTTTTCTTGGTTGTTTTTTTTTATTATGTGATATAATAATATTAGTATATAAGGTTTGTGGAATTTTTGCCTTATATACGCTGGCTATAAACATGGGAGATATGTAGTATATACATATCTCCTTATTTTTTATTTTAGTTTATAGTATAAAATTAACAATTAATATATATAAATCACTTTAAAGATAAAAAATCATATAATACTATGAGGTGATGAACTTGTCAAATTTTAAGGTTGGAGATATCGTTGCAAGAAAATCATATAATTATGACGTGCTATTTAAAATTACTGCAATACATCCTACTGGAATAGTAGATCTTATTGGAATTAATGTAAGAATTTTAGCAGATGCGTATGAGTATGATTTAAAGCTAGTTACAAAGCAAGAGCTAGAAGCAAGATTAAAGAATATAGAAAAATCTAGAAGAGTTAGAATGGATAGATCTTATAGTAATATAAAAAATAAAAAGTATAATAACAATAGTTATTATAGGGAAAATATAAATTATAATATGTATCAAAAAGAAAAAACATATAAAAGACCAGGTAGAACTTTACATCTTGATGGTGATGAGGAATATTGTAGACAATGTAGAGATATCTATAAAAAAATGGGTATTACTGCATATGTTTTTAATATAGAAGAAAAAGAACAATATAAGCAAGTATATAATTTGCTTCAAAAATATAAACCAGAGATACTTGTTTTAACAGGACATGATGCGTTTATAAAAAGAAGAAATGATATATATAATATAGATAATTATAAAAATTCTAAATATTTTGTTCAGTCAGTATTAGAAGCAAGAAGATATGAACATAATTTAGATAATTTAGTTATATTTGCAGGAGCTTGTCAAAGTTATTATGAGGCTATAATATCAGCAGGAGCTAACTTTGCTAGTGCTCCTAAAAGAGTATTAATTGATATGATGGATCCAATAATTGTTGCTGAAAATGTTGCTTATACCTCAGTAAATGAATTTGTTTCGTTAGAAAATATAATTTCAAATACAAGAGAGGGAATAAGTGGTATTGGAGGATTACAAACAAGAGGACAGTATAGAATGGGAATGCCAGGATTATAGAAATAATTCTGGTAGTTTTTTATTAAAAAAAAGAAAGAAATAATAAAATTTCTTTCTATTGTTCTTGTAATTGCTTTATCATATTTATTATACTTAGTTTATTTACTACACCAGTGCTTCTATCAGCAATTTTTCCATTTTTAAAAGTAATTAGAGTTGGAATTGAAATAACACCATAATGCTCGGCTAGCTC
Source organism: uncultured Clostridia bacterium (assembly GCA_944386345.1). Lineage (GTDB taxonomy): Bacteria > Bacillota > Clostridia > TANB77 > CAG-465 > CAG-465. Next base: position 24,327 of record CALXAR010000013.1, read on the forward strand.
AGTTTCATAATCTATATTTACTTTTACAACCTTTACATAGTCATAATCATTTGCTATATCTTCAAGTATTGGAGAGAAGACTTTACAAGGCTCACACCAATCAGCATAGAAATCTACAAGTACAATTTTATCTGCGTTTAATACTTCTTCTTCAAAATTCTCATTGTTTACATCAGATATAGTTGAGGTGATTTCATCACTATTATTTTGTCTATTCATAAAAATGTTTAATAAAATTAGTCCAACTACAAATATAATTATAACAATAATAATAAGTATTTGTTTTTTCATTTTAAATCTCCTTTAAAAAAATATAGTATATAATCCTATAATTATTAAAATAACACCAGATACTTTCTTTATAATATTATAGTGTTTCTTTATTACATCAAATGCTTGTTTTAATTTTTCTATTAAAACAACAGATATAATAAATGGAATACCAAGACCTATTGAATAAATTAGCATAAGTATAACTCCTTTTACTATATCTTGATGTTTTGCTACAAGAAGTAAAGCTGAGCTTAAAAATGTTCCAATGCATGGAGTCCAACTTATTGAAAATAATGCACCAAAAGCTAAAGCTTTAAAAAAGTTTAAATTCTTTTTATTGCTATTAAATATTTTATATTTATTAAGGAATCTAACTCTTATTATTTCCATATAATTTAGTCCTAAAAGAATTATTATTATACCAAATATAATTTTTATATATTTTATATTATTGCTTATAAGTATTCCTAAAGTACTTGCAAATATAGAAAGAATTAAAAATACAAGTGTAAATCCTAATACAAATCCTAATGCATTAATTATTTTCTTATTACTGCTTTTTTCGTCTTCTCCAATAAAATAAGATATATAAATAGGAACCATTGGTAGAAGACATGGCGATATAAAGCTTGCAATTCCCTCTAAAAATGTAAATAAATATTCCATAATTTCTCCTTTTTATAACCTATCTTTTTTTATTTCATTATATAAATTATATCCGCCAAGAATATTTTTAACATGAAATCCATTTTGTGTTAATATTCTACATGAAATATAGCTTCTAACACCAGTTCTACAATAAACATATATTAAATTATTTTTATTTAATTTATCTAAGTTTTCTCTTAATTCATCTACAGGAATATTAATAGCGTTTTTAAAATGTCCTGTTTCGTATTCTCTTTTAGTTCTTGCATCTAAAACATAAGGTGTAGACAAGTTTTCTAAGTCTTCCCAAGATATGTTCTCTACTAAGCCTTTTATTTCGTTCTCAATAGCATTTCCTAATATGTTAGGAATACTTTTAGCCGATGAGAATGGAGGGGCATAGCATAGCTCTAAATTTTCTAAGTCATATATGCTTAGATTACATTTTATAGCAGTAGCTAAAACATCTGCTACTTTATCTACATTTTCTTTTCCTAAAATTTGTATACCTAACAATGTTTTTTTATCTGGTGAATATAATGCTTTGACAAACATTTCAGTTGCACCGGGATAATATGTTGCATGAGAAAATGGTGTTATTATCATTTTTTTGTAATTAATATTTTGACGTTTGCATGTGTTTTCATTAATGCCAGACATAGCTAAAGTGTAGTCAAATACTTTTAAAATACTACTTCCAATAGTACCGCTATATGATGAAGCTATGCCACAGATATTATTTGCAACTATTCTTGCTTGTCTGTTTGCTGGTCCCGCAAGAGGAATATAATCTGAGCATTTAGTAATACAATTTTTTATTTGTACAGCATCACCTAAAGCATATATATTAGGATCATTTGTTCTCATATGCTCATCAGTAATAATACTTCCTTTTAAATTGATTTCTATATTAGCTTCTTTTGCAAGTTTTGTCTCTGGCTTTACACCAATAGCAAGTATAATATAATCTGCATTTATCATTCCATTATCTAGTAGTATATTAAATTCGTTATTATTTTCTTCTATTTTATTTACACCATTGTTTAATATTATATTTATATTATTTTTTCTTAGAGTGTTGTGTAATATAGAAGCAATGTCTTTATCTAAAGGAGCAATAAGATGATCACTTTTTTCAATAATTGTAACGTTAGTATCACTATATTTTTTTATATTTTCGGCTACTTCTACACCAATATATCCGCCACCAATAATTGCTATATTTTGTGGCCTATTTTTTTGAATATATTCTTTAACTCTTATACTATCATCTACGTTTCTTATTGTAGCAATTTTTGAGCTGTTTAAATTCTTAAAAGGATTTATAGGTTCTGCACCAGGAGATAAAACTAGTTTGTCATATTTTTCTGTATATTCACTTCCATCTTCAGTATTTTTTATTAAGATAGTCTTATTGTCTCTATCAATTTTTATAACTTCCTGATTTATTCTTACATCAATATTAAATCTATTCTTAAAAGATTTTGGAGTTTGAAGCAATAAATCGCTTTTTTCTTTTATTACATTTCCTATGTAATATGGTAGACCGCAATTTGCAAAGGATACGTATTGACCTCTTTCAAAAATTATTATTTCTGCTTTTTCATCTAATCTTCTTAGTCTTGTTGCCGTAGTAGCACCACCTGCAACTCCACCTACTATTAAAACTCTCATATTTAAGTCTCCTTTATAGATTTGATTGTATCATAGTAAAATAAAAAAAACAACTTAGTACATTGTTATGACAAAAAAAAACACCAGCATAGCTGGTGAAATTTATTTTATAAACTATTTATTAAGCATTTTAGCTAAGCTTGATTTTTTTCTAGAGGCAGTATTTTTTTTCAAAACACCTTTTGTCCAAGCTTTGTCTATTTTGCTAATAGCTTCGTTATATAATTCTTCTTTATTGCTTGCGTTTTCTTTAACAGCAGCCTCAAAAGCTTTTATTGCTTCTTTATATGCTTTTTTTGTTGCTCTGTTTTGTAGAGTTTTTGTTTCAATGATTTTTACTCTTTTTTTAGCTGATTTTATATTTGGCATTAAATTGCACCTCCTTATATTTACGTTAACAATTTACTTAAACATTTTAGCATAAAAGAAAATAAAAATCAAGCCATTTGTTTAAAAATAATAAAAAACTATTCCTCTGTTAACATATTTCTAAAATCTGAAGCTAGATATAAAGAACCTGTTACTAAAATTAAATCCGCATTTGTTTGTTCTTTTACGTATTTATATGCTTCATTAATTGTATTAAAAGATTTTGCATTGTATCCCATCTCATTTGCTAAATTTATTAAATTTGCTACAGGCTCTGCCTTTCTATAATTATTTTTATATTCTACAAAGATTAATTCTTGAAAGTATGAGCCTATTTCTTTTATAAAGCTTGTATAATCTTTTCCTTGTGAGAAAGAAATTATAGCATAATTCTTTTTTCCTTTAAATTCATATAGAAAGTCTTTTAGTGCTTTTGCCCCAGAAACATTATGCGAACCATCTATATATATTGTTGGATTATCATTAAACTTTTCAAGTCTTGCTGGAAAACTTGTATCTGATATTCCGCTATTAATTGCAGAAAATGATATTTTATATCCTAAGTTTACTAAAATATTTGATGCAAGGATTACAATTAAAGCATTATATATTTGATGTTTTCCTATTAAATTTAATTTATAATATGTTCCTTTATAACTAAAGTAGTTTATATTATGATTACATTTTATTATATCTAGTAATTTTAAGCTTGGAATATATAGCTTGTTATTTTTTTCTTTACAAAAAGCTCTTATTGTATCTAGTACCACTTTATCTTGCTTAGGATAAGTTACTGTAACTTTACCTTCTTTTATAATACCACATTTTTCTGAAGCAATTTTATCTAAGCTATCTCCTAGTAATTTTGTGTGATCATAATCTATTAAGGTTATTATTGATAGAATTGTTGTAGTAATAATATTTGTAGAATCAAGTCTTCCACCAATTCCTGCTTCTAAGCATACAAAATCACATTTTTTGTCTTTAAAATACATAAAAGCAATAGCAGTTATTATTTCAAAAGAAGAGGGAGCGTCTCCTTCTTTTTCCATTTCTGATACAACAGGTTCGATTTTTTGAATATAATCTGTTAGTTCATCGTCAGAAATATACTCGTTATTTATTTGTATTCGTTCATTAAATGAAATTATATACGGAGAAATAAACTTACCAACTGTATATCCGCTATTTTTAAGTACATTAGCAAGCATTGTTGTTGTTGAGCCCTTTCCACTTGTGCCTGCTATATGTATAAATTTAAGATTATTTTGTGGGTTATTTAGTTTTTCCATAAAATTAATCATTCTATTATTATTTTTCTTTATTTTATTACTAATTCTTTCTTTATATATATATGATATTATTTCTTCGTTTGTCATATTTAACCTCCATGTAAAACTAAGATGGTATAATATTATTAAAAGTTAAGTATGTTTTTTATTTTTAATTTTAACTCTTTTTCGTCAGTATCATTAGACACTTTAAATACTTTTATATTGGTATATTTTGATGAAATTTCATCTGCCATCTTTAAATATTGTTCTTGTTGCTTTTTACTACTGTCTATATTAAATTTTGCATAGTCAGTAATAGCTTTATCATCTCTTACAAGTCTTTTTTTAAATAGCTCTGTATCTTCTAGATAAAGAGTGATATAGTATATATCAAAATCTAATGTGTTAAATTTATTTAATAACTTTTCATACTCATCTGAAAAATTGTATTCTTTAAATTTTAATCTACTGTAAATTTCTTCTGTGAAAAATGTTCTATCAAACACTAAATTAATGCTCTTATTTTCCATTTTTTCAATGTATTCTAATAAATCCCAGTACATGTCTTTTGCTTTTTGTTTTCCTGTAGGTGAGCTATCAGCAGTTCCACAAAGTCTATATAAGTTAGTATATTTAAGACCATGTCTGATATAATCGGTTACTGTTGTTTTTCCTGCGCCTTGAGGACCTTCTACAACAATTAATTTTGAGTTTGCCATATTTTTCACCTAACCTTCTCTAGGAGTTGTTATTAACTCACTGTATGGAAACTTTTCCTCTATAAATCTACAAAAATCTCTAAATTCTCTTTGTTTGTGATTTTTTCTTGCTCTATATACATTACGCATTATTTCGTAGTTGCCAGTCCAAGTAGACTTAAAATTGTAGCTTTGAGGTGAATCAAAAACAATTTCTCTCCATAAAGCCATAGCTTCATCCATTTTTCCGTCATTTTTTAGTTGTTGATATTTTTCTATTCTTTTATTTAGATCTTCTAAAACATATTTTCTAAATGGAGTTATATTTGTATTTCCTTGTTCGTCATCAGTACTGAAATCATCAAATGTTAATAGCCTTGTACCAAGTTTATGCATTCTGCTTGTGCTATTTCTTACAGTAGCAACTTTATATGTATCAAAATCCCACCACCATGACATTGGAGCTGTAATATCCATTGATACAAATATTTGCCTTAAAAATTTAGAATGGTCTGAGCCAGCTTTAGTCAATTTTAATGCTAAAGCTAAATCTTTAGGACCAATTACATATTTTCCTGTTTCTTTATCATAGTAACTATCACTTTTGTCCCATGATTCTAAGGGGTTCCTCATTCCTCTTAGAGCACCCTCAAAATTAAGGACTTCTAAATTTTCTACCTTAATCATATTATCATACCTCCAAAAAAACTCTATTAATATGATACTACAAAATGGAAAATGTTTCAATGAAAAATATGTTAAATTATGTAAGACTATCTTATATAGTTTAAATATGATATAATTGTGAAAATAAAGAGAGGATAGGAAATAATATGGAGATAAAAATTACGTACTTTGTTCATGGAACAACAACAGACAATGCAACAGGAAAGTGTAGTGGATGGAAACAGTCAGAATTAACTGAGCTAGGAAGACAAAGAGCGATTAAACTTGGACAAATAAAAAAAGATACAAAGTTTGATGTTATATTTACTTCCGATTTAATAAGAGCTATAGATTCTGCAAATTTAGCCTTTCCAAATGTAGAGCATATACAAGATAAAAGACTTAGGGAATGCAATTATGGAGATTTAGATGGAGAAGATAAGTCTTTAATAAAATATGAAGAGCATGTTAGCACACCATTTCCAAATGGTGAATCTTTAATAGATGTTGAAAATAGAGTAAAGGATTTTATATCTTTTTTAAAGAAAAATTATAAAGATAAAAAGATAGGTATTGTTGCTCATAGAGCCCCTCAACTAGCGTTTGAAGTTATAACTAAGAATATTTCTTGGGAAGAAGCAAATAAAAATGATTGGAGAAAAACAAAGTCATGGCAACCTGGATGGGAATATATAATTAAATAAAATATTATAAAACTATAAAAAATATTATTTTATCAATATATTATTAGTAATATAATTAATGTTAAATCTTTTTACATAATTTTACTAAAAATACTTGCTTTTTTTAAAACACTCGTGTATAATATTGATGTTGATTTGCGTTGAAGTAGAATGTGGCTACCCAGCGAGGTAGGGAACTTCTATGGAGCATGTCTGATTTTAAATCGGGCGGCAAGTATAGATTAACGTGTATTTGCCAAATTACTACAGTAGTAGAATTTGGTTTTAATATATGTAAAATATGAAACACACGGGGTGGTGTAAAACTTGTCAAACCGGCAAACTATAGAAAAGGAGTGTTTTACATATGTCAAAAGAACAAAGCAAAAAAATGAGAATAAGACTTAAAGCTTATGATCATGTTGTACTTGAACAAGCTGCAGCAAAAATTGTTGAAGTAGCTAGAAAAACTGGATCTGAAGTATCAGGACCAATTCCACTACCTACTGAAAAAGAGATCATTACAATTTTACGTTCTCCACACAAAGACAAAGATTCTAGAGAACAATTTGAAATGAGAACTCACAAAAGAGTAATTGATGTATTATCACCAAACCAAGCTACAGTTGATGCATTAATGTCAATTGATATGCCAGCTGGTGTAGACATCGAAGTTAAATTATAATAGCTTCTTAAAATTTTAATAGGTTATCCTAAAAAATTAGGCAATGACGAACCCTGATATTAGAATTTGGCTGAAGTTAAAGTTTATTTAAAGGGAGGAAAAACAAAATGGTAAAAGAAATTTACGGAACAAAAATTGGTATGACTCAAATTTTTGATGAAAATGGAGTTGTTATACCAGTAACAGCAATCGAAGTTAAACCATTAACAGTAGTTGCAAAAAAGACTGCTGACAAAGATGGATACAATGCAATTGTAGTAAGCTTTGGTGAAGTTAAAGAAAAAAATGCAAACAAACCACATAAAGGAGTATTTGCAAAAGCAGGTGTTGAGGTTCAAAAATACCTAAGAGAAATTAAAGTTGAAAATGTTGATGATTATGAAATTGGAAGTAAAATCACTGTTGATACTTTTACAACAGAAGATAGCGTTGATGTTCAAGGAACATCTAAAGGTAAAGGATTCCAAGGTGTTATTAAAAGACATGGACAACATAGAGGACCAATGGGACATGGTTCTATGTATCACAGAAGACCAGGTTCAATGGGATCTACAACAACACCAGGTAGAGTATTTAAGGGTAAAAAATTACCAGGACACATGGGAAGCCAAACATCTACAATTTTAAATTTAAATGTTGTTAAAGTTGATGCTGACAAAAATGTTATTTTAGTAAAAGGTTCAATTCCAGGAGCTAAAAAATCAATTGTTAGAGTAAGAAAAAGTGTAAAGTAAGTAGGAAGGAGGAGAAAAGATGCTAAAAGTTGACGTTTTAAATATGGATGGTAAAAAAGTAGAAGACATAGAGTTAAACGAAAATGTATTTGGTGTTGAGGTAAATGAAGTTGCTGTTCACACTGCACTTGTTAACTATCAAGCAAACCAAAGACAAGGTACTCAATCTACTAAAACAAGATCTGAAGTAAGTGGTGGCGGAAGAAAGCCATGGAAACAAAAAGGAACTGGTAGAGCTAGACAAGGATCTATAAGAGCACCACAATGGATTAAAGGTGGTATTGCTTTAGGACCAAAACCTAGATCATATAGATATTCAATTCCTAAGAAAGTAAAACAACTTGCATTCAAATCTGTACTAACTTCAAAAGTACAAGAAGGAAAATTAGTTGTAGTTGACAAATTAGAACTTAATGAAATAAAAACTAAAAATATGGTTAATGTTTTAAATAACCTTAAAGTAAATAATGCTTTAGTAATGCTAGATGAGAAAAACTTAAATGTTCAAGCTTCTGCAAGAAATATTGAAGGAGTAAAAACTACTTTAGTAAATACAATGAATATATTTGATTTATTAAAATATGATTCTCTAGTAGTAACTAAGGACGCAGTTAAGAAATTAGAGGAGGTGTACGCATAATGAGACACGCTGAAGACGTTATAATCAAACCTATAATGACTGAAAAAAGTTATAGCGAAATTGCAAACGGAAAATACACTTTTGAAGTTGCTTTAAATTCTTCAAAAGTTGAGATAAAAAATGCAGTTGAAGAGCTTTTTGGAGTTAAAGTATTAAAAGTAAATACTTTAAGATATGATGGAAAAGCTAA
>CALXAR010000014.1 GCA_944386345.1 uncultured Clostridia bacterium
ATAATTTTTTACCTCTTTTAGTTATTATAATTGACATAGGACTAATAATGGGAATCAAAAGAATAAGACCCCAAAGAATATGGGACATAATATTTTTGCTACTTAGCATATTATCTGTTATTACTTATTCATTTTGGTATTTATCAATAATTTTTGGAACAACTAGTCTAGTATACTCTATAAAAAGAATAACTGATAGTGGCTCATTTATTGGAAAACTAACAACAGTCTTTTGTATAATTGGACTAGCTATTTGTTCAAATACATATATTTCAGCTATAATGGAAATTATAGTTTGGTCATAGGAGGAGATTTATGGATACAAAAATTAAAAAGAAAAATCCATATGGTGTTGTAGCTCTTACATTAGCAATTATATCTATTTTTTCTGCTAATTATTATTACACTTCATTACCTGCAGCTATTATGGCAATTATATTTGGAAATAAAGGAAGAAAAATGTATAACAGTAAAATGTCACTTGCAGGAATGATAATAGGAATTATTGGACTAATTATTGCATCTTTGCTATTAATACTAAATATACATATATTTATATCTAATGTAATAAGAAAATCATAATTAATATTTGTATTGATTAATGTTATATAAAATGATAATTAAATAATAGATATCAAGGAGGTTTATATGAAAAATAAAAAAATATTAGTAATGATAGTAATGATTTGTATGTTTTTGGGAATTTCTTCAACATGTGTTTTTGCAGAGCTTTTAACTTTAGAAGATTATGATAGACTAGATTTTAATAATGATGGATACTTAAATGAGGAAGATGCGATTCTATTAACAAAAAAACTTTTTGGAATGGCTGATTTTGAAGGAGGAGATCTTAACAATAGTGGAAGAATAGATTTGACAGACACTACTATATATGCAAAGATTCTTTTTGATGCTTCTAATTTTCCTAAAGGAGATTTAAATAGAGATGGAGCTATTATGCAAGATGATTATGAATATGCTTTAGAGCTTCTAAATGGTGAAGTTGATTCACAACTTTTTGTATTAGAATTAAGTGATTTAAATGGCGAGGGTGAATTTACAGAAGATGATGCAAATGAAATTTTAAAAATTGCTATAAAAAAAGGTGATTTGGATAAAAATGGAGTTATAAATTCAGATGACGCAGCAATTGCTTTGGACATATACAGATATGGAAATGAAACAGTAGAGCAAAGACGAGTTGGAGATATGGACAAGAATAATATTATCAACTCAGATGATGCTGCTTTAATACTAGATGTATACAGATATGGTGAGTAAAAATGCAAGTTTTATACTTGCATTTTTTTGTTTAAATGTGACTTTTATTTCACAAAATAATATAGGAAATTAAGTTATATTTTTTTAATATTATAATATGAAATTTGTTGAAAAAAAGAAATGCGTATGTTATCATATTATATGGATAATTTATAAATTAAGATTGTTAAATTTATGAGGAGGTTTTTTTATGGAATTTAAACAATGGGAAGGCTTTGATAAATCTGGAGAATGGACAAAAGAAATTGATGTTAGAGGATTTATTCAAAGAAATTACACACCTTATGAAGGAGATGAATCTTTCTTAGAGGGAACAACTGAAAGAACTCAAAAATTATGGGATGAAGTTTTAAAACTATATGAAGAGGAAAGAGAAAAAGGAGTACTTGATGTAGATACTAAAACTCCATCATCAATTAATGCATATGATGCAGGATATATAGATAAAGACTTAGAGCAAATAGTTGGTCTACAAACAGATGCTCCACTTAAAAGAGCAATTATGCCAAATGGCGGTATTAGGATTGTAGAAAAATCATGTGAGGCATATGGATATGTAGTAGATAAAGAAACAGACTATATATATCATAATTTAAGAAAAACTCATAATGATGGCGTTTTTAGTGTATATACACCAGATATAAGGGCAGCAAGAAGCTCACACTTACTTACAGGACTTCCTGATGGATATGGTCGTGGAAGAATAATAGGAGACTATAGAAGAGTTGCTCTATATGGAGTAGATGCATTAATTAATGCAAAAAAAATTGATTTAGAAATATTAGATACTGATGAGTTCACTGAGGAAGTAATCAGAGAACGTGAGGAAATAAATGAACAAATAAAAGCTTTAAATGAATTAAAAGCTATGGCGTTAAGATATGGATTTGATATATCTATACCAGCAAGTAATGCTAAAGAGGCAATTCAATGGCTATATTTTGCATATTTAGCAGCAACTAAAGATCAAAATGGAGCTGCAATGAGTATAGGTAGAACATCTACATTTTTAGATATATATATTCAAAGAGATTTAGAAAATGGTACATTAACTGAAAAAGAAGCACAAGAACTAATGGATCACTTTGTAATGAAACTTAGAATGATTAGATTTTTACGTACTCCAGAATATAATGAGCTATTTAGCGGAGATCCTGTATGGGTAACAGAAAGTATTGGTGGTATGGGCGTTGATGGAAGAACACTTGTTACAAAGAATTCATTTAGAATTTTACATACACTAGTAAATTTAGGACCTGCACCAGAACCAAATTTAACAGTGCTTTGGTCAAGAAACTTGCCTCAAGGATTTAAGGAGTATGCAGCAAAAATTTCAATAAAAACTTCTTCAATACAATATGAAAATGACGATTTAATGAGAATTACATTAGGAGACGATTACGGAATTGCATGTTGTGTATCTGCAATGGAAATTGGAAAACAAATGCAATTTTTTGGAGCAAGAGCAAATCTTGCAAAAACTCTACTTTATGCAATAAATGGTGGTAGAGATGAAAAGAGTGGAAAACAAGTAACACCAAGATTTGAGCCTATAACTTCAGAATACTTAGACTATGATGAAGTAGTAGAAAAATTTGATCAAATGATGGATTATGTTGCCAAAATTTATATTAAAGCTTTAAATGCAATTCACTATATGCATGATAAATATTCATATGAAGCTTTAGAGATGGCCTTACATGATAGAAAAATTTTAAGAACAATGGCATGTGGTATTGCAGGGCTTTCTGTGGTTGCAGATTCTCTTTCAGCAATAAAGTATGCAAAAGTTAAAGTTATAAGAGACGAGACAGGTCTTGCAGTAGACTATGAAATAGAAGGAGATTTCCCTAAATATGGAAACGATGATGATAGAGTCGATGAGATAGCAGTTGAACTTGTAAAGACATTTATGAGAAAATTGCAAAAGCATATTACATATAGAGGCTCTAAACATACTCTATCTGTCCTTACTATAACTTCAAATGTTGTTTATGGTAAAGCTACAGGAAATACACCTGATGGAAGAAGAGCTGGTGAGCCATTTGGCCCTGGAGCAAATCCTTTACATGGAAGAGATGTAAATGGAGCTGTTGCAGTAATGAATTCTATTGCAAAACTTCCATATGAATATTCAGAGGATGGAATTTCATATACATTCTCTATAACACCAGGAACTCTTGGACATGAAGCTGAAACTCAAGTTAAAAATCTAGTAAATTTACTTGACGGATATTTTAAACAGACTGGACATCATATAAACGTAAATGTTTTTGATAGAGCACTTCTTGTAGATGCAATGGAGCATCCAGAAAAATATCCACAGCTTACTATTCGTGTATCTGGTTATGCAGTAAATTTTGTAAAACTAACAAGAGAGCAACAACTAGATGTAATAAATAGAACAATACATGAGAAGTTTTAATATATAGTAAATAATTTATATAACACTAGGACTTCATGCTCTAGTGTTATATTAGTCTAAAGGAGGATTTATGAAGGGACGTATACATTCTTTTGAGTCTTTAGGAGCTGTTGATGGCCCAGGTATTAGGTTCGTTATTTTTATGCAAGGTTGTCATTTAAAATGCAAATATTGTCAAAATAGGGATACTTGGGACTTAGCTGGTGGAATAGAATATGAAGTTGATGATATATTAAATAGAATTTTAAGATATAAAAATTATATTACCCCTAACGGAGGCGTTACTATAAGTGGAGGAGAGCCTTTACTTCAGGTGGATTTTTTAATAGAATTATTTGAAAAGCTAAAAAAAGAAAAAATCCATACATGCATTGATACATCTGGATGTGTAGCTTTGACAGAAAAGGTAAAAAGACTAATAGACTTGACAGATCTCTTTTTACTTGATATAAAATGTATTAATGATGAAATTTGCAAATACTTAACAGGAGTATCAAATAAAAAAGAATTAGAGTTTGCCAAGTATTTAAGTGATAATGGAAAAAAAATGTGGATAAGACAAGTCTTAGTGCCTCAAATAACTGACAATGAAAAGGACTTAAAAAATTTGGCAGAATACTTAAAAACATTAAAAGGTGTTGAAAAATTTGAGCTTCTTAAGTATCATGACTTAGGAAGATTTAAATGGGAGAATCTAAATCTTAAATATCCTCTTGCTAGGTATAGAACAGCAAATGAAGCAGATGTAAAAAGAGCCAAAGAAATAATGTGCTTAAAATAATAATATAGATTAATAGGAGGTAATTATTTTGAGAAAATATTTTGGAACAGATGGAATAAGAAGAATTGCAAACACAGAGCTTACACCAGAGCTTGTGTATAAAGTTGCAAAGGCAGGTGCATATGTATTATCTAAACATACAGATCATACACCTACAATTTTTATTGGAAGAGATACTAGAATATCAGGAACATTAATTGAAAGTGCTATGATTGCTGGATTTTTAAGCTATGGAGCTAATCTTAAAACTCTTGGGGTTATGCCAACTCCTGCAGTCGCATATCTTACTCGTAAATTTAAGGCAGATGCTTCTGTTGTTATTTCTGCTTCACATAATACTTTTGAGTTTAATGGAGTAAAATATTTTAGTAATAAAGGAATGAAGATACCAGATGGTTTAGAAGAAGAAATCGAAGAGGTTATGGAATCTGGAAAACTTGAAGAATTAACAGCAAGTAATGACAAAATTGGAGTAAGTGAAAATAGGGAAGATTTACTTGAAGAATATGTTTTCTTTTTTAGAAAGATTTTTGAAGATAAGATGTTAGATTATTTAGATGATAACTTTAGAGTAGTTATTGATACAGCTAACGGTGCTACAAGTAAAGTTGCCCCTAAAGTTTTTAAAGCATTAGGAATAAATTATGATGTTATTAATGATAGTCCAGATGGAATTAACATAAATAAAGAGTGTGGCTCTACTCATATTGAAAATCTAGCTAAAGTTGTAGTAGAAAAAGGCTATAACTTGGGTATTGCATATGACGGTGATGGAGATAGATGTCTTTGCGTAGATGAAAAAGGAAATATTATGGATGGAGACATTATTCTTGCTATAACATCTAAATATTTAAAAGAAGAAGGAAGACTAAAAAATGACACAATAGTAGCAACAGTAATGAGTAATTTAGGACTTAAAAAATATTGCAAAGAAAATGGACTTAACTTTGTACAAACAAATGTTGGAGATAGATATGTTCTTGAAAATATGCTAGAAAACGGATATAACCTTGGTGGAGAACAATCAGGTCATATTATCTTCCTAGACTATAATCCAACAGGAGATGGTATTCTTACATCATTAATGCTAACTGAAATATTATTAAAGACAAAGAAAAAAGCAAGTGAACTTGCATCAATTATAACTATTTATCCACAAGTATTAGTTAATGCAAAAGTATCAGGAGATAAAAAGTATAGCTATATGGAAGATGAAGTTATAAAAGCCAAAATTGAAGAAATAGAAAAAGAATTTGCTGACTCTGGTAGAGTACTTATAAGACCATCTGGTACTGAACCTCTTGTAAGAGTTATGATTGAGGGAGAAAATCAAGAAGTACTAGATAAAAGAGCTCATGAGCTTGCTGATTTAATAGAAGAAAGATTAAAATAGAATTTATACATATACAGAGCTAGAAGCTCCAGAAGAGTATCTAATAGATACAACTCCACATGAGATAACAATCTCAGAAGAGCAAACAAGGGTTATAGTAACAAATGAAAGAGCTCCAGAGACTGGAGATATAGCAGTAATGATGGTAACATCAATAGCAGTTGTATCAGTAATTGGAATAGCATTTGTTATGATAAGAAATAAAAGAAAAACTAATGAATAGTTAGTTTGACTTAACATTTTTCTAAAAAAGAAGGATTTAATTAAAAATCCTTCTTTTTTGCAAATTATTTGCAAAAATTGGTTGCCATTAATTTTTAATTATGGTATAATATGTATGTAGTTAAGTGAACTACTAAATGTATAAAGGCTATCAAAAAATAGTCTTTTTTTATTACTGTAAAAATATTTAAAAGAAAGGTGGGATCAGTATTATGGTAGAGAAAAATTTTGAAGTAGAAAAAGTTCTAGAACTATTAGAACAAAAAAAGTTTAATGAATTAAAAAAATACTTGGAAAGGATTAACGGTGCTGATTTCCCGAGTATTTTTGAAGCTGTTGACGAGAAAGATATGATAATCATATTTAGACTTTTAAATAAAGAAGAGGCAGCAGAAGTTTTTGCAGAATTAGATGCAGACATGCAAGAGAAACTTATCAATTCATTTACAGATAAGGAATTAAAATATGTGGTTGACAACCTATTTATGGATGATACAGTTGATATGATTGAGGAAATGCCATCAAATGTTGTAAAACGTATTTTAAGAAATGTAAATGATAAAGACAGAAAAATAATAAATGAGATTTTAAACTATCCAGATGATTGTGCTGGGAGCATAATGACTACAGAGTTTATTGACTTAAAAGAAAATATGACTGTAAGTCAAGCATTTGATAAAATTAAGAAAATTGGACTAAAAAAAGAGACTGTATACAACTGTTATGTATTAGATCAAAACAGAAAATTATTAGGTGTAATCGACATTAAAGATCTATTAATTGCTGATAGAGACGAAGTAATTAAAGATTTGATGGATGAGAATGTAGTAACAGTTAATACATTAGATGATAAAGAAGATGTTGCAAACACTTTAGCCAAATATGACTATGTAGCGCTTCCAGTTGTAGATAAAGAGAATAGACTTGTTGGTATCGTTACAGTTGACGATGCTATTGATGTTATTCAAGATGAGGCTTCAGAAGACTTTGAAAAAATGGCCGCTATTTCTCCAAATGAAGATGGATATTACAAGACTTCTGTTTTAACACATGCTAAAAATAGAATTGTATGGCTATTATTTTTAATGTTTTCTTCAATTATTACAGGTGCAGTTATAACTCACTATGAAGAAGCTTTTGCAGCCCTTCCAATACTTGTATCTTTTATACCAATGATAATGGGCACTGGAGGAAATTGTGGCTCACAGTCATCAACTCTTGTTATACGTGGACTTGCAGTTGATGAAATAAAAGCAAAAGACTTCTTAAAGGTATGGTGGAAAGAAATAAGAGTAGCTTTAATAGTTGGAGTAATAATGGCTTTAGTAAATTGTATTAGAATTTTAATCCAATATCATGATTTGCAACTTGGAATTGTTGTAGGTTTAACGTTAGTTATAACTATAGCAATAGCTAAGAGTTTGGGTAGTATGTTACCATTAATTTGTAAAAAGCTAAAACTAGATCCTGCAATAATGGCAGCACCGCTAATTTCTACAATTTTAGATACTTGTTCTGTACTTGTATTTTTCAATGTAGCAGTTATGATAATGGGACTATAATTTATGAAATCACATAATTTTATATTATGTGATTTTTTTATGTAATGCTTAGCGTTGCTGGAATTCGGGGTTATGTAACCTTGCCATAAAAATGCAAATAAATTGCGTCAAAAATGCAATTAATTTGCAAAATCTATAGACAAAATTATTAAACTAAGATATAATGCCTAACAAAGGGAGAGATGCATAATGGATAAAGAGCTTAGACTAATAGTTAGTAGAAGATGCAATTATGACTGTTATTTTTGTCATGGCGAAGGGGTTGAAAAAGGAACTGAGGAGGTTTTTTCTAGTGATGACTATAAGTTCCTAGTAGATTTTTGTAAAAGAAAATATGGATGGGACACTGTTACACTAACAGGTGGAGAGCCTTTAATTAGAGAAGATATATTAGATATTGTCAATAATTTAAAAGAGCTTGGCGTAAAAATAACTGTAGTTAGTAATGGTGAGCTTATAGATAGAAAGATGCCCTGTTTTGAAGGTGTTGAAAGGCTTAATGTATCAATTCATAGCTTAGATGATTCAACATATGACAAGATAGTTCAGCGCAAGGGAAAATTACCTAGAGTAATATATAATTTATCTCAACTTAGAAATCTAAATAAAAAAATAGATATAAGAATTAATATGACTGTTGTTAGAGGACAAAATGATGGAATTCAAAATATGAAAAAAATTGTTTCACTTGCAAAAAAGCTAAATGCGAGTATTAAGATAATAGAACTGTTTAGTGAAAATAAATCAGAAATAGTTCCATTATATGAAATAAAAAGAGACTTAATTGATTTAAATTTTAAAGTACTTGAAGAATATACTCATAAGATAGTATTATATGACGGTGTTACAAAAATAATATTGTCTAAAATATTTTGTGCAGCAGCCAATGACAGATATAATCCCAATAGCTACTGTAATTCATTTAATGATTTATTCATATCTCCAAATGGAATTATTAAATTATGTAGATATTTAAATCAAGAAGTAAGTATTAAAGATGAAGTAATAAATAGAGATGAAGAAGCTTTAGAGAAAAAGATAAAGCTTGCAAATACTCTTCTTGGAAAACATTGTCCTATGAATACTATAACAAAACTTGCAATAAATGGAGGAAATCCAATAATTAGCAAAGAAGAAGGAAGATTTGTTCATCCAAAAATCACACCAGAAATTGAAAGAGCTGTAATAGAGCAATTACACGATACAATTTCAATTTATGATAATAGTAATATATTTAAAAAATTTGAAGATACTTTTGCAAAATATCATAATAAAAAATATGCTTTAGTTACTTCTTCTGGAACAGCAGCACTTCATTCACTTTATGATGCAATTAATCTAAAGCCAGGAGATGAAGTTATTTGTCCTATTTATACTTTTTTTGCAACAGTAACTCCAATATTTCAAACAGGAGCAAAGCCTGTATTTGTTGACTGTGATGATACAGGGAATATAGATTATACTAAGATTGAGGAAAAAATAAATAAAAATACCAAAGCAATAATGGTAACTCATATGTGGGGATATCCTTGTAAAATGGATAAAATAAGAGAAATTGCAGATAAGTATGGAATATATCTATTAGAAGATTGTTCACATGCCCATGGTGGAGAATATAAAGGAAAAAAACTTGGAGAGTGGTCAGACGCTGCAGCTTTTAGTTTACAAGGCAACAAAATCATTACTGGAGGTGAAGGAGGTATTATAATTACAAATAATAAGTATATATATAAGAATTGCTTGTTACTTGGTCATTATAATAAACGCTGTAAACAGGAAATTAGTAAAGATAGTATAGACTATAAGTATGCAGTAACAGGTAAAGGACTAAAATTAAGAGCACATCCTTTAGCAATAAGAATTGCATATGAGCAATTTAAAGATTTAGACAAAATAAACTCAGTAAAACAAGATATGGTTGAGATAATTAAAAACACTATAGATAAAATTGACGGATTAAGTCTAAATGTTCCATATAAAGGTAGTAAATGTAGCTATTATGCATTAATAATTAAATATGATTCTTCTAAGTTTAATAATGTGCCAATAGAAGAGTTTGTTAAAGCACTAAATGAAGAAGGTGGAGTTGAATTTGACAAGCCTGGCTCAACTTGTCCATTAAATCGATTAGAACTTTTTAAAAATCCTAGCTATTTTTTCCCATCTTATGGTAAAATACTAAATAGTGATGAGATATTTGAAGGTGCAGATAGATTTTATGATAATTCTTTTAAAATTCCTGTATGGTATGATACTAAAGATGAGGACATAGTTATAAAATACTGTGATATTTTAAATAAAGTTTCAAACTATTATAAGAAAGGTGAGGTATAAATTATGAAGTTTTATGATTTTTTAATTGAAAAAGGAAAAGAGGACGGAATTGAAAAAAATGTGGTTGGAGCAGTTATATTAAATAAAAAGAATGAGATTTTAATAATGAGCAGAAAACTTGATGATTTTATGGGAGGAATAGATGAACTTCCAAGTGGAAATATGGAAAAAGGAGAAGACATATATACAGCATTAGCTAGAGAAGTAAAAGAAGAAACAAACTTAGATTTAAAAAATGTTATTTGCTTTATAAATTCTTTTGATTATATTTCAGGAAGTGGTAAAAAGGCTCGTCAATATAATTTTGCAATAACTGTTGAAAAAGAAGGAGATATTAAACTTACAGAACACGATGCATATAAATGGGAGACATTACAAAGTGCTATGGAAAATAGTAAGATAACAGATGAGGTAAAAGAGTGTTTAGAGATATATAGCTTTAATAACATACCAAGAAAATCAGATTTTGAATGTCATTTTTGTGCTACAGCTTGTATTGTTAATAAGCAAAAAGATAAGATACTTTTTATTCACCACAAAAAACTAAATAAATGGTTATTTGTAGGAGGACATATAGAAGAAAATGAAGATCCAGAGCATGCTGTGCTACGTGAGGTAAAAGAAGAGACTAATTTAGACATAGAGCTAGTAGGCGAAAGATATCCAAGAGAAGAAGACTATATAAGACCATTTGCCCTACAAAAAAATATTGTAAAAGAAAATCATATTCATATGGATCTGTTCTATATTGCAGTTGATAAAGAGACATCAAAATTAAAAGAAAAAGAAGATGAAGTACTTGGAAGCAGATGGTTTTCAAAAGAGGAAATTTTAAAAGAGGACTTTAATACTTTTCCAGAGAAGAAAAAAATGGCAATTGATGTTTTAAATGTATTTAGAAGAGACTAATAAAATAGTCTCTTTTTTGTGTGTACATTTGTTTGTTTTTGTGATATAATTTCTCAAAAAGGAGAAAAAAGAAATGCATGATATATGGAACCCATGGCATGGATGTACAAAAGTTAGTGAAGGCTGTAAAAACTGCTATATGTATTTTTTAGATGAAGTACGCGGACAAAAAGGTGATAAAATATACAAGGTAAAAGACAATTTTAATTATCCGCTACATAAGGATAAAAAAGGAAACTATAAGATAAAAAGTGGAGAAAAGATAAGAATTTGCATGACTTCTGATTTTTTCTTAGAAGAAGCAGACAAGTGGCGAAAAGACGTATGGGAAATTATACGTCAAAGACCAGATGTTATATTTTTTATACTTACTAAAAGACCTCAAAGAGTAAAAGAAAATCTTCCAGAGTGGTGGGGAGATGGACTTGAAAACGTGGTCTTTAATGTAACGTGTGAAAATCAAAAAAGAGCAGATGAGAGAATTCCAATACTATTTTCTCTTCCTTTTAAGCATAAGGGGATAATGGTAGCTCCATTTATTGGAAAGATTGATATAGATAAATATTTAAAAGAAGGTATAATAGAGCAAGTAATAGCTGGAGGAGAAAACTATAATGGCGCAAGACCACTTGACTATGAATGGGTAAAATCACTAAGTCAGCAGTGTAAAAAATATAATGTTACATTTGCTTTTATTGAAACAGGAAATCTATTTATAAAAGATAAAAAAGTATATAAAATTAAAAGCAAACAGGTTCAATCTAAAATTGCATATAAATCTAAGCTTAGTTATATAGGAAGAAAAGTAGATTTTAAATTAACTGATGAGCTTGGAATACCACTTGATAAGAATAATTTATATAAGCCATATTGGAGTAAAAATTGTATAGAATGTGGAAATAAGTTGATTTGTAATGGATGTACAAGATGTGGTAAATGTGGAAATTAATATGATTTTGTAAATTTTGCGTTTTTGTTTTAACAATTAATATTTTGTGATATACTATTTATATAAGGATAATAAATTATCCTAAAATAGGAGGTAGCTATGAGTAAAATTAAAGTTGCCCAATATGGGTGTGGAAAGATGTCTGTGTATACTATGAGATATGTATATGAAAAGGGAGCTGAGATTGTTGCAGCTTTAGACATTGATGAATCTAAATTTGGAAAAGATATTTCTACTATAATGGGAGGAGAGCCAAAAGGAGTTACTATTTGTGATGCTAAAGATGCAGAGGCTGTATTAAAAGAAGCAAAACCAGATATTTGTATTATTACAACAATGAGTTTATTAAGTGATGTTTATGATGCTTTTGAAATTTGTGCAAGACTTGGAATAAATGCAATTTCTACTTGTGAGGAAGCTTTTTATCCTGAAAATTCTAATCCAACTCTAACTGAAAATCTAGATAAAATAGCAAAAGAAACAGGTTGTACACTTACTGGAGCAGGATATCAAGATGTATTTTGGGGAAATTTAATAACAGTACTTGGAGGATCAACACATAAAATAACAAAAATAAAAGGAAGTTCAAGCTATAATGTTGAAGATTATGGTATTGCTCTTGCTAAAGCACATGGTGCAGGTCTTACTCTTGATGAGTTTGAACAACAAGTTGCTTCTGTAGATAAAGTAACTGATCAAGAGCGTCAAAGAGTAATTGAAAAAGGAGACTATTTACCTTCATATATGTGGAATGTAAATGGTTGGCTTGCAGAGAAGATGGGACTTACAATAACTCATCAAACTCAAAGAACAGTTCCAACAACATATAAAACAGACTTGGAATCATCTACATTAAAGATGACAGTTAAGGCTGGCGATGCAACAGGAATGTCTGCAATTGTTACAAGCCAGACTAAAGAAGGAATTGTTTTTGAAACAGAATGTATAGGAAAAGTATATGGTCCAGATGAATGTGATAAAAATGAATGGACTATATATGGAGAACCTAATACAACTGTAGTTATAACAAGACCAAATACAGTAGAGCTTACATGTGCAACAGTAGTAAATAGAATACCAGATGTAATAAATTCAAAACCTGGATTTGTTCCAACTAGCCAAATGCCAATACTTCAATATAGGACAAAAGCATTAGATGAGTATATAAATAATTAATAAAAAGTGCCCTTTAGGCACTTTTTTTATTGAAAATTTCAACTTCTTTTGATATTCTATATATGATTTTGAGGTGATTATAAAAATATGGAAAATAAATTTGTTTTACTTACAAATGATTGTAGTGATTATACAAATATGGATTCAAAAGATGTAGAAACAGTTAGTGGCGGTCTTAAGCCTATAAGCTCAAAAATAAAATGGTATACACCTCCATCTGACACTCCAGAGTATTATTCAAAGTGGCAAGAATACGATAGAATGGATTTAACAGATGGAAAGTCAAATAATGATGAAGTCTTAGAAGACGGAAAATATAATCCTGGAACAAGATATGTGATGTATGGAAGCCTAAAAGATACTACAGTTATGATAAGACCATCTATGTATAAAGATGTTCTTGTAAATGTAAATTCTATGATTAAAAATCAGATTTTACCAGATGATATTGTTAGGCAATTAGTTGCTAGACAAGTTGCAGAAAAAATGGAAAAGCCTTCTGTAAAAAACGTTATTTGTCAGATAGAAGACTTAAGTGATGTTATTGTTTTAGAGGATATATTTGCTGTAATGGATAGTGTCGATTCCATAGAACATGACATTTTAAAAAATGAAATAAAGCTTTATGTATTTGATCCGTATAAAATAGAGCACGCAACAGAAGATAAGAAATATAAAGTATATATAGATATAAAAAACAGAGTCGAAAAAGGTTTTTATAAAAAGAAATTAGAGTTTTTAGATATGATAAGGTGGGATAAGACTTTAGAGCCTAAAGATAGAAACTCATATTTAAAATGCGGAGTTATGATAAATAATGGTGAGACTTCAGAGCAATGCTATGATAGAGTAAAGCCATATTTAGAGCAATTGTATAGAGACTTTGAAAGATATAAAGATAATTATGAAGAATTTAAAATGAAAATATTTAGTAAGATAAAAAGACCAGTATTAACAGAAAGAAATGAATGGGATGAAAGATATAATGATGAAGCTATTACAGAAGGTATGGTACAAGGCTTAGTAAGATTTTTTAGTGGAATATATATATCCGCAGATGCAGAAAAGAATATTTGTTATAGTCTAGATAGAAGAAGGAGATTTAGATATAATAGGAGTTTTCAGGTTACAACGCTTGGTATTTTTAATTCTGATGCACTAGAGCTTGAGAAAGTTATTGATGTAGAGGAACTAAGAGAAAAAAATATTGAGGAGAAGAGAAAAGAAGAGCAAGAAAATATTAGATAGGAGATGTAGTATAAAATGAATGAAAGATACAAGAATATGAAGACACCTCTTGCATATCAAATAACAGAATATGATTGTGGACAAGCTACACTTTTAAATGCTATGAGATATTTATTTAAAAGAGGAGAAGTTCCACCTGTTGTAATTAAGTATATAACTCAATATACTTTAGATACTGTGGGTCAAAATGGACAAATTGGACTTTGCGGGACTTCACCACATGCAATAGAATATTTAGCAAATTGGATAAATAACAACAATAGCTCATTAAATATAGATATAAAGGCAAAAATATTACGAAAAAACGAAGTTGATATAAATAATGCTAGTTTAAGTGACTGTATAAAGCAAGGTGGAGTAGCTATATTTAGGGTTTGGTCTGATTGTGAGCACTATGTTCTTTGTACAAAAATGGATGAGAAAAATGCATATATCTTTGATCCATATTACTTAGATGAGAGAGAATATGATGATGATTTAGAGTGTACAATGGTATTTAATAAGCCATTTGAGTATAACAGGATTGTATCTAAAAAAAGATTTAATTCACTATCTAAAAATGACTTTTCTTTTGTAAAAAATGAAGAGAGTAAGATTCTTCTTTTATATAGATAAAAGGTGAACTAAGTCCACCTTTTTACTCTATTATAAACTCTGTATCTATTAATTTATAATTTATTTTGTTTTCTTTTTTATTTGTACTTAATTTATAAGTATAATTTTTTTCATCTAATATGTCATCTCTTTTTAGAGTAACTTTTAGTGTCAAATTTTTTAAATTAAACTCATTACTTAGCGTATATTTAGTTGAATCTTCTGTCGTAATGTAGTCTTCAAGTAGATCTTTTATAGCAGATTCATGACTTAATACATAATGATTATATGTAATAAAATTTATATATATAGAAGTATCTTCAGTTAGGTTTATTTTTTCTTGTAAATTTTCATCTAATATATTTTTATATATTTCTTGTACTAATGCAATTTGTCTTGAATCATCAGAAATAAATCCCAGCTTTTTATTCTTATTTGATAAAATTAAGACAAATATAAAAGCTAAAATTATAACTAAAGATACGATTAATAATATCCAATTCCTTTTTCTCATATATTACACCTCACAAAAATTATAGCATAGTAAAAAAAATTAAACAATATATTTATATTAAAATTCCCTTTCCATTTTTTTAAATATATAGTATAATTCAATTTAAAAGGGGAAGATTTTAAATATGGATATAAGAGAAAAAGCAAACTATTGCTTAAGCTGTAAAGCTAAGAATTGTGTTAAAGGATGTCCTTTATCAAATGACATTACTGATGCAATAAAATTTGTAAAAGCAAATGACTATGAAAATGCATACTATAAATTTACCGATACTACAGTTTTATCAAGTATTTGTGGAAGAATTTGTCCACATACAAAACAGTGTCAAGGTAGTTGTATAAGAGGAATAAAAGGAGAAAGTGTTTCAATAGGAGAAATTGAAGCATTTGTAGGAGACTATGGAATAGATAATGATTTAGAACTTAAAAAATTTCAAAGATATGAGAGCTTAAATAAAAGAGTAGCTATAATAGGCAGTGGTCCATGTGGAATAACTTGTGCTGCAACTTTAAAAAGGCTTGGAGTAAAGCATGTTGATTTATATGAGAAAAAATCATATCTTGGAGGGCTACTAGTACATGGAATACCAGATTTTAGGTTACCTAAAGATATAGTAGATAGAGTATATAGTAAAATATTAGATTTAGGAATTAACGTAAAGTATAAAATGGAACTTGGAAGAAATTTGTTATTAAATGATTTAAGAAGCTCATATGACGCTATATTTATTGCAATAGGAGCAAATATATCTTCTAAGATGGGAATTGAAGGAGAAGATCTAGTAGGAGTATATGGTGGAAATGAATTATTAGAATATAAAGATTTTCCAGACTTTAAAGGAAAAAGCGTTGCTATAGTTGGTGGCGGAAATGTTGCAATGGATACAAGCCGAACAATAAAAAGACTTGGAGCAAGCCATGTATATGTGGTTTATAGAAGAGCAGAAGAGCAGATGCCAGCAGAAAAGAAAGAGATAAAAGAAGCAAAAGAAGAAGGCGTTGAATTCTTATTCTTAAATAATATAGTAAAAGCAATTGGAAAAGATAAGGTAGAAAAGATAGAGTGCATAAAAACTGAGCTTGTCTTTGAGGAAGGAAAAAGACCTTATCCTGTAAATATTCCAAATTCAAATTACTTTTTAGATATTGATTATGTTATAATGGCAATTGGCTCAAGACTTGATGAAGAATCAGTAAAAGAAGTTGAAAAAAATGATTGGAATAAAATAAAAATTGATGAAAAATATAGAACAAATATAGATAGAGTATATGCTGCAGGAGACGCTGCAGGAATAAAGTCTACTGTGGCTTGGGCAAGTTTTTCAGGAAGAGAAGCTGCTAAGAATATATATAATGATTTGAAAGAAGAAATGTAATGGATATAAATATTATAAAATCAGAAATTAATACAAATATTTTAGGACAAACTATAGAAGTTTATGATATAATTGATTCGACTCAAAGCGAGTTAAAAAGAAGAAATAATATAGCAAATGGTACAATAATAATTGCAGAAGAGCAATCAAGTGGAAAAGGTACACATGGACGAGTATGGTATTCAGACTCAAAGAATAAGAATATAGCTATGTCTTTTGTACTTTTCCCTAATTGTAATATAAAAAAATTAAAAAATATTACAATGACAATTGCTGAGTGTATTATTGAGACTTTTGCTAAATTATATGATGTAAACTTAGAAATAAAAGTACCAAACGATATAGTTATTAATTCTAAAAAGATTGGTGGGATATTAACAGAAACAAGACTACAAGGTGAAAGAGTTGTAAGACTCTATGTAGGTATTGGTATAAATGTTTTACAAGAAAAATTTAATGATAATATTAAACAAATAGCTTCATCTATATATAATGAATTTAATATAAAATGTAGTAGAGAAAAAGTTATAGCTAAGTTTTTAAATATATTTGAGGCAAGATATCTTAAAATGATGGAGGACTAGTATGAATAGAACTAAAAGAAAAATTTTTGAGACGTCGATGGATTTATTTGCAAAAAAAGGATATGATGCAACGAGTATTGAAGAAATTACATCAATTGTAGGAATAGCAAAAGGAACATTATATTACCATTTTTCTAGTAAAGAGGAGATATTAGCTTTCCTAATTTTAGAAGGAATGAAGCTTTTAAAGCATAGTCTGGAATTAAAAGCAAGAATGGCTAATACATTTGAAGAGAAGATACAAGCAATAATACTTGTTGAGGTAAAAGTTGTAGATAAGTATGAGAACTTAATTAATCTAGTTATGAATGAGTTTTGTGGTGATGGTAAAAGAAACGAAAGTTGTAGAAAATGTATATATGAATGTGTAGATGTTATTGAAAACGTTCTAATTGAAGGAATAGATAAAGGAGAAATTAAAGATTGTGATACAAGAACAACTGCATTTGAGATTTTTGGAATAATTTGTTCTGGAGTTATGTTAAGATATGAGAATAAGAAAAATATAAATATAGCAGAGACTGCTAAAAAATTTAGTAATATAATAATTAACGGTATTTTAAAGTAAAAAATTATAATAATCTAAAAAATAATATGTAAATCACATAGCAAGAAAGTATTTGAAAATAAAATACTTTCTTTTTTTTGACTGTTTTTTTATTCTTAGACTGACCAGTCAGGTTAGTGATTTTATTATTTTTTTAATATAAACTATTTATAGTTGGAGGATGATATGAACTCAGTAAAGATTATTGCTACAGGTAAATATTTACCAAAGCGAGAAGTTAAAAGTGAATATA
Source organism: uncultured Clostridia bacterium (assembly GCA_944386345.1). Lineage (GTDB taxonomy): Bacteria > Bacillota > Clostridia > TANB77 > CAG-465 > CAG-465. Next base: position 18,148 of record CALXAR010000014.1, read on the forward strand.
TAGAAAAAGAAAATAATTTAGAAGATGGATATATATATAAAAGAACTGGTATAGAAACTAGATATTATTCTATAGATGAAACTTTAGAAGATTTGGCTATTAATTCAGTAAAAGATATGCTTAGAAAAAACAACAACCTAAGTATTCTAGATGTAGACATGATCATTACATCATCTACAACATATAATAGCATGATGCCATCTTTATCGTTTGAGATTCAAAAATATTTTAATATAAAAGACTGTATGTGTTTTGACATCCTTGCAGGATGTAGTGGATATATTAATGCTTTAGATATTGCGCAAAAGTATATAGCAACATCAAGTGCTAAAAATGTATTAGTTGTAGGAGCGGATATATTATCTAAGAATAAGTATGATGATATAAAAACTCAGATACTATTTGGAGATGGTGCTGGTTGCATGTATTTAAAAGCAATAGAAGAAAACAAAAAGTATGTAAGTAATATAAAGAGCTTTGATGATAAAGACCAAATTTTAACTTGTAATATGAATCATGAGCTATCTATGAATGGAAAAGAAGTATATAAGTTTGCTACAACTAAGACAATAGAGAATATTAGTGAGATTCTAGATAACTCTAATGAAAAAATAGAAGATATTAAATTTGTTATTCCACATCAGTCAAATATTAAGATATTAGAGAAGATTTGTAAAAAAACAAATGCAAATATGTATACAAATATAAAAAGATATGGAAATACATTTTGCGCAAGTATACCAATAGCTCTTGATGAGTTATTTGAATTTAATCAATTAAGAGAAAATGATAAGATAATTCTTCTAGGTTATGGAGGAGGATTAAATCTAGGAAGTATATTAATGGAGGTATAAAATGAAAATCGCTTTTTTATTCCCTGGTCAGGGTGCTCAAAAAATAGGAATGTGCAAAGACATTTATGATAATTTTGAAGAGGCAAGAGATATATACAAAAGGGCAAGCAAGATACTTGGAAAAGACATAGCAAAACTATGTTTTGAGTCTACAGATGAAGAATTAAATAAAACTTCTAATACTCAAATTGCTATTCTTGTTAGCTCTCTTGCAATATGTAATGTACTTAAAAAATATAATATAAGTCCAGACGTATGTGCAGGACTAAGTCTAGGAGAATATACAGCTCTAATAGATGGAGGCTATTTGAGCTTTGAAGAAGGACTTAAACTTGTACAAAAGCGTGGAGAAATAATGCAGGAGTGTAATTCAAATGAATATATGATGGCTGCTGTAATTGGTCTTGAAAGTAGTGCAGTAGAGCAAGTATGTAAAAGCATAGAGGGATTTGTAGTACCAGCAAACTATAATTACTCAATGCAAACAGTTATATCTGGAGACAAGAATGCCGTAGAGCTTGCAAGTAGTGCTTTAAAAGAGAAAGGTGCAAAGAGAGTAATACCACTTAATACTGCTGGTCCTTTCCATACATTTAAATTAAAAGATGCAAGTGATAAACTAAAACTTGAACTTGAAAAAATACATTATAGAAAAGGTGAGATTCCAGTACTTAAAAATTTAGATGGTTTAGAGTATAAAGATAATGAAGATTTTGTAGATATTTTATCAGAGCATATGATAAACCCAGTAAGAATGGATAAGATACTTAAAAATTTAAAAGATAGAGATATTGAGTTATATGTAGAAGTTGGTCCTGGTAAGGCACTTGGAGGCTTTGTAAAAAAAGAAAACAAGGAATCAAAAGCAATTAGTGTAGAAAATATGGACACTTTAAATAAATTATTAGAATTAGTAAAGGAGTAAGAAAAAATGGAAGATAGAAAAGTTGTGTTAATTACAGGTGGAACAAGAGGAATAGGAAAAAGTGTTGCAGAAAGATTTGCAAAAGAGGGGTATAATTTGGTACTAAATTACGTATCAGAAAATACAGATATTGAAAGCATAAAAAATAATTTTAAAGAATATGGAAACGAAGTATTAATACTTAAAGCTGATGTATCTAAGTTTGATGAATGTGAAAACTTAGTTAAAGAGACTATATCAAAATTTGGAAAAATAGATGTACTTGTAAATAATGCAGGTATAACAAAAGATGGACTTATTGCTATGATGAAAGAAGAGGCTTTTGATAGAGTTATAGATATTAATTTAAAAGGAACATTTAATATGACTAGAAATGTTGTGCCATATATGATGAAAAAAAGATGTGGAAATATTGTAAATATATCATCTGTAGTTGGTGTTGCTGGAAATGCTGGACAATCAAATTATGCAGCATCAAAAGCAGGAATAATTGGATTTACTAAGTCTCTTGCAAAGGAACTTTCTGCAAGAAATATTAGAGTAAATGCTGTTGCTCCTGGATTTATCGATACAGATATGACAAGTGTTTTAACAGATAAAGTAAAAGAAAATATTTATGCACAAATACCACTTAAAAGAATGGGAGATGCAAAAGAAGTTGCAAATGTTGTATATTTCCTATCAAATGATGAAAGCTCATATATAACTGGTCAAGTAATCAATGTTGATGGCGGAATGGTAATGTAGGAGGTAAAAAATGGATAGAAGAGTAGTAGTAACAGGTATGGGAGCAATAACTCCTATTGGAAATAATGTAGAAGATTTTTTTAAAGGACTTGTTGATTGTAAGTGTGGAATAGACAATATAACGCTTTTTGATACAACAAATTTTAAAGTAAAACTTGCAGCTGAGGTTAAAGGATATAATCCAGAAAATTATTTTGATAGAAGATCTGCAAAAAGACTAGATAGATTTTCTCAGTTTGCCATGATTGCAGCACGTGAAGCTATGAAAGATAGTAATATTAGTAGTGAAAATACAGATATGGAAAGAGTTGGTGTAATTGTAAGCTCTGGAATTGGAGGTCTTGCTACAATAGAGGAGCAAAACATCAACTTAAATCAAAAGGGACCAGATAGAGTATCACCTATGTATATTCCTATGGCGATTTGTAATATGGCTGCAGGAAATATTGCTATTGATTTAGGAATAAAAGGTGAATCAGAGTGTATCGTTACAGCATGTGCTTCAGGTACACACTCAATAGGAGAAGCCTTTAGAGTTATTAGACACGGATATCAAGATGCTATGCTTTGTGGTGGATGTGAAGCTTCAATTACTCCTTCAGGAATTGCAGGATTTACTACAATAAAAGCTTTAAATACTACTGATGATAAAACTCGTGCAAGCATTCCATGGGATAAGGAGCGTGCAGGCTTTGTAATGGGAGAAGGTGCAGGAGTATTAGTCCTTGAAGAATTGGAGCATGCTAAAAAAAGAGGCGCAAAAATTTATGCAGAAGTTGTAGGATATGGAGCTTCATCTGATGCATATCATATAACATCTCCTGCTCCAGGAGGAGAAGGCGGAAAACGTGCTATGATTAATGCTTTAAATGATGCAGATATTTCTCCAGATGAGATCACATATATAAATGCACATGGTACAGCTACTCCAATAAATGACAAATATGAGACAGCAGCAATAAAAGGAGCTTTTCCAAATTCAGATAAATTATTTGTAAGTTCAACAAAAGGTCATACAGGACATTTGCTTGGAGCAGCAGGTGCAATAGAGGCAATAGCATGTGTTAAAGCAATTGAAGAGAGTATAATTCCACCTTCAATTGGATATAAGGTAAAAGATGAAGAGTGTGACTTAAATATTGTTCCAAACAAACCAATTAAGCATGAGGTAGAATATGCAATGTCTAATTCACTTGGATTTGGTGGACACAACAGTAGCATTATTTTAAAAAAATATACAGATTAATGGAGGTATTAATATGGAATATGAACAAATTAAAAAAATAATAAATGATATGAGTCAGTCTAGTTTAAGTAGTTTAAATATTGAATTTCCAGATGGAGTAAAAATTAATTTAACAAAAGATACAAGTGGTAATGGTAATAATATTACTCCAGTACAAACTGTGGTTACTACTCAAAAGGCTGAAGAAAAAACAAATCAAAATGAAGAGGAAATTTCAGCAAATATAGTAAAATCTCCAATGGTTGGTACTTTTTATCTAAAACCAGCACCAGATAAAGAAGATTTTGTAAAAGTTGGAGACATTGTAAAAAAAGGTCAAGTACTTTGTATAATAGAGGCTATGAAACTTATGAATGAGATTGAATCAGAATTTGATGGTGAAGTTGTAGAGATATGTACTAGAAATGAAGAGATGGTTGATTACGGTAAACCACTATTTAAAATAAAGTAGGAGGATAAGATGTTAGATATAAATGAGATAATGAAGATAATTCCACAAAGAGCACCTTTTTTAATGATAGATAGAGTAGAGAGTTTTGAGCCTGGAAAAAGCTGTATAGCATATAAAAATGTGTGTATAAATGAGCCACATTTTGGGGGACATTTTCCAGGTAATCCAATTATGCCAGGTGTTTTAATAGTGGAGGCATTAGCACAAGCAGGAGCTGTTGCAATACTTTCAAAAGAGGAAAATAAAGGAAAAAATGCACTATTTGGTGGGATAGATAAGTTTAAGTTTAAAAAACAAGTAGTACCAGGAGATGTATTAAGACTTGAAGTAAATATTATAAAAGAAAAAGGGCCTATAGGAGTAGGAGAAGCTATTGCATACGTAAATGATAAGGTGGCTGCAAAAGGTGAACTTACTTTTGCAGTAGTGTAGGTGATTATATGATTAATAAAGTTTTAATAGCAAATAGAGGAGAAATTGCAGTAAGAGTAATTAGAGCTTGTAAGGAAATGAATATAAAAACTGTTGCTATATATTCTGAGGTTGATAAGGATGCATTGCATGTAAGACTTGCTGATGAAGCTATATGTGTTGGACCCGCAAAATCTGCAGATAGCTATTTGAATGTAAAAAATATATTAGAGGCAGCATGTCTTACAGGTGCAGATAGCATACATCCAGGATTTGGATTTTTAGCTGAAAATGCAAGATTTGCCAAAATGTGTGAAGAATGTAATCTTAAGTTTATTGGTCCTTCATATGAGACAATAGAGCTTATGGGAAATAAGATAAATAGTAAAAAGTTAATGAGAGAAAATAATGTGCCTGTAATTGAAGGCTCAAAAGATAAATTAAATTCATATAAAGAGGCAGAAAAACTTGCAGATACTATAGGATATCCCGTAATACTTAAAGCGTCTGCTGGTGGCGGTGGAAAAGGAATTAGAATTGTATTTAAAAAGGAAGATTTAAAAGATATGTTAAGTCTTGTAAAACAAGAGTCAAAAAATGCTTTTGGTGATGATACAATTTATATGGAAAAATATGTTCAAAATCCAAGACACGTTGAAATACAGATTCTATCAGATAGGTACAATAATTGTGTATATTTAGGTGAAAGAGACTGTTCAGTTCAAAGAAACAATCAGAAAATTCTTGAAGAGAGTCCATCTACCATATTAAATAATACAACAAGAAAGGCAATGGGTGAGGCAGCAGTAAGAGCTGCAAAAGCTGCAAATTATGAAGGTGCTGGGACAGTCGAGTTTTTGGTTGATAATAACAATAATTATTATTTTATGGAAATGAATACAAGAATTCAAGTTGAGCATCCTGTAACAGAGATGATGACAGGAATAGATATAGTAAAGCAACAACTAAAAATTGCATCTGGAAAAAGACTTGATTTAGTGCAAGACAAGATAAGACCAAGAGGACATAGTATTGAGTGTAGAATAAATGCAGAAAATCCATATAAAAACTTTATGCCATCCCCAGGTAAAATTACAAAATTAGTACTTCCTGGCGGAAATGAGACAAGAGTTGATACAGCAGTATATGAAGGATATACTATACCTCCATATTATGATTCAATGATTGCTAAAGTAATTGTTCATGCTAGAACAAGAAATGAAGCTATTTTAAAAATGAAAAGAGCACTTGATGAATGTATTATTGAGGGAATAGAAACAAATATAGAATTTTTAAAATCTATCCTTTCAAATGAAAAATTTAAAAGTGGTGAATTTACAACAGCTATAATTAAAGAGGAGTTTGGATTATGATAGAAGGAAAAAAAGCAGATATACCTATTGGTAAATGGATTAAATGTCCAAAATGTAAAGAGATATTATATAAAGATGATGTAAAAGCTAATTATAGTATTTGTCCTAAATGCTCTCATTATTTTAGATTATCTAGTAGAAGAAGAATTGAACAAATTGTAGATAAAGATACATTTAATGAATTTGAGTTAAATATAGAAAGTAGAGATCCGCTTTCTATGCCTGAGTATATAAGTAAAATAGAAGGATTAAGGCAAAAGACAGGACTTAAAGAGGCTGTAAAATGTGGAATAGGAAATATAAATGGTAAAAAAGCAGTTATTTGTGCAATGGATTCAAATTTCTTTATGGGAAGTATGGGATATGTTGTTGGAGAATATATAACATATTCAATTGAAAAAGCAATTGAAGAAAAATTACCTATAGTTATATTTAGTGTATCAGGAGGAGCAAGAATGCAAGAGGGAATAATATCTTTAATGCAAATGGCAAAAACAAGTGCTGCTGTTTCAAAGCTTCACGATGCGGGACTGTTATATATAAGCATTTTAACAGATCCAACATATGGTGGAGTTACTGCGAGTTTTGCCACTCTTGCAGATGTAATACTTTCAGAGCCTGGAGCAATGATTGGCTTTGCTGGAAAAAGGGTTATTGAGCAGACAATAAATGAGAAACTTCCAGAAGACTTTCAATCATCTGAATTTTTGTTTAAACATGGATTTATAGATAAAATTGTGGAAAGAAAAGATTTAAAAGATACTATAGCAAAAATTATTAGTATGAGTAAGGGGGATTATAATGGATAGTAATGCATGGAAAAAAGTAGAAATTGCTAGAGATAAAGATAGACCTACTGCTCTAGATTATATAGAAAATATTTTTGAAGATTTTATAGAGCTTCATGGTGATAGAGATTTTGCAGAAGATGGTGCTATAGTTTGTGGTATTGCTACATTAAAAGGAAGAAATTATACAATTATTGCTGAGCAAAAAGGAAGAGATACAAAAGAAAACATTAAAAGAAATTTTGGAATGCCAAATCCTGAAAGCTATAAAAAAGCAATTAGGTTTATGAAGCAATCTGAAAAATTTAATAGACCATTAATAACATTTATTGATACAAAAGGTGCATATCCAGGTATTGGAGCAGAAGAGAGAGGTCAAGGACAAGTAATTGCTAAAAGTATAGAGATAATGTCTTCATTAAACGTTCCAACTATTTCATATGTAATAGGAGAAGGTTCAAGTGGTGGAGCTCTTGCAATTGGAGTTGCAGATAGAGTTTGTATGCTTGAAAATGCTATATATTCAATTTTATCTCCTGAGGGGTATGCAAGTATTTTATGGAAAGATTCATCAAGAAAAGAAGAGGCTGCAGAAAAGATGAAACTTACTGCGAAAGATTTACTAGATTTTAATATTATAGATGAGATCTTAAATGAGCCAGAAGGTAATGCTAAAAATAGCATCTTAGAGATGTCTAATATAATAAAGGAAGATATAGTTACAAATATGGAAAAATTAATGAAAACTGATAAAGATACGTTATTAGATAATAGATATAACAAGTATAGGAAAATGGGAGGAGATTACTAATGTTAAATGAGAAGAAAATATTAATTATGGGGATAAGAAATAAGTGGTCTATTGCATATGGAGCGGCAAAATCTGCATATGAGCAAGGAGCAAAATTATACTTTACTTATATGGGAGAAGAAAATAAAGGTAAAATTGAAGAGCTAATTAGTGAGTTTAAAGGCGCACAAGCTTTTGAATGTGACGTTTTAAATGAAGAAAAAGTAGAATCATTATTTAAAGAATTAAAGGAAGAATATGATGGATTTGATGCAATAGTTCATTGTATTGCTCATGCAAATACTCAAGATTTAAGAGGAGAGTTTATTAATACTAGTAAAGAAGGATTTCTACATGCAAACGAGGTTAGTGCATATTCTTTGGTTTTAGTTGCAAGAAAAGCAAAAGAAATTGGACTATTAAATGAAGGTGGAAGTATAGTATGTTTAACATATCATGGTTCAACAAAAGTTTTTCCAGGATATAATGTTATGGGAGTTGCAAAGGCAGCTCTTGAAGCTAGTGTGAGATATCTTGCTTCAAATCTTGGAAAAGATGGAATTAGAGTTAATGCTATATCTGCAGGACCAATAAAAACTTTATCAGCAAAAGGAATACAAAACTTTAGCTCAATACTTGATGTGGTAGAAAATAATGCTCCACTTAAGAGAAATGTTACAACAGTAGAAGTTGGAAATGTAATAAGTTTTCTATGTAGTCCACTATCAAGTGCTATAACAGGTCAAGTAATATATGCAGATAATGGATATTCAATAATGGGAATATAGGAGGAAAAATGAATTTACCAGAGTTAAAAATAGGAGAAAAAGTTGTATCTATACCAATTATTCAAGGTGGTATGGGTGTTGGAGTGTCACTTTCAAATTTGGCAGGAAATGTTGCAAGATGTGGTGGCATTGGAGTTATATCAAGTGCTCAAATTGGATTTAAAGAAGATGATTTTGACACTAATACATATGAGGCAAATTATAGAGCATTAGAAAAAAACATTAAAGAAGCCAAAAAAATAAGTCAAGGGAATGGAATGATTGCTGTAAATATTATGTGCGTTACAACAAACTATGAAGAAATGGTAAAAAAAGCTGCACAGTCTGGTGCTGATATGATTATATCAGGAGCAGGACTTCCTAAGACTTTGCCAGATATAGTAAAAGGATATGATATAAAAATAGCACCGATTGTTTCAAGTAGCAGAGCTGCAAGTTTAATGTGTAAGTTATGGACAACAAAGTATAATTATGTTCCAGACATGATTGTTGTAGAAGGACCAAAAGCTGGAGGACACTTAGGATTTAGCTTGGAAGAACTAAATAATAAAGATATAAATATTTATGATATAGTGTCTGATGTAAAAAAAGCAGTTAAGCCTTATGAAGATAAATTTTCAAAACATATACCTGTTATTGCTGCTGGTGGAATATTTGACTCAAAAGATATTGCTAATGCAATACAACATGGTGCTGATGGCGTTCAAATTGCAACAAGATTTGTTGCTACAGAGGAATGTGACGCAGATATTAAATTTAAAGAGGCATATGTAAATGCTAAAAAAGAGGACATAGTAATTATAAAAAGCCCAGTAGGAATGCCTGGAAGAGCAATAAAAAATCACTTTTTAGATAACTTACAAAATTATAAAATAGAAAAATGCTTTAATTGTATAAAAACATGTGATAGAAAAACTGTTCCTTATTGTATAACTCAAGCATTAGTCAATTCTGTAAATGGAGACATAGATAACGGACTTGTTTTTTGTGGAAGTAACGTAGATAAAATAAATAAGATTATAACTGTTAAAGAGCTTATGAATGAGTTAGTAGAAGAGGTAAAAGAATATGAAGAATAAATTTAAAAATGAAAAATTACTTTCAGATAATGTAGATGAACTTAACTTAAATAATCAAATTTATAACAAATTAATAAATAATAATATTGATACTATTGGAAAGCTATGTAATTTTTCAAGAAGTGATTTAAGAAGCTTAGATTTTGTTCAAAGCGATATACAGTCTATCATTATAAAATTACAACTTAAAGGACTTGATATAAAAGGAAATGAATATTAAAAATTATAAATTGAAATGGTTAAAAAAATTAACCATTTCATATTTTTTGTTGAAAAAAGTTTTAATATAGGATAATATAAAAATATATGAGAAAAATAAAAATAAAAGAGGTATGAGTATGAAAAAAATAAAATTATTACTATTTATTATAACTATAATTTGTTTTTTAAGTATATTTAATTCAGTAAATGCGGTAGAAGAATTGCCAGACAATGGTGCTACTATATCTTCTTCACAAATAATACAAACAAAAACTGGTACAGGTCCATTTGATGAAAATGATGACCCAGGAAATGATAGTAGTGAAGATAATAATATAGTACGTTCGTTTGATCAAGTAACATGGACAGTAGAGAATACAATGGTATTAAATAACGCCGATACAGCTGGATATACTGGAGGAACAATATATTTTGAAGCAACTCTACCAGATACATTTTCATCCGAGACTATAAAATGGGATCTAGATTCAATGAGATGGATTGAAGATGCAAAAGTATCATCAGATGGCTTAACTTTAACAGGAAGCTATTCTATGTCTACAGATGACTTAACAGTTCCAGGAAAGCAGACATTAATTTTTGTTGTAAATATTTTAGGTGCTAAAAATGGATTAGAGCTACAGCCAGAACTAAAATTTTGGCTAAACGGAAACGAGGACAAAGACAAAATAAGTGTTAGGCCAGAAATAATAAAAATTAGTGCCGCAGCAAATTATAACATAAGATTAGTAAGAAATGGAAATTGTGCATCAAGAACAACTGTAAATATTGATGGTCAGGATGTAACAGGAAGAATGTATGGATATGCAGTTGTATATCAACTATATAATCAAGCTGTTGCAAAAGGATTAAAAGGAATTGAATATCCTACAGGAGATATTAATGTAGATTTAGAAATGACATTAACTAAACAAGAATCTCAAGGCGGAGAAGAAGTTGATATAACAGATGAGGTTACCCCTATTTTATGGAATTATCAGATAGCTTGTACAGGAACTCAAGGACTTATTCCTGGTAGAGAAATGTTTACTGGAAATCATAGTTTTGTATATTATGGGGATAAGATTTTTCCGTCTGGTAAGGCAACTTCAAATAGAAATTCTAGTGTATTAGACTCAGGTAATGTTTCAATAACTCAAGATAATAATATATTAAATATAACATTAAATAATTATAAGTTTGATGGAATTTTTCCACAATATGATTATGGATATGATGTAAATGCAACACCTATTGCATATACACAAAATATGGGATGTTTTGGCTCTATATATCTACAAGTACTAGTTCCTGATTGGGACGAATATGACGAAGCAACAGACTATTATTTAGATGTTAGAGATTTAAATTTTAAAGCTACATCAGTTAGTGGAATAGATACTACAACACAACAAAACACATCAGATGATAGTACGAGTACACAATATACAAAAACTTTGCCAGGTTCATATAACTCATTAGTATATATAAATAGAAGAAATGGAAATAGCCCTTCTTCAAATTTACATACTTCATGGAACACTGGTGATGGTAGAGCCGTTAGAGGACAGACATTGTTTTTAAATTCTACTCTTGAGCAAAGCACAAATAATGATGCAGAAAATCATCCTAGAACTATAAATTGCTTTTATAAATTTGATGCTGATTGCTACGAGCCAGTAGTATTATCAAATGGAGAAAAATTTTTAAATAGTCATCCACAATATATGCAATTTAAAATGTGGTATGTAACAAAAGAAAATGGAGAAAATTGGTCATCTCAGCAAGAAATGAATGATGCATTAATATCAGATTTTGAGCTATACGAGAATTTAAGTGATATTCCAGAAGGAAAACTATGTATAGGGGTATACTATGAATCACAAGGAGGAGAGGATCCTGTAAGAAGTTTATCGCTACGTTTACCCGTTGTTATTAAAGATACTGCAACTATAGGGCAGACATATGGAGTAACTCAGAAAGCTCAATTTTATACATATGAATTAGATAGAGATATATATACAGCTACAAATAAAGATGTTATGTGGCCAGATGATTATGTATTTTATCCTACTAGAGATTATGTAAAAACTGAGTATGATGAAAATGGTGTACAAATCTCGGGAACACATGCTGGTGGCTCATATTTTGGTAATACAGTTCAAGTTATAGGGGCAACACAGAGAATAGAAATTACAGCAATAGATGCTAATGAAAATGAAAAAACTAATTATGATTTTTCTAAAAATGAATATATAGCTAAATTTAAAGTTACATCTATTTTAAATAGCTCTGCTACTAGCTCTATATCAGATGTAAATGTAAGAAATACAATTACGCTTCCAGTAGGCTTAACATATGTTCCAAATAGTAGTAATTATGGAGAGCCTGAAGTGACAAAAAATAGTGATGGTACAACTACATTAGTATTTAATATTCCAAATTGTACAGTAAATCAAGCAATTGATAGTCTTTTCTTTGAAACAAGTATAGATGAGGAAGCTGCTAATGGTTCACAATTTGATGTTACAGCAGTTATTTATGCTTCTCCAGATAAAGTTGGAACAGAAAAAGAAAGCTCTAGAACAACAGAAACTTCAATACAAGTAATCAATTTAGCATCACATAGATTATATAAATCAGTTAATACACCAGTAATAGAAAAAGATGGAGAAATTCATTACACATTATCATATAAGAATAACACAGATGGAGTAATATCTGATTTTCAGCTTTTAGATATTTTACCATATAATGGAGACTCAAGAGGAACAGAATATACAGGAGAATATACATTAGATAGACTAGTGATAACTCAAGAAAATGAGAATGGTGAGACTATATCAAATGATAATTTAGAGATATTGTATACAACAGATGAAACTGTAAGAGAAACAGTAACGTCAAAAGATGATAATTTAGGAGATGGATGGAACAAAGCACTTTCAGAGATAATAAAGCAAAAGGTAACAGCGTTTGCAATAAAAGGAGAAATAGGAGTACAAGGAAGTGTAACAATAGATATATACTTAAAGACAGAGAATAATACAGGACTAGATAAGTATGTAAATAGTGCAACAGCTCAAGTATATGAAGAGACAGAGGAAATGACAACAAGTAGCGTTATAAGTCAAGTAGTAAAAAGACAGATAGAAGGAGTTGCATGGGAAGATTCAAATGGAAATGGAGTAATAGATGAAGGAGAACAGTTATTTGCTAATGTAGAGGTAACACTAACAAATGATCAAGGAGAGCAAGTAACAGATGTAAATGGAAATGTAGTAAGTTCAGTAAGAACAGATGAGAAAGGATATTATAGTTTTGAAAATCTACCAAAAGGAGATTACTATGTAAAGGTATCAGTTCCAAGTAATAAATATACACTAACAGAAAAAGAAGTAGGAACAAATAATGCAATAAATAGTAAATTTAATGTAGAAGAAAGAGAAACAGATGAGATTACAAGATTAAATTCAATAGATTTGCCAGAGCTTACAGTATCAAATGTAAATGCAGGGTTTGTAAAGAAAGAGACAAAAGTAATAGTAAACTATAAAGAAATAGGAACAGATAAAGTATTAAGTGATGAAGTTAC